>NZ_JBAKFR010000003.1:0-118961 GCF_053484295.1 Martelella sp. AMO21009
GCGGCATCGGGCCGTCGGCGGCGGACACGACCAGGATCGCGCCGTCCATCTGGGCAGCACCGGTGATCATGTTCTTCACATAGTCGGCGTGGCCGGGGCAGTCGACGTGGGCGTAGTGACGCTTGTCGGTTTCATACTCGACGTGCGCGGTCGAGATGGTGATGCCACGGGCCTTTTCTTCCGGAGCGGCGTCGATCTGGTCATACGCGCGAAAATCGCCGAAGAACTTCGTGATCGCTGCCGTCAGCGACGTCTTGCCATGGTCAACGTGGCCGATCGTGCCGATGTTTACGTGCGGCTTGCTCCGCTCAAACTTTGCTTTTGCCATGTGAATGCTTCCTGTAACTGGTAACACGGATGCCCCGGCGAACCGGTTTAGTGCCGCCGTTTAAGGCTTTCGGAAGCAATAAGCAAGACAAAATCTGGCAAGCGTCCGAAAGCGGCTCAGATGTCCGTGCGCCGCCGCTCTGTTATAAACGGCACCACGCGCGCGCCGCCCTGCTCTCCCTCCCTGCCGACGTCGACGGAACCGCTCACCACCCGGTTGCGGCCCAGCCTTTTGGCCTCGTAAAGCGCCGCATCGGCGGCTTCATAGAGGGTTTCGTAGCCGCGTTCGATGTTGATGGTCGCAGCGCCCACGCTACAGCGGGCGGCAAGCTGCCGGTCCTTTCCGGAAGCGGCATCTTCGTCGAGCCGCCGGCGAATGCGCTCGCCGAGCGCCCCCGCCCCTTCCGCACCGAGGTCGACGGCAAGGATCGCGAATTCGTCGCCGCCAATGCGCCCGACGATGTCGCCGGCGCGCGACTGATCGATCAGCACCGCGCCGACGCGCCGCAGCACCGCATCGCCCGCCGGATGGCCGAGCGCGTCATTGATCGCCTTGAACTCGTCGATGTCGATCAACACCAGGCTCACCATCACCCGCGTCCGCCCGGCATAAATGGCGCCGACCGCGCGCTCGAAACCGGCGCGGTTCAGCACGCCGGTGAGGTGATCGCGATCCCGCAGCGTGTTTGCCGTCTCAAGTCGTTCGACGAAGTGCGACGCCAGCAATTCGAGCGTCAGGATCATCGCCAGAAGCAGGATATAGAGCTGCAGGAAGCCCCAGAAAACCGACTGGGGATTGGCGATATCCTGGTTGAAGAACACGCCGGCCGTGCGGATGGTGTGCATCAGGCCAAGCGTGATGAAGGTCCAGAAGATCAGCTTGTCGTGAATGGTGTCTTCGCGACGGATCCAGATATGCTTGAGCGTGACGGCGAAGACAACGATCAGGCCGACATTGATGCCGGCGGTGCGGATCTCGATCGTCGAGGTGAAATAGAGCGTGACATAGACCGCGCTGAGGAGGACGAACATGCCGATTATGAACGTCCGACCGAAAGTCTTGCCTCGCCGCTGAAGCAGAGATTCCCCGAAGGTGATCTGGGCGGCGATGAAGGCCATATTGCTGAACGGCAACGCGATATTATCCGGCAGGTGAGGACGGAGAAACATGCCTATGAAGGCCGCGTCCACCGTTAGCAGAGCAATAGCGAAAAGCATCAGATAGCGCTGTCGGCCGCCGGTAAACCAGGCAAGGACGAAACTCGCTGCCAGGATCGCCAGCCCACCCGTCACGATCAATGACTGCATGATATCCACCGGCCGGAGAACCCCATCAAATTCATCACGCTGCTGCAACCGCGACGACCGAAACCTTTATGCGTCAGGGACTGCAGGAGCGGCGACGGCGCAGTCGATCCACTCCAATCGGTCGGCATAAACCTGGAACAGGTTGAACTCCGGTCTATTCAAAAGAAACGGCGGTCCAAGTCAATCCCCGCAGGCGCTTTCGCTCCACGCCTGCCCGGCTCATGCCCCCATCCTGCAACCTCGTAAAAACACATCACAACGAAATACAACCTTTACGTGATTTCATTGAAGAGTGCAATGGTATGACGCAACATAATCACCGCCGCCGTCAGGGCGATGAAACAAGGCTTGCGCTGCGAATGAGAGATGGATTGGAGCGGGTAGCGGGAATCGAACCCGCGTATTCAGCTTGGAAGGCTGCTGCTCTACCATTGAGCTATACCCGCGGAACTTCAGAAGAGCGTTTCGGTTCGATACACTCGGATCGGCGTTCCAACCTGCATGCATGATCCGCCGGTCCTCGCTCCGCTCGGATCAGGTCCCAGGTCCGGTGGTGGAGGAGGTTGGATTCGAACCAACGTAGACTAAGTCAACGGATTTACAGTCCGTCCGTTTTAACCACTCACGCACTCCTCCAGTACCAGCCTGGATGGCGGCCATGCCGCCGATCGATACCGCGCCGGCACGCCGGCCCGCTTCGATCTGCGCCGCGTATATGACCGGCTGATGACGCTCTGTCAACACGGCGCTTCACAAAATCCGCCGAAAAATCATCTGGCCCGCGATGGGGGCGCGCCGCAGTGCAAAACCGGCGCCAACCGTCTAGCCGGAAGCTGCCCGCCACTCTATAAAAAACCCATGAACAAGAAACACGACCGCGACGGCTCCGCCAAAGACAGCCATTACGCCAAGCTCCGACGCGCCCACCGCGACAACAAGCGCGCGCGCGGCGATCTGCCCCCTGCCCCGGCCCGACAGGGCAAGCGCGGACCGGCCGGCCCGCTGCCGGTGGCGGACGACGAGGTGCTGCTCTATGGGCTGCACACCGTGCGCGCGGCAATCGAAAACCCGGAGCGCACGCTGATCGCGCTCAAGATCACCCAGAACGCGCTTGCCCGCCTGACCGACGGGCTGGAGCTGCCGCCGAAACTTCCGGTGGAGATCGTGCGCCCGAAGGAGATCGACGACATTCTCGGCGAGGACGCGATCCATCAGGGCGTGATGCTGAAGGCGCGCACGTTGCCGGTGCGCAAGCTGGATGCGCTGCAGGACAGCCCGCTGCTCCTGGTGCTCGATCAGGTCACGGACCCGCACAATGTCGGCGCGATCCTGCGCTCCGCCGTCGCGTTTGCCGCCGGCGCGGTGATCACCACCATGCGCCACAGCCCGGCCGAATCGGGCGTACTCGCCAAATCCGCCTCGGGCGCGCTGGAATATATTCCCTATATCCAGATCACCAATCTGGCCAAGGCGCTGGATGAACTCCACGCCATGGGCTTTGCGACCGTCGGGCTCGATTCGGAGGGGCCCGCCGTGCTGGAGGAAAGCCTCAGCGGCGACAAGATCGCGCTGGTGCTCGGCGCGGAGGGCAAGGGCCTGCGCCAGAAGACCCGCGAGACGGTGACCACACTCGCCCGGCTCGACATGCCCGGCGAGATCAAATCGCTCAATGTTTCCAATGCCTCGGCGATTTCGCTTTACGCGGCGCGGCAGTTTCTTGCCCGAAACCGTGGCTGATCGAGGTGAGCCGATGCACATCGTTTTCACCGATCTCGACGGCACGCTGCTCGACCACGAGACCTATTCCTTCGAACCGGCCCGGCCGGCGCTGGACCTCTTGAAGGCGCGGGGTATCCCGCTCATCCTCGCAAGCTCCAAAACCGAGGCCGAGATGCGGCCGATCGCGGCCGCGATCGGCATCGACCATCCGATGATCGTGGAAAACGGCGCCGGCATCGTCAACTGGCCGGGCGGCGAAGCGGAGCAAGACGGCGTCTATGACAGGCTGCGCGCGGTGCTGTCCTCCATGGATCCGGATTTGCGGCGGCGCTACAAGGGTTTCGGCGACTGGAGCGATGAAGAGGTTGCTGAAAAGACCGGCATGACGCTGGAAAACGCCCGCCTTGCCCGCAAGCGCCGCTTTTCCGAACCGGGCCTGTGGTCCGGCAGCGAAGACGAGCGCGCTGCCTTTGCGGCAATCCTTGACGCGCATGGGTTTCAGGCGGTCCAGGGCGGCCGGTTCTTCACGCTGATGCCGAAAACCTCGAAGGCCGAGGCGATGGCGAAGATTGCCCGCCACTATGCCGAAACCTCGGATGAGCCGATTTCCACCGTGGCGCTGGGCGATGCGCCCAATGATGCGGCCATGCTGGAGGCCGCCGACCGGGGCTTCATCATCGCCAATCCCGCCCATGCCGAAATGCCGGTTTCGGATCGCGAGCGCGCGGGTTTCATCACCCGGTCCGAGCGTCCGGGCCCTTACGGCTGGAATGACATGATATTGCAATTATTGGCATAATATAGTTGGTAAATAGATGAGCGGCTCGCACTCGGACGGAACCACCCGTTACGCGCGGAACTGCCGCTTAACAATGACGATCGAGCGGCCTCGCAACGTTGAAAGCCGCCCGCTCTGATACATATTCCACTCGGCAGCCATTTTCCTGCGCTGCCGCAAGCACGAAAATCAGGAGCGTCGCCATGGCTGACTTTCATCAAAACGGCGTCGTCGCGACGCTTCACAACCTGCGCGAACGCTCGCTGCATCGCGTGGAGCGCGAGCTTTCGAGTTTTTCGGCGACCCGCCCGATCACGCTGATCCTCCCCTCCCTGTTTTCCGAGCTCGAGGCCGAGGCGCTCGACAACATCGTCAAGCACCTGACCGAGGTGCCCTATATCTCCAACATCGTCATTGGGCTCGACCGCGCCGACGAGGAGCAGTATCGCTACGCGCTGAAATATTTCAGCCGCCTGCCCCAGCAACACGCCGTGCTGTGGAATGACGGGCCGCGCATGCAGGCCGTTCACAACCGGCTCGGCCAAGCGTCGCTGGCGCCGGAGGAACCGGGCAAGGGCCGCAATGTCTGGTACTGCATCGGCTATGTTCTCGGCGCGCGCAACTCCTCGGTCGTGGCGCTGCATGATTGCGACATCGTGACCTATTCGCGCGAGATGCTGGCCCGGCTGGTCTATCCGGTCACCAACCCCGCCTTTCCCTATGTGTTCGCCAAGGGCTATTACCCGCGCATCGCCGACGGCTCGCTGAACGGTCGCGTGACCCGGCTTCTTGTGACGCCGCTTCTGCTGGCGCTGGAAAAGACCATTGGCCACCAGCCCTATCTCGATTACCTGAAGGGGTTCCGCTATCCGCTCGCCGGCGAATTCGCGATGCGCACGCATATTCTGCCCGATATCCGCATTCCGTGGGACTGGGGCCTCGAGATCGGCGTGCTCTCGGAACTGTGGCGCAACTATTCCAACAACGCCATCTGCCAGGTGGATATCTCCGACGCCTACGACCACAAGCACCAGCCGCTCTCACAGGAGGATGCCCGGCAGGGCCTGTCGCGCATGTCGACGGACATCTGCAAGACCGTGTTCCGCAAGCTTGCGACCGACGGCGTGACCTTCTCGCAGGAGACGCTGAGAACAGTGAAGGCCGCCTATTTCCGCACCGCGCTCGATCTGGTGGAAACCTATCACAACGACGCCCGCATGAACGGGCTTTCCACTGACCGGCACAAGGAAGAACAGGCTGTCGAACTGTTTGCGACCAACCTGACGGAAGCCGGCAACGCCTTCCTCGAAACCCCGGACGCCACGCCGCTGATGCCGCGCTGGAACCGGGTCCTGAGCGCGCTCCCCGACGTGCTGGACGAGATGCAGGCCGCCGTGGCGGCCGATATGGCGGAATACGGCTGACCTTTCAGCAAAAATCGATCTCTCGCAAGCCGACCCGTCGCGGACATCCGCGGCGGATTGTTTTGTTGTGACCTGCCCTGAACACGGCGTTACTTCCCTCTACATAAGACGGTAGTGTGCTCGCAGTCGATTGCGGTGGCTGAATCGCGGGCATTCCGTAATCCCGAAATCATAAAAGTCACCGGCTGTACGCCGAACCGGCTGTCGCGCTTTCGAAATCCTCAACCACAGCAATGACCATGTCAGGTGCACCTGCCCGCATGTAAAGGTAGGACTGGACGTACATAACTGCTTCCATTTCAAACAGAATTGCTCTAATTGGCTTTCACATTTCTTGCCGACCGTGCTGAAAACGTGCCGGCAATGAAATATATTGAAACCGATAGCTTACTTTTTCTCCGGAAACAATCTATACGAGCAGTCAACTGCAGTCCGGAGAGATTGGTCTCAGCCCTCTCCGATGTTGATTTCCTCCAGCTGTTTATTTCAGAAGCCTGATGTCCAATGGATACTGTGGTAGCGCGAACAATCCTTTCCCTGACGGGTCCGGGCATCGTTCTGACATTCAGCCTCGCCTTTGCAGTGTTCTGGCTGATCGAAAGACGGCTGCGTTATTTGCCTGTGCTAGCGCTATCGTGCCTATTGTTCACGCTGGGCTCGCTCTCGCAAATTCTCGGCTGGCCTCCCGGCGTTGGAGCGAACGCCCTTGTTTCCGGCGCACTCTACACGCTTGCGGTATTGCTGACCGTGCAGGGTATACTCCTGCGCGCCGGAAAGCCGTTCAACTGGTGGCTTTGCCTGGCTGTATTCACGATCATAATGGCACTGCTCTGGTATTTTTTCTATATCGATCGAAATCTCACCGCCCGCATCTACGTCCAGCATTTCGGCTATGGCCTGATCATGCTGTCGGCAACGGCTCCCCTTGCGAAGCGTCCGGCGCCACGCCCCGTCGATCGCGTTCTCTTCTGGGTCCTGCTGCTTTTCGCCCTTCACTTCTTTCCGAGAACCATGCTGACCATCGGCAGTTGGATCGCTCCCGGCGTGGCCGCCTTTGCAAATTCGATGTTCTGGCAGGCCATGCTCTTCTCGGTTGGTCTCCTCGCGGCGGCGCTGGCGCTTACGCTGCTGTTTGCGGCCTTTTCCGACGTGCTGCACGATTTGCGGCGCGAGCGTGACTATGACGCCCTGACCGGGGTGTTGAACAGGCGCGGCTTCGGCGACCGGATCGAGGTGGAGTTGCCGGTTATCGACAATCCGGTTTCCCTCGTTCTTTGCGACATCGATCACTTCAAGAGCATAAACGATCTTTACGGTCACGATCAGGGCGATGTGGTCCTGAGGGAAGTGGGCGCGGTCCTGCGCCAGAATGCCCGCAAGCACGACATCATCGGGCGGCTGGGCGGCGAGGAATTCGCGATCCTAATGCCGGATACCGACAGCGAGGCGGCGCTGCAGTTCGCCGAACGCCTGCGGGCCGCCGTCGAAGCGCATCACTATGGCTTACCGGATGGCGCAACTGGCGTCACCGCGAGCTTCGGCGTCGCGACCCGCGAACCATCCGAAAGCTGGAACGCCCTGTTCAAGAACGCCGACACGCGTCTCTATGTCGCCAAGCGTGGCGGCCGCAATCGTGTCGTGAACCAGGATAACGCGCTGCCGTGACCGGCGCCTCCCGCGGGTCTCGTTCTTTCCAGAATGCGCGAAGCAATCTTTTTCGCACCTCACTGTGCCGGCACTTGAAACGGGGCATGGCGGACGCTACCTCCGTCGCTGTGAGGACGACCTCCCCGAATTGGACAACAGCCGGGACGACCCGGCATCTCATTTGAGGTTGCCCATGCGCTCCCCTCTCGATCGCCTTCGCCATGCACTGAGTTTCGAGGTTATCGGCCTGCTTCTGGTCGTTCCGCTCGGCGCTTTCGTCTTCGGCATGCCCATGCACGACATCGGCGTGGTGGGCGTCGTCAGCGCCACGCTCGCCGCTCTCTGGAACATGGTCTACAACTATATCTTCGACCACATCATGCAGCGCCTGTTCGCCACCACGGAGAAGGCATTTCCGTCGCGCGTGGTCCATGCGGTCCTGTTCGAAACCGGCCTGCTGATCGTGCTGATGCCGTTTATCGCCTGGTATCTCGGCATATCGCTGTGGCAGGCGCTGGTGATGGATATATCCTTCGCGCTGTTCTACATGGTCTACGCGCTCGCCTTCAACTGGGCCTATGACATGGTGTTTCCGCTACCGGAATGGGCGGAGGAATAGCGTCAAACGCGCCGGAGCGTGCGGAAAGCAGCAAGATGTCGGATTGCCTCGGGCAGGCGAGAAGACATTCCAAATATGCTTGGATGAAGAAATGGCGCGCTCGGGAAGACTGCGATACTGCCATTTTCGTCAACGATATCAAGCTCATTGTGCCCCACGCATTGGCAAAACCTTTTCAGCAGAAACAATTGCTTGGAGGGAGTGTGCCCCACACCGATGGAAGATTGTCCACGGATATTCCATCGATGTGGATAAGTCCAAAACGAGAAAAAAAGCCCCGGTTTCCCGAGGCGGCTATTGCGTGTTCTTGACTCCGATTTCGCTATTTCCGAAAATAGAACAAAAAATGAACATGCGGAAGGTGAGAAATCATGCCGGCACAAAGACCGCCGCCCGGGCTACCGCCCGGAAAGGGCTATCGCACCCTTCAGGATGCAGCCTCGGAAGGCCACATTTTGCAGGTCTGGTGCGGCGGCTGCCGGCGGCGGGTGAACTATCTCGCCTCCGACCTGGTGCCGATCGTCGGCGGTCTGCACTATGCCCACGAGCCGCCCTTCGCCTGTTCGCGCTGCAAGACCATGGAATACATGGCGACGGCTTTGCTCTCGCCAAGGCCCGGCGATTATGGTGATATACGGGTGAGGAGGCCGGCCGGGATGCGCCAGGTATGGCGCACGGTGAAGCTGGGGGATAAGCCGTAATGTGCAACCTGTACAACAACACGACCAGTCACGAAGCCGTGCGCCAACTCTTCAAGCCCGAACGCGACCTGACGAACCGTGCCGACCTCAACGGCGATTGCTACCCGGACCGGCCGGCGCCGATCGTGCGCATGGCCGATGGCGCGCGCGAGCTTGCCTTCGCGACCTGGGGCATGCCCTCGCCGCCCTTCGTCACAAAGGGCAGGCCGGATACCGGCGTCACCAATATCCGCAACACCGCATCGCCCCACTGGCGGCGCTGGCTGGGGCCGGAAAACCGCTGCCTGGTGCCTTGGACGACGTTTTGCGAATGGGAAAACACCAAGCCGAAGAAGACCAAACGCTGGTTTGCCATCAACGAGGACAAGCCGCTTGCGGCCTTTGCCGGGATCTGGACGGTGTGGGAGGGCGAGCGCGGCTCGCAGAAGAACCCGCGGACCGGCACCCACGAGTTGTTCGGGTTCCTCACCTGCGAGGCAAACGCCGTAGTGAAGCCGATCCACCCGAAGGCGATGCCGGTGATTTTGACGACGGCGGAAGAGATGGACGTGTGGATGCGCGCGCCGTGGGATGAGGCGAAGGGGCTCCAGCGGCCGCTGAGGGACGACGCAATAATCCTGCTGCCAGCCTGAAACAAAAAAGCCGCCCCGGTTTCCCGAGGCGGCTTTCAGCGGCTCGACAGCCAGCTCCATATGTTTTCCTTCTGCCCGACCAGCCAGACGGCGAGCGCCAGCAGGAAGCCGCCGGCGACCCATAGGAGCTTGCCGAGGCGACCCGCGCCTTCCACCTGCGCTTTCTTGAGCGCGTAATCCTCCAGCGTCGGCGCGGCCTCGCTGACGGCCTTTTCGACGTTTTCCAGCCGGTGGTTGATCTTCAGCAGCTCGCGCTCATGCTGCTCCTGCCGCTGGTGCATGCCGCGCCGGCTTTCGCTGGCGCTTGCTTCGGATGCCTCGAGCCGGCGCTCTACCCGGTCAACGCTCTTGCCGACATCTTCGATGCGCTGGAGGATGAGCGCGTTGATCCTCAAAGGGTCGTCGGTCACCAGCAGCCCAGCCTTTCGCCGGCGGCATCATTGCCGGTGACGTTGTTCAGCCCGTTGCGGTCGGCATTGGCGAGCGCGACGAACCCGGCCGGCGAAAGGTTATTCTTTTTGAAGGGGCCGCATCCGGAGAGTGTCGCACTCGGGCACCCGGCCAAGATTACGGAAGTAGTCATCACAAAGATCGGCGCTATCCATTTGCTCGCGTTTCGCATCGTCTTCAAACCTTTCCTGCACCTGGCTGAGCGTGTCGCGCGCCCGATCCGCCTTTTCATCCTGTCGGCCATCACGGCGGGCGGCGGGCAGCACGAAGGCCCAAACCACCACGATGACGATCGCCACGCCCACGAGACCGCCGGCGATCGCCAGCGACCAGTTTTTGATCTGCCCGAACATCAGCGCCGCCTCATCGCGAGCCAGACGGTCAGCCCGACGATGACCGCGGCAATGACGATCCGCGCGATATCGCCGCTCGCCAGCTCATGCTGCTGGTCGGTCACCGCGCTCACAACCTCCTCAATCGATGGCGCCGCCACGGCTGCCGCCGGCGCAGCGCCGCCGGCCGCGATCGCGACCGCGCTGCCGGACGGTTCCTTTTGCGTGACGGGCGCGGCATCAACGCGCGATTTCGAGAGGGCGGCAAGGGATTTGTGCAACGCCGCGCGCGTGCCCGGCCCCGCATCGCCGTCGATTGCCCGGGTGTAAAGACCTTTCGCCTTGGCATCGATCTGGAATGCCCGGATCGCATCGGGCTCGTAGCCGAGCATGACCAGCGCCGTGCGAACATAGAGCGCCAGGCGATCGGCATAGCCGTTCAGCGCGCCATTGATCCGCTTCGTGATCATCTCGATATCGCCGGCATCGGCATAGCGGTTCAGCCCGCGCGTGCTCCAGTACCAGATGGCCGACAGACCTTCCCACGGGTCGGTATTGATCAGGTCGGGGTTCTCGCGAAAATTCGGGACGTTGCCGCCAATGTTTTCGACGCACCAGCCCTGGAATTCGCCGATATTGAAACCGCCGGTCACCTGCAACGGGCCACGGCCGGCATTCTTCTTGCCGTCGCCATCCCGCTCCGGCGTGTTGCCGAGATCGGTGCGCGTGTCATACCGTGCCTGCGCCGGCGTCGGCCCCCATACCTCGCGGTCATAGCGAAACTCGCCGCTCTCATGCATGACCTGCGGCAGAAACTGCGCCAGCCGGTGTGGCAGATCGAGGCCGGCGCGCGACCCGTAGCGATCGAACGCCATGATCACCGATTCGGCATTCGCCACCTGCTTGCCGGTCAGCGGACGGCGGGCGATGCGTCTGATCAGATCGATTGTCACTTTCATTTCTCAGCCTCCAATTGAGCAAAGCTCCGCCGCCCGCCTTGATGCGGAGGCGGTGCGGGTGTCTGGGTTTGTTTGAGGATGGGCCGGGTGGTCCGGCTGATTGGCTTAGTCGTCGCCGAGATACGGCGCGAAAATCGTCTCGTTTTCGAGCGCGCACCACGGCAGCGTCAGCAACAGCGTTTTTGCGTCCGCCGCCTGGTTTGGATCATCGACGACGCGCTTCGGCACGACATACATCCCTGTCAGCGTCACGGGATCACCGGGCTCGAAATCAATCGCATTGTCGTTGAGGTTGATGCCGGTTCCCGGCGTGGCGTTGTCGATCGCCCGGGCGTCAATCAGGCCAAGAGCCTCGCCATTGAACGCCTCGACGGCGGACTTCTGCGAAGCAGTAAGAACGAACCAGTTCATGATCATGATTGCATCTCCTGTTATGCCGCAAGGGCGTCGGTGGCGGCGATATAGGCCGCGAAAAGCGCGTTGACGTCGGAAACCTGCTGCGCGCTCAGTTTCCGCCCGCCATGACCAATGGCGATGCGGCGGGCGGCGTATTGCGCGGGGTATGATTGGAGGTAATTGAGACCGGATGCAGGAACAGCCGCTGAGGCGTTGGACGTGCCTTGCGCGAGCTGCGAGCCGTTGCGATAGAGCGTGACCGTCGACGCGCTGTCCCGCGATGCGACAAAATGACCGCTCGCATCAGTTACAACGCCACCGCTCTGGACGGAGACGGTCGAATTCAGCCTCACGGTCATGACGTTCGACGTGTTGCGGGGAAAAAGCGCGACATCTGTCACGCTGGCGCCAATGAGAGCCGATGCGGACTGCCCTGCGCTCGTAACGCCCCACGCTCCGATATGGGCGCTGTCACGCTGAAACTGTGGCGTCCCGGACGTGGGGTCGAACCCTGTGGTTAGGTAGGCCGACGAGCCATCGCCCAGATAGCCAATATAGGGAGTGAAGATCGGTGAATTGATCGCGGATGCCTTGTTGCTGCTCGGGTTTACAAGGTTGATCATGGAGATATACGCGTCATGCCCGCGCAGAAGGTGCAGGTAGTCGAAGCTACCCCATACGCCAGCGTTCTTCAGCCCCGCGACCAATGTGTTGACGATCGTCTTGTAGGTCGGGCTAGCCGCACTGCCGCCATCTGTCACGCCAGCCGCGAAATAGGTGTTTGTCTCCGACAGATAGCCGCCAGTTGCTCTGGAGACGATCATGGGGCTCAGCCCCAATCCGAGTGAAAATCCAATCATCATGCCACCTCCGGCAGGAATTGCATATCAGGCATAGGCCGCCGCCCTCGCCTGAAGATCGGCATTCGTCATAAGGAACGGCCAGATCACGAGTTGGGAGTACCAGCCGCTGGCGAAGTTTCCGCCGTTGTCACGGCCGAGATGGGCTTCGGTCCGATCGGCGTTCATCGTGGTCGCATCGATCACCACGCCGCCGCCGTTGAAACTGCCGCGTTTGCCGGACCCGTCATAGCCGAAAGCCGCCCCGAAGGAGGGGAGCGGTACCGTTACTGCACCGAGCGAGAGCGTCGTGGCGTTCCCGGCCACGATGGCGGATTGCGCCGCGTTAAGCCCCAGCAACCGCGTGCCCGCCGCGCCGCCCATGAGACGACCCGAGGCGCCGTACGCACCCTTGCCCTGCATCAGCACGGTCGCCTCGCCGCGCCGTAGCAAGGCTGCGACGGGTTCGCTCAATTGCGCCCTGTCGGCAGGCCGTGCAACCAGGCTAGCCGTCGTATTGTGGATTATGCTGCTGGCCTCACCGGAGAGGGCTTGCATGGCGTAAAGCACGACATCCTCACCCGCGACGGCGGAATATGGTCCGGCGTTGATCTGCAAGTAGCTCGACGGGTTTGCGAGGGTAAGCGCCACTTCCAGAAGAACCGCGCCATTCAACTGGCGTAGATTTGTGCTGGTAACCGCACCCACCGTTGCTGTATCGACCGTGATCGATCCGGCGTTAAAATCGACAATAAGATCAAGCCGCTGTCCGGTCGTCGAATTGATAATTCCGGCTTTCGCATGTCCGGAAGTGCCAACCGCCAGGCACCACACGAGAGAGAGTTTGGCGCCTGCGAGCAGCGACACGTCGCGGCCATAACGCGTGGTTCCGGCAGGGTTGCCCGTCGAAGCGACCCGGATGCCGTTGACGAGATCGCCGAAAGGGGTCGCCTCATTGGTCGTTGTGACCGACCCGAGCGTCGTCAGGCGAGGGTTTGTCTCACCTCCGAACAGGCCGGTTGCCGGTCCTTCCAGCAATATTCCGCGCAGGCCGTGCGTATAATCGAAACGGGGCTGATCGGCTGCTGCAATCCTGATCACGCCGGCCGCATCGATATAGGTGGCTGCGCCGGCGCGGGTGAAACTCACGACATCTGAAAAATCAACCGCGGGCGCCGGATACCAGATCGCATCCGCGCTCGCGTTTTCGATATCCGCATTGGCGGTCAGGCGATAATGATCGCCGCTGAAATCCAGCAGCGCGCCGGGCCAGCCCGCCCCGCCTGCGGCATTGGCCGCCTTGTAGGGCGAGGCGCTGACAGTGATCGTATCCGATCGTTCCAGCAGCACGCGCCCGTTTCGCGACACGCGATAGCTCACCGGATAACTTCCCGCGGTGGCATCCGGATCGGCCAGAAGGGCCAGCCCGCTCACCGAAAAGATGCCGTTCGGATCGGATGTGATTTCCAGAACTGCCGGATCGCTCATACCGAACCCGCCTTGTCCGCTTCCGGGATCAACAGCCCGGTTTCGGGGTCGGCATTGCCGAGCGTCCTGATGATCGTGTCATTGCGATCGGCAACCGCGCGCCATGCAACGAGGTCGCCGCACGTCTCGTCATCGGCGATGATCTCGAACTGCCCTCCGGCAACCGGGCCGGGCCTCAGCCGTGCGAACCCCTCCTGGTTCTGCAGTGACGTGACGATTGTGTTCTGCGTCAACGCTTCCCATGTGCCGGCCGTCAGATTGCTTGCCGAATCGATATTGACCGTGACGCGGCCGCCCTCAAGTCGCGCAACGCCCCAGGCCTCGACGCCGTAATGCGGGCTCTCGGTCGAGGCGAAGGTCAGGTCGCGATTGGTCGGATCGAGCGGATGGTCGATAAGAAAATTCTTGGAAGCTCCGTTGATCGATCCCGGGACGGTAAGGGATCCGTCTGAACGAAACTCCATATCCACGCTGGCCCCGCCAGCGCTAAGGCGGAAAAGCCAGGTATAGTAAAATCCTATCCTTTCCAGAGCCTGCATTTCAGCGCGGACAGCGCCGGCATCCGCGCTTTGTTGAAGTATCAAAGACCGGGTATTGTTAAACGCGCCGCCTGATACAAACCAGCCGGTGCTGATGAGAGAGCCGGTAACATTCGGGGCATCGGCGTCAACAGGCGTATAACCCAATGCGGCCTGTGCCCCTAATGTGTCGCGCGCCGAAGACGCATCGGCGTCGTCCAGCAAGGTTTTCGCGAACGCCGAAACGCCCAGCGTGGTCAGCGCGGCGGAGGCGTCGGCGTCATCCATCAGGGTTTTGGCGAATGCCGAGACGCCCAGCGTGGTCAGGGCGGCGGAGGCATCGGCGTCGTCCAGCAAGGTTTTCGCGAACGTCGAGACGCCCAGCGTCGTCAACGCGGTGCTCGCGTTGGCGTCATCGAGCAGCGACCGCGCGAAGCTCGTCAGCGTGGTCAATGCTGCGGTGCTACCCCCGCTGAAATAGGCCAGCTTGTCAGCCGCAGGCGTCAGCCCGGCAAGGGCGGAGAGCGTCTCATTGTCGAGCCGCTGGATATAATCCGCCAGCGCCGCCGCATTGGCGATTACCTGGTTGGCGTCATCCTGCCGTTGAAGGGCATAGGCATAGGTGCCCGTCGCGCCAACCCATTCGGTCGCGGCCGTGATCGCGGTGTCGCTGTCCACGCTCGCGATCGGCAGCGGATTGCCCGCCGCCTGCGGATAGATCACCCCGCCGGCGATCAGCGCCGTCGCCCAGCCTGTGCCATTGCCGGCAACGGCCGCCGAGCCGTTGGTGAGCGTGATTGTGCCCGTCGTATAAGTCATGGCTGCGGTATCCCGAAAATGTAATAGCGGATGCCCTGGATCGGGCTGTCATCATAGCGGTGCGTCAGCGTGCCGCTGGAATAGTCGGAGGCGTTGGCGTAGTAGCTCAGCACCGGTGAGCCCCGGAATGTGTAGAACCGCGCTTCGGAGGCAGTCAGCTTGCAATAGCTGGTATCGCCCGCCGTTCCGCCGCCGGAGCCCGGCGTGTTGATGTAGAGGACCTTTGAGAACGGCTCGCGCACCGCCGAGGAATAGCTTTCGCCAGCCGTGCTCGCCCCGCCATGGACGGTCATGAACTTGACGAACGGCCATGCCCCGCCCGCATCGAAGCTCACCGGCCATTCCTGGTTGCCGTCGGCCGTGATCGGGATATAGCCTTGCTTGATGATCCTGACGGCCGGCCAGCGGCTGTCGAGGATGATGTCGCGAAAGCTCGGGCTCGCGCCCGCGCCCGGCCGCAGGAACTGCACCACATTCTGCGACCCGTCATTGAACTGCCGCAGCACGTCATTCGCGCCATAGGTCGGCCCGGCCCCGTTGCTGGCATAGACCATGTACCGCGCCCGGCAGGCGCCATACGGGTTGTCGAAATTCAACTGCCCGCCGGAAAGCCAGTATTCCGCCCCGAGATTGTAGCTGCCGCTCGTCAGCGGCGAGATCGGATACCAGATGTCGCTCCCGGTATAGAAATGCACGTCGATCAGGCAATCGTCCGGGATCGCCCCGACAGAGACGGAGCTGACGCCCGAAGGCACGGCAACGTCATTGGCGGCAACCACCTTGATCGGCAGCACCGCGCTGTCGAAGGCAAGCTGGGTTTCGCTCGCCGTATTGGCGTCATAGCCCGGCTTTGCCACCCGGCATGTCGCATTGTTGATGATCACCGATGTCTGTCCGGAAACCGGCGAAAGCGGTGGGTCGAGGATCGGGTCGGCATTGCCCGGCAGGTCCCAGACCTGCAACACCGTATTGCTTTCCGGATCGGCATTCTGGTTGTAGTTCGGGTCCACCAGCGTGCCATTGCCGAGATAGCCGACCGTCGACGGATCGAGGCGGTTCCAGTCAGTATGCCATGGCTCCGACCACGCCCCCGATGAGGCGAAGTATCCGCTGCGGTCCTGATAACCGTGATAGCTCTGCACCACGCGCCCGGAAAACCGCCCGGAGAAGGTCTTGATCTTCTTCTGAAACACCGGCTGGGTGTAATGCAGCCCTGCGAAATAGGCGTTTCGAAACCAGTATCGCGTCACCGTCCCGCCCGTGATCGCGAGTTGGAAATTGCTCTGGTTCGTGCCGGATGGCAGATATTGCACCGATGGCGCGCCATCCATATCAACCGCGGTGTAATCGCCCCAATAGCGGATCGGGTCGAATTTTGAATTGTAGAGCCACGCGCCATAGGTCGTGTCGGGCGTCGTGATCGGGTCGTAGGCATCGGTCGATATCTTGACCGATGCCACGCCCTGGCTGTCGATGCCGATCAGAGTCTGCGTCATGAGCGAATCACGATGCTGCCGGCATTGAGGTTGATCGTCATCTTGCCGTTCAGGCTTTCGATGAGACCGGAATTCACCGTGCCGATATTGGCAATATTGAGCTTCAGCTCGCCGCCCTCGAAGACCAGAGGACGCTGGCCATTGTTCAGCACCACGAACTGATCGGCATTGACGGCGAAGCGCGATTTCTGCACGCCGCCCTCGGTGTAGATTTCGAGGAAGAAACCGCTCTCGATGAAGCTGCCGCCCGTTCCGGCGCGGACAAGCACCGAAAACCGGGCGGTGACGCCCGACTGGTCGGCGGCCGCCGAAAACTTGATCTGCCCGCTGGCGAAACTGTCATTGAGCTGCGCGGCAAGCTCGGTCGTCTGCTCCGCCAGCGCCTCGTCTGCGGTAGCGCGGGCAATCGACTCCTCGACAATCGCCGCCGTCGCATCGTCAAGCTCCGCGCCGATGAATACGATCTCCTGCGCCAGCGCCTCGTCTTCCGTGGCGCGCACCAGACGCTCTTCCGTGATCTGGGCGAGCGCATTGCCGGTCTGTTGCCGCAGCTCCAGCCGGTCGAGCAATCCGACGGAGCCCTGCAGCGAGATCGAGGTGGCGATGTCGGCGATCCGCAAATTCTGATAATCGTAACCGGCCTGAAGCTCCTCAAACCTTTTGCGCACATCCTCGCCGACCGTATCGAGCGTGACATCGAGATCGGTCGAGACATCCGGCGTCGTTACGGAAAGCCATGCCGACCATTCCGTCGGCCGGCGCGAGATGGGGACATAGCGCCCGCGAACCTCATATTCCGTGTTGTGCCGAAACACCGGCTGCAGCAGCGCGTAATAGGGGCTGGCATAGCGCGTGCTGTCGCTGTCGAAGACCACAGCGCTGGAGGCCTTGAGCCGCACCTGCACCCATACCCGCTCGACATCCTCAAGCCCGCCAGCCCACGAAACCTTGATCGTCGGCCGCCATGCATTGCCGGCGGCGTCATAGAGCGTTGCCGGTTCCACCGTCCAGCCGGTCATGATCTGCGCCGGCACGCCGATCCGCCCGATCCAGCCCACCGCTGTCGGCAGCGCATCGTCCGCCGACCAGTCATAATCGGCCGGGTCGATTTCCTTCAGCGAGACGATGACATTGGCGCTCATGGGCGCGGCGAGCGCGACCACGAGAAATTTCTTGTCCTCGTATCCGTTGCGCGCGCTGGTCCACGAAACGACGTCATTGGGCTCCAGCGGCCAGGCATCCGGCGGCAGGCATATCTGGTGCGTCCGGAACCGGCGCGCATCGTTCAGCATCGCCAGCATCAGCCGCTGCACCTGCCCGCCAAAGGGGCAGGCCTCGAAGCTCACCGCCTGCGGCAGGCGATTGTCACCGTCCAGCACCTCCAGCGCGCTGTCGTAACGCGCCGGCGCATCCTTCATCGTCCACTTTTCCGCCGGCTCTGGATAGATCGCCTCGACGGCATTCACCGTGTCGTCAAACGAGCCGTGCGGGTCGAGCGCCTGGCCTTTCGTGATGACGATATCGCTGTCCGAAAACGCATAGACCGCGCTGCCCGGCGCGCCGACCGAGATCTTGAATATACCGCCCACTTCGGCAAGCCGCGCATTGCAGGCAAGCCGCAACTCCTCGATCGCATCGATCGGCCGCTCATCGCCGCGAAACTCGTACCCGCCCCGAAACGCCGGGACCGGACCCGCGCCGTCATCGACCGACGCATCGGCTTCGTTCATCGCCGTCATCCAGTTGGCGACAGGCAGGCGATAGGCGGCGAGATCCTGCCCGCCATATATCCACTGGTTGCCGTGATAGACGCCGCGAATGACATTATAGATGATCACCGGCAGGTTGTTCGACCATTCCCACGTGGCGGGATTATCCCAGCGATGCGACCCGCTGCCGCCGACCGTGCTATCCTTGCGCGGATCGTAAAGCGGGATCGAACCCAGTTCGAACAGCATCGAAGGCGCGCTCGAAAACAGGTCGCGATCATACCGGCAGGTGACGATCGCATAGGTCACCCCGCGCCCGATCATCGCCGAGGTAAACGGCCTGTCGGCATTGCCGCCGAAGCGATCGATCAGATAGGCGTCCGCCGTCGTCTGCGAGCCGTTGTAGAACTTGACCCACATATAGTCCGCGCCGCCGCTCCGGTACTCGGCAACCGGAAAGCCGAACTCGCCATGCGCCTCGCCGGTCAGCAGCGTCACCTTCTGGTCGTCTACCCAGACGCCATTGAGCCCGGACTGCGGCAGACTGCTGAGTTCGATCACGTCGACGAAATAGGCATTCGGCGTGCCGTCGACCTCGCCCCAGGTTCCCGCATATTTGCGCCGGCCGGCGGTCGCATAGTCGCCGGCGATAAAGGTGACCGGCTCATTGTCGCCCATCCGGATCGACAGGTTGACGCCCGGGTCGCGGGTCTCTGTCTTCTTCTCCTTGCCGGATATCGCCCGCTGGATCAGGCTCGCGCCGACGCTGAGGCCGATGCCGACGATCGCCTGTCCGACCACGCCAAGCGAACCGATCCAGCCGGCAACAGCGCCGATCGCGCCAAACAGAAAACCGGCATGCGCCGTCGTCGTCGCGGTGAGAAAGGCGACGAGCGTATAAAGCAGGAATCTGATCATGTCACCCGACGCGGAAGGCGCGCGTTGCGCTCAAGAGATCGACCGTCCCGAAGCCCTCCGGCCGCAGAACGAGGATGCGCTCGCCATTGACGACGCCGAGCGCTGAGCCGAAACCGTCATCGGACGGAATGGCCGCGATATCGCCAAGCCGGGCGCGGGAAATATGGATTTCCGGCAGGATCGTCGCGACCAGGTCGCCGAGATCGGCAAACCCGTCATTGCGCAACACCCTGAGCGCGCCGATCCCGGTGGTGTAACGATCCCGCCAGGGCGAGACGATATCGGCGCCGGTCAGCGCTTCCACGCTGTCGCCGACAAGCCCGACAAGGCAATCGTGATCACCCCAGGAAAACGGCTTGCGGCGCATGGCATCGCAGGCGGCATCAAACCGCGCGCGCCAGCCATCGATGCGGATAAGCGCGCTCATGCGTCGCGCCCCCATGGAATATCCCAGTTCTCGACAACGCCGGAATACCGGCCCCATTGGTCATCCTGCCGGCGCTTCTGTCCCTCATAGGAGGACTTCAGCGGATTGGTGCGCGCCAGCATGGCGATCGCGGCCGAGATCAGGTTCAGCGTGATCCCGCCCTCCTCGCCCGCCGCCGGCGTTTCCACCGGCTCGCCATCCACTATGCCGAGAAACGTGACCTCGGCCGGCCCCGCCGCCTGCCCCGTTTCCGGGTCGATCAGAAGCTGATGCACCTCGACGGACGCAAGCCGCGCATCCCAGCCGCGCACGAGCTGCTGCACGGCCGGCGCGATCTGCGACAGCCGGATATCGACCGTCTGGATCGTCATGTCGGAAACCCGCGGGATTTCCGGAACCTCAAGATTGACGTCGCCGAGATAGGTCCGCGTGACGATCCCGCCGCTCGACCCGTCGATCACGTCGATATCGAGGTCCTCGCCCCCGGTCCAGAAACCGATCGATACCGGAGCGCCGCTCGCCCGGTCCCGCGCCGTCACATAGACCAGCGACCGCGCCACAAGCCCGTTTTCCCGCGCGCCGACAAGCGCCGCGATGAATGAAGATGAGACGTTTTTCAATTGACTCTTTCCTGAACTGGCAGGCTAATTTCGTTTTCAATTCGCGGAGGAATGAACAATGAGGCTGGAACTGGAAATCGATGACGGCAATCCAATACCTAAATTAGGGGCCGCGCTCATCGCTGTGTCGAGTGCACTAGATCTGAGCATCGAAAAGCTCGCTGAAGAAAAAGGTACGTCCGACCTGTCATGGCTCGATGAGCTTAGAGAGCAATCCATTGTCGCCGCTAAAGGTACGATTGCAGAAGACATCTCGATGGAAACCGAGGCGGACGCTCTTGGGTTCGCTGTCGAGTTGATCGATGCGAAATTTCAGACATTGCGCCTCGGCCTTGCTCAGAAAGACGGCGGCTAGACTACATCCAGATAGGTTGACGAGTGCCAGCCCGCCATTTGGGTTGAACATCACGAATTCTGACGACATCACACGCCTCTTTTCTGCACGATCGAAAAACCCATGCCGGAAACGATATTGCCGCTGACCGTGCCCGCCTGAAACGATCCGGGAACGACGACACACGGGCAGGCCGGGCGATAGAGCGTCACGGCATTGCCTGCGGCGACCGAGGCCGGAAGGCGCGGAAACACCGAAAACAGCGGCGTCGAACTGCCGCTCGCCGTCACGTCTTCCGAGACCTCGAGGAAATACGTCCGCCCGCCCGAAACGCTGACCTGCAACTTGTCGCCCGTCGAAAGCTGGTAATTGCCGACAGGCGCGCCTGCAACGCTGACCGCCGTCCGATCGGCCTCATCTTCCGGCCATTCGGACAATGCATTGGCCGTGGCCTGGTAGTCGAGGATTTGCGGCAGGCCGGAAAGGCTGATGCGCCCGCCGCTCACCGACCCGATCGTGACGGTCGACCCGACAATCCATATCCCGGCCGGATCAAGCCGCGGGCCGCAGATATAGGGATCGCGAAACATGAACGGCTCAAGCGCCCCGCCGAGGCCGCGCACAAGCGCGGAGATCGCCTGCGCTTCCGTCAGCCGTACCGGCTGGATCGTAACGTCAGCCTTCCAGAGCGGCGGCGCAAGCTCGGCCTGATACACCACGCCCTCGCCGGTTCCCGAAAGTTCGTCATTGCGCTGGATATCCCAGCGCATCGGCATCAGTTTCAAATGGTCGAAGAACTGCGCAAGCGACTTCATCAGCCCACCCTGTTCGGATTGCGCTGGATTTGCTGCACCCGTCCCGGCAGCTCATAGCGCGAAAACTGGTCGAGCTGCCGCCGAACGGCCTGCCCGATCGCTTCGGCATCCCGCGTGCTTGTCCCTTCAGGAACCGCAATGCTGATCCCGCCGAGATTGATATGGTTGATCGTACCGCCGCCGACCGAAGTACCTGCGGAAAGCGCGGCGGAAACCCGGTGACGCGGTATCACCTCGCCGCCGCGCGGCAGGTTCACCAGTTCCGGGCCGCGTTCGCCGACAAGGGCCATACCGCGTTGCGTGAAGTTGGTGCCGGTTGCATGCGCGGGAAAGAGCCCGCCGAGCAGACCTCCGCCGAACAAGCCGCCGAAGGGTCCGTCGCCGAACAGCGCCGCTTGCGCGGCAGCCTCGATCAGCCGGCTGATCAGCCTGTCGAGCGCGTCGTTGCCGGTTTCGATCACCGGCACCAGAGACAGGAAACTGTCTCGGGCGCTGTCACGAAAAAAGTCAGCCGTCTCGGCTGCCTGTTCCTGCTTATCCTTCTGATCTTCGATCGCAAGCGTCAACTCGCGGATAGAGTCCCGCTCAGCGTCGGTCGCGGCCGCTCCGGCGCGACGCAGGTTTTCGAACACCTTCTTTTCGTCGGCGACCATGCCGAGCATTTTCAACTCGTCCTGAAGCTTCTGAATAAGGTCTTCGACCGCTTCCCGTTCCTTGGCAGCTTCAGAGGCAGACGACCTACGCGACTTCTCGCTGGCATCACGCGAGGCCCTCGCGGCAAGACGTGCCGCAGCCTGCGCCCGGATCATCTCTTCGGTCGGTGCGCCGCCTGCATCTTCATAGAGCTTGCGAACCGCCGCCATCTCCTTTTCAAGCGCAAGCTGGTCGGACGTCAGCCCGTTCTGGCGCTGGATTTCGGCCGTGACCGCGCGGTTGGCCGCAAGCTTTTCTTCCAGGATTTCACGACCAGAATTGTAATCGGCATAGTCGTCGGCAACGCTGCGGGATGTTTCAACGCTGATCGGATCAAGCGTAGTCGTGCCGCTACCGTCATCGGCAACCCAGGCCCCGTCGCGCCAGACCATTTTCTGGCCCATGTCGATACCGAGCATATTGCCAAGCCCGGTCCAGATGCCAGCATTGCCGGCCGTTTCGAGCGCCTCATCAAGGGACTTCCGAAACGAACCCAGGTTTGTGACGAGCGCCGATACCATGGCGCCGACTTCAACCAGGCTGGATTTGACGCGAGTGCCGATGACAAGCGCCATCGCTTCCCACTCCGCATTGACATCCTCCGCCTTCCGCAGAATGTCATCTTCCATAACCGCGCCCATCTCGCGCGCCTCACGACGGGCATCGGCAATACTCTGTCCGGCATCATCCATCAGCGACGAAAACTGCTCGGCGGCGGTACCGCCGAACAGTTCGTCCATGACGCGTATCTGGGCCGCGCGATCAAGCTCCCTGATCTTGCCGATCAGGGTTTCAAACATCGTCGCAGGATCCTCGAGCATCCGCGTCAACTGACGCGCTGACAGGCCGAGGCGTTCGAACGACTCTGCCCCCGCACCGCCGCCGGTCTTGATGAACTCATCCGCGCGAAGCTGCATTTCCTTCAGGCCATCGGTGAGTGCGTCCACCTCGACCTTGTTTTTGACCGCCGCATAACGAAGCTCCTGAAATGCCTCGAAATCAACGCCTGCGGTTTTGGCGGCCTTACCAAGATCAGCCACCGCATCAACGGCCTGCTGCGTGGCGGCGACGAAGGAACCAATCCCCAGCGATGCAGCAAGGCCGCCCGGGCCTCCGGAAAGCATACCAAAAAGAGAGTCCGCGCCGCCGATCTTGGACTTGATCGACATAAACGAAGCTGCCGTGTCATTAGCCGCCGTCCGGGCCTGCATGCGAATGCGGGTCATAGCGCCCTTGAACTCACGCTCGTCAGCGCCGATCGTAACGGGAATATCCGGTCTGCTCATCAGGCTTTGGCTTTCGCTCTTATGGACGGTTGCGCGCCGTGTTCGGCGACGATTTCACGGATGCGGGCGCGGCTGACAGGGGATTGCGTCTTTGTGTTTCCGGCTATCGCATCGATCGCCATCGTCAGATCGGCGATCGTGGACGACCAGAATGTTTCGGGCGACCACCGCAATCGCTCGGAAACGACCGCGATCTGAAAATACGTCCTGACCTGGTCGGCGATCAGGACGTCTCTGTTTTTTTTCCGGTGACGGCCGCCTCCACATCCTCGACGATGGAGGTTTTGTCCTGCAGCCGGCGACCGGCCTCGATATGCGCCGTCAGCGCCTTTTCGATGCCGGTGCGCCAATTGCTCTGATCGGCGGCGGATATGTTCTTTTCGGAGAGGATGCGGGCGGCGAGTTCGGCGCGCCTGTCGTCATCGTCGGCGACGGCAAGACAGCGGATCGCGCACGACACCGCGAAGGGCTCGAAGCCAAGGAGGCGCTGATAGAGTTCGTCCATCGTGCGCGCCGAGATCGCCTGCGACAGGCGCATCAGTCCGGAGAAGCTGACGGCAAGGATGACCGTTTCCCTCCCGATCCGGACTTCGGCCTCACCGCGCAGCGGGTTAGCTGTATCGACCATCAGGAAGCCGCAACGAAGGCAACGTCATCCTGAAACGTCCCGGCAAGATCGCAGGCGAGCTCGCCCGTTTTATCGCCGGTGAAGTTCGCGGACACCATCAGCATGTGACCTTCCCAGGTCCCTACGCCAGGAGCGGTGACCTGATACTCTTCCGGCACCTGGCTGATAACGTCCTCGAGCACGAGCGCTTGCGTCGCGGTGCTCGTATAGGCGCCCGACCCGGACCAACGAACAGACTGAGCACCCGCCATCGAAGAGTACTTCAGCTTGCCGCCGGGAGCGGCGCAATCCGGCTTGGTGGTGTCGATCTCCTCATTGTTGACGTTCAGCGAACGCTGCTCGACAATGCAGACGATGTCGAACGTCTCCGACGCGTTCTTGCGCTTGATGATCAGTTCGCGGCCCAACAGTGCCATATCAATATCCTTTCGGGGAAAACGCGCTCACCAGAGCGCAACGATGTTGTCGGCGGTCGTGCCGGTGGCCTTGACCCTGGTGTAAACGCCAAGAACGTATCCGACAGGGTGATTGCGAAGCGTCACTTCCGTTCCGCCTGCAGTGATGCCGCATATATCGCCTTCAGCTCCAAGGTAGAGCGTCGCGGCCTGCGGCAGATCATCATCGTCATTCGGAACAACATCTGTCCCGAACCAGAAGGGCTGGTCGAGGCCGCCCGGTTTCGACGTAGGGTCCATATCCATCTTCCCTTAAAGCGCCGCAGCCTCGGGATCGGAGGCCACGGTCTTGTAATCGGCGATATAGGTGAGAGCGCCAACGCCCATGGAAATGCCGGTGGCGCGGTCGATATAATGACGGCATTCCGAAAGCGTCAGTTCGATAACAAGCCCGTCGAGCTTGATCGCAGCACCGAGCGCCTTTTCGATCAGCACAGCCAGCCGGTCGAACTCGACGTCCGGATCGCGATGCTGGAAGTGCACGATCAGATCGATCGGCAATCGCCGATCATAACCATCTTCACCATTCAGGTCCGCGCAGGGCCGCATCGTGACCGTTTCCTGCCGCTCCGACCATGTGGCGGTGATCGCTGGCAGTTGCTTAACGGTGAGCGCCGCGGTACGCGCTCTGCTGACATGGCCAACACCGCTGAAGTCCGGAATGGATGAAAGCCTCGCCGTGATGGCGTTGAATATCCGTGTGCGGTAATGGGCCATCAGATGTCGCCGGTCAGGTAGAGTTTCAGCATCGCCCGCCCGTCATCCATCTGGTTCTTGATGTCATAGGTGGTTCCGGCGATCGTCACACTGTCCCGCTGGGCTTCCAGAGCCTCGAGGCCGACAGCCGCCACCGACAGGACATGGGTGACGGCCTCCACGTCCTGGTCGCCGAACTCTCCGGCGATTTCCAGTTCACGCTTCTGCCGAAGAATGCCGCGGACAGATGCCGACTGATCAACGCCATCGACGGTGAACACGCAATCGACATTGCCGAAGGCGGAGACAAACCCCGCCCCCATGTTGGAAAACTGCGGTGGGCGATTGATTGCGGGCATTACTTTTCGCTGGCGCCCTTGTCAGCTTTACCAGCCTTGGTCTGTCCATCGGAAGCCGTCTCAAGCTTTTGCAGCTCTTGCGCCAATAACGCATTGTCATCGGCAAGCTGGTCGCGTTCGGATTTCAGCTTTTCGAAATCGTCAGCCGACTTCTTCGCAGCCTCATCCGCCGAGGTCTTGAGCTTCTCGACTTCGGCAGAAAGGGCGTCACGCTCTGCGGTGACATCGGCAAGCTGATTTGCCACATCATCGCCAGATCCATTGCCGGCCTTCAGCGCCTTGACCTCATCGGCCAGCGTCGCGAGGTCGTCCGCAAGCTGGTCGCGCTCCGCAGTCAGCGTGGCAATCCGCTTGTCGGCCTCGGTGCCCTCACCGGGCCGCCACTTGCCGAAAACAGCTTCGATCCGTTCGACGTCTTCCTCGGTGAAGCCGGTCTTTGTGATCGGCACGTCATCGCCGGGATCATAGGTCTTCTTGCCGACCGTCACCCTGACATTCAGTTTCGTCGTCGCCATGTTCAAAACTCCGATGGTAGGAAAACAGATCGGTCGCCCTGCGAGCGGCCGATCTCTACAGGTCAATGATCAGCGCACCAGCGCGAAGAGGCTCGCGTTGGGTTCCGGTGCGATTGGAAGCGGGGCCGCCTGGGTCTGTGCAACGGTCCTCGACGGATTGCGCTCGACCCACATGTCGGGGAAACGCTCCATTGCCCGCAACACCTGATTGTCGAGGATCGCGCCATAGGCGAAGTGCCCCATGAAACCGGCCGGATCGAAGATCCCGACACCATAGGTCGGCCAGAAATTCTGCTTCACCCCGTTGACGGTGTAGCTCTGGGAATACTGAACGAAGGTCACCTCCCCGATCGTGCCGAGCACCGTCGAGTATTTACCCTCGGCTCCGTTCGAAACCGGTCCGAGTTCAAAAGAACCGCCGGCGGCGCGGCGATTATCCAGCGCAGCGAGGAAGCGCGGCGACTTCTTAAGCAGAACAGCAGCGGACGGCCCGAGCGTAACTTCCCGGGCCGAAAACCCGTCGGTATCGGCGAGCAGAGCAACCCACTCTTCAACGTTGTCGTAGGGATCGACGCCAGACTCCCCCCATCTTGCGGCGCCGGTGAGGGCGATGGTCAACGCCGCATTGCGCTGATAGTTCACGGTCTGGGTTGGGTAGTCTTCGCCTTCAACGACAACCTGGCCGGTGCGAAGAACCTGCGAGCACATCCACTCCTCATAGCGCGTGATGCGCTGGTCCTGATCATCAAGGATCTGAGCGAGATTGTATGCGTAACGCGCCTCCGGCGTCATATCTCCGCCAAGGCGCTCGCCCGGCATCCGGATCATATTGCCGGACGGGCGAAGTGTGTTCTGTGGCTTGACGTATGCCGGCTTCAGACTGGTTGCCTTGAAACCCCGGTTGGAGGAATCTTTTCCCGGCACGTCAGGATGGACCACTGGTGCAAGCTCGCGATCAGGCAGGATCTTATCGAAAACGATCTCCTCCTGTTCGGAGAGAACCACGGTGGAGAAATAGCGATCGCGCAGAAACGCTTCCGGGCGATCGCGCGGCGGCAGAACCGTTACCAGCTCCGCCGTATTGAGAAGGATGTCAGCCATGTTTCAAAACCTTTCCTGATATGGCTAAGAAGGCGGCGGGAACGGTCCCGCCCGGCGATTACACGCCTAGGCGAGCGTTCGCACGTAGAGCGCGGCGCCGTTGCGACGGAACGCCTGTTCGACGGTTGCGGCGGTATGACCGGTGCCAAACGTCATCTTCGACGCATCGAAAGCGCCGCCGAAATAGGCCTGCGCCTCGACATCGCCGCCCGAGGCGTTCACGTCGAAGGCCAGCACGCAATCCGGCACTTCCGATCCGTCTTCGGCGGCGGCAAGAGACAGGATGTGTTTTTCGCTGGCGGTGATCTCGCCGAGCACTGCGCCGCGAGAAAGCGTCTGCCCGCTCGCGATTGTCACAGTGCGGGTGACGACCTGCACGTCGGAAACGAGCAGGTCGTTGGGGGTATAGATGGCAGTTGCCATGGGATCAATCTCCGTTGCTCTTGCGGCGATGCCGCGCGTTCATGGCGCTGCCTACAGCGGCAAGCAGCGACTGCTTTTCGGTTTTAGCGGAAGGCGCGCCGCCACCGCCGAGCTTGGGCGTCTTGCCGGCCATCCGGTCAGCCAGACGATTTCCGCCGCCGGATTTACCGGCGGCATTCAGGATCGCGCCCGCATGCGCTGCGGAATGCGTCGTGGAAAAGGCGAGATGCGCCGCCAGGTCTGCTGAGGCGGAGGCCTTCGGGTGCGTCAGGATCGCCTGAATACGGCGCCGCTCGGCTCCGCGCGCCTGACGGGCCGACATCTTGTCGTCCTCCTCATCGCCTTCGGCTTCCGGCTCCTGTCCTTCTTCTTCAGCGGCGGGGTCGGGGTCGTCTTCGCCGACCGGCTCTTCCTCGCCTTCGATCTCTTCCGGCGGAAGATCCTCTTCGGGATCGTCTTCCATACGGTTTTTGGCCTTCCCGCCGCGCAGGGCAGCGAGCACGCCGGCGGACACGCCGCGCGTCAGGTTCGACATATCGTCTTCCTTCTTTGCTGGTGGATCAGGCCGAAAGGCCCAGTTGTGCCTCGAAGGCGTCAAGCACCTGCGAGGGTCTTGCAACGGCATCGGCAAGCCCTGCCTCAACCGCCTTTTCGCCACGATAGACTCTGGCTTCCGTGGCAAGAGCCTGTTCGACCGACAACCGACCGGCGCGATAACGCGCGACGGTCGCTGCAAATTCGACCCGCATCTCCTCGAGCTCCGCCAGTTCGCGGGCGAGAACATCCTCGGGGATCGCCTCGTAAGGGTTCAAGTCGGCCTTGTACGCGCCGGCTTTCAGGATGGTGACATTCAACCCCTCCTTCTTCAGCCAGCCGCTGACATCGACATGGAGCGAAACCACGCCGATCGAGCCGCAAAGGCCCGATGCGGGGACGATGATCTGTTGGCAGGCAGAGGCGAGGAGGTATCCGGCAGAACAAGCGTGATCGGTGAGCACCGCGATCGTCGGCTTGATGGCGGAAAGCTCAAAGAGCTTTTCGGCGCAATCAAATGCGCCCGTCACCTCGCCACCGAAACTGTCGATCTCGACAATCGCGCCCTTGATTGCATCATCCGTTCGACAGTCGTCGGCCTGTATGCCGATCGCTTCATAAGTGGTCATGCCGCAGGACTGACCGATCCACTTTCCCTTGTTGATCAGTGAACCCTCGATCTCGATCAGCCCGATCTGGTCACGGACGCGATGCGCACCGCGATAGATTTTTTCGCCGTACCAGTCGACCTCCTCGCGCAGCCCTTCGCCGACGATCCCCATCTGCCGACCATTAGCGTCGTCAAGGCCAAGAACGCGCGGACCGAAAGCGCGCGCGATCGTCTCTGCCTTTGCCGGCTGTAGCATCAGCGGCGTGTTGAACATCCGACTTGCGATTTCGGGATAGTTCATCGTTTTTGCCTTCCGATCTGCGGAATGCCGAGCCGGTGGCGCGACGCACGCGCCGATTGCACGGAGCGCCCGTTCACGCTTTCCTCAATCTCTGTATCTTGGTCGACATCATCGAGCGGCGGACCGCCATTGTGACCGATGACGTCAGACTGCTGCGATGGATGAACAAGGCCAAGACTGCGATAATAGCGAGCCTCACGAGCAAGCTGGTCAGCATCCATCTTCCAGTCGCGACCCTGCTCTGCAGATTCCTGCTGCAACGTGGTCAGCTTGCGGTCGAGCCGCTCGCCCGCCGCCTGGGCTTCGCGCAGCGGGTCGATCCAGCCGCGACCCGGGCCGATCCAATCGGCATGGCACCATGCGGACGGGTTGGCTTCGAAGGAAACGGCGCCTTCCGGCAGGTCGATCAACCCTTTGTCGAAGACTTCCTCCAGCCACGCGCGATAGATCGGCGCCATGAACTGGGCAGCAAACCCGCCCTTCTTTGCCGTGAACCCGCGCCAGATTTCCAGAAGCGCCGCACGGGCAGAGGAGTAGTTCACCTGGCTCCAGTCCATAGTGAGCTGTTCATAGGTAAGTCCCACAGCGGAGGCGACCTTGCGCAAGGCTGCATTCACGAACACCTCGAAATTGGCGTTCGGATGCTCGGGCTTCGTCAGTGTCGCTTTCTCGCCTGGCAGCAGCGTATTCACCCGGACGCCCGGCAGATTGATCGGAGCCGTGCCGTAGTAGGCGGACTGCGCGGCCGATATCTCGCCATAGATCTTGGCAAGCGTGCCATCGCCGCCGTCTGCGTCGAGAGCGTTCATCATCTCTTCGGGATCGAAGGGCGTTTCGATGAAAGCCGCCATGATGGCATTGAGCATCGCGGCCTGACTTTCGAAATCCTCGTAATCCGTCGACTGTTTGATCGACCGCATGATCGGCGCCCAGTCGGATGCGCCGCGCGTCATGCCAGGCCGCTTCGGATCAAAGGTGTGAACCACGATCGGGCGGCCCCATTCGGTCGACCGCTCCACATATTCCCATGACCAAAGGTTGGTGTTGCCGGCGTAGATGTCGCCAGGATGGCTCCTTCGGAAGTGGTAGCCCTGCGGCGCGCCATAGGCGTCGATCGCGACGCCATCTCGCATAAACTCGCCGTCGAGCGCTCCTTTCGGATTGGAGCATCGCGCCGGATCGATCATATGCACCGCTGTCTGAAACAGTGGTGCATCGTCCTGCCAGATGATCACGCCGAATGCCTCGCCCTCCGGCCCGAAGCGGTTGCGCGCTGCAAGGCCGAGGATCCCGGCCATATTCTTGGTGCGCTCCGCATCGCACCACATGTCGACATCCTGCGTGTAGTCGCGCCAAAGCCCCTCGATCTGGGTGGCAATTTCTTCGGCCTGGTCGAACGTCAGCCCGAGTGTCGTATGGTTCGGTCGCGCGGCGAGCTTCCAGCCTGCCCCGATGATGTTGTCAACCAGGCGTGTCGTGCCGGCCGCACCCCAGCCATCATTGCGCGCCACATCATTGAGGCGATCGACAAGCGTCGAGCGCGAGAGGGATAGTGCGGACTGGCCGGAAAATCCGCCTGCATGCCAATTGGCGAAAGACGGGTGTGCATAGGACGCGCCCTGATAGGCCGACCGCGAAATCGCAGCTCCTGAAACGCTCACCATACCCCGGCTTCTGTGCTGTTGCGCGACATTGTCTGCCGCCTTTGCGCGCGCAGCCTGCCGCAAACCCGCCGGCAAAGGCTGGTTGTCTGGTCCGTAAATTTCGACTGTCATCCGAAGATCACTCCCCGGCCACGCGGACGGCTCGCCGTCCGGATACCGAGTTCGGTCTCAAGCTGGCGAATATAAGCCCGCAATGATCCACGCTCGGCGGCGCTGTAGCTCTGCGTTTCACCGTCGTAGGTGATCGTCGCGATGCTTCGGCCAATCTCGAGTTGGTGCAACGCCTGCTTCGCCTCGCCAAGGCGCGTTTCCAGTGCGAGCCGTTCTTCCGTCGTAAGCGCCATGATCAATCCTGACTGTTGCGCTGAGCGGCGCGTTCGGCACGGCGCATCGCCGCCGCCACCCTGTCTGAAACCGGGACTTCTGTTGAAGGACGAACCTCGTCCGGCGACCGCTTGGTCAACGCTGCGGTGACGGACGCGAGGCCGTCAATCATATCTTCAAGGTCGCCCTGCGCGGCCGGTTCCTGCTGGGAGAGCAGTTCTGCTCTCAAGTCCCATTCCTCGTCCGTCCAGAACGGCACGCCGAGCCTGATGGCCGCAGCTCGCGATTGGTTCAGCATGTCGAGAACCTCGTTGCGTTGACCATCCGGCAGCTTCCACTTCCAGCGCGGATAGCCGTTTCTGTCTGTTTCCTTGACCCGAACTTCCGAAGTCGCCTGCTGATAGAACGTATCGCCGAGACCGATCGCGAACCGAATGTAACCCGGCTGCTCCGGGTCTTCCTTCCGAAAGTCCCGATAGACTCCCATCTTCATCACCGAGGCGTTGAAGTTGTAAAACCGGCTCGACCACTTTTGCTTCTTCGGCTTACCGCGCTTGTCGTATTCGCGAACATGCGAGAGCATCGGAGCAGCGTCCCGGTTGTCGCCGCGCACCATGATAACTTTCGAGCGCGGATGGCGGCGAGACCAGAACCAGACATCCTCTGTATAGGCGTTGCCGTCGATGCCAATTCTATCTATTTCGCGGCGCTTCCCGTTCTCATCGGGCCATGTCCGCGCGATCAGGCGATCCAGCGCCGCCATAACCTCCGGCTCGGAAATGTGGCCGGTATGCTCACGAAAGCCCGGAAGGTGACTGCCGGCACGATTATCAATTGCGCCGAAGTCAATGACGGCGCTAGACTTGTTCCGGCCCCAGCCGCGCAGCAACCATTCCACGCGATCACCCTGGACATCGATCCCCATCGTAAGCGCCAGCATATCCGCGGGAACAACGCCCCGCCGAAATCCGGTCTCCTCGGCTCTGTCGCGAAGATCCTCCCAGTCGATTGCCTTGTTGTCGGCCTCGAAGGCAAGGCCGAGCATGTCATTGAAGAAGACCTGCTCGGCGCCCGCGCCCTTGTTCTTGTCGTCGGGCGCACCGGACTGCACTTTCAGCCAAGCCCTAGCGATCGCTTCCCAGCTTTCGAGCGGCGAGTACGGTACCCAAATATGAAACGAGCGGTGGTAGCGCGCCCGATCGGGATACTTGGCAACCCATGAAGCGCCATTGGCGGGATCAACCATCCACTGGCGATGATGCTCATGAATCTCGCAGCCGCAATGAACACAAACGAAATGCGCCTTCTCGGGATGCTGCGGATCGATGTGATCGCGCATGTTTTCCCATTCGAGCGGTTGCAGTTCGTGACAGTGCGGGCAAGGCACATGATATCGCTCCTGCGTGCCTGCCAGGTAGTTTGTCGTGATCCGACAGCCGGGTGCGATCAACGGCGTCGATATCTTGAAAACCTTGCGGTTGAAGAACGCCTTCGACCGGCTGTCGGCCTGATCCTCAGGGTCGCCCGCCTCATTCGTCAACCACTTCGCAAGGTCATCCTGAACCTGCGAACGCGGCGAGATCATCGACAGGCCGGCAGCGGAGTTGGCCCCTGCCGCCTGCACCGCGCCGCGGCGATCGATCCGCTCCTTGTAGAGGATCGAGTTACCGCCATCGCGGCTGCCATCGGGAAACAAGGCGCGGACGGCTGCTGTTTCCCGCAGCAGCGGCATCAACTTTGTTTTCGACCACCGCGAAGCGTTTTCCTCAGTCGGATGGACATAGAGGAAATCGCAAGGGTCGAGATGGAGTGTCCCGAGCAGGAATATATTCGCAAGCACCGTGCCGCCAACCTGGGCGGACTTTGCAAGCGTTACGATCGAACAAGGGTCATCCGGCGACAGCGCCCGCAGGATTTCCGAGAAGAACGGAAACATGTCCTCCCGATACGGACCCGGCAAGGCCGAAATCCGTTCGGAGAAAACAACGTTTTCCGTCGCCCACTTCAGATAGTCTACCGGCGGCGGAGGCTCGCAGACCTTTGCCAGGATGTCATAGCGCAAGCGTTCCGGATTGAAGAGCATCGTCATGCGTCTTCACCCTCATCCATGGTGACCAACGTATCTTCGACGCCTTCGCTCTGTTCACGAAAATCCTTTGCGGCGCGGGCGCGAATATCGCGCCATTTCCGCAGAAGCGTTTTTTGGGCATCCCGCTGCGGAATTCCGAACTCCTCTGCGATCGCCGTCGCCATGTCCGGGATACCCTGTTCCATCACTTTGAACGCATCCGAGACCGCGCCGGTCATTTCGGCGCGCGCGGCGGCGGTCAGCATGTATATTCCGGCCTCCGCCTTCTCGGCCCGCTCCATCTGTGCGGTTTTGAGTTGCTGCTGTTTCAGCCGCTCCTGGGCGAGCTTGTCGGCGAAGACATCCGTGACCGGGACTGTCGGCGCGGGCTGGACTGGGAATGCTTCCTGCTTCGCCGGCCGCGCCAGCGCCGCCTTCCCGTTCGCCCCGTAGCCTTGAGCGGGATCGATGGAAATCCCGAGTTGGCGGATCGCGATATCGGGGTGAATGCGCGATCGATGCCCCTCGCCGTCCAGCGCCGGACCATGGATCTTGCCATCCTTCAGAAACTGCGAGACGCGAGCGCGCGAGACCGAGATCATCGCCGCGAAGTCGCCTTTGCTCACCGATCCCGTTTGCTCTTGCATCGTCGCTAAACTTGCCTCAAATTTAAAATTAAGGCTCCAAATTAAGGCTTGAAATTCGGCCTCAGACTACCGAACCCGCGCGGTGTCAAATACCCGCATCCTGGGCCGCCCCAGGGAAGGACCCGTAAGTTTGAACCTACCTCTCAGGAGGAAGGGCAGGTCATCGGTCAGGAAACACCTTGCGGAATGCACGGGCGAAGGTGCGATCCTTCTTCTCGCGCACCAGCTTTTCCACGATGTCATTCAGCTTGAAACGCTTCGAATAAGGCGTCGCCTTCACGAATAAAATCACGGGATAGAATTCGCGGTTCTCACGCCCCGAAAACCAAATTCCACGAATGAGATCGGGCCGCCCCTTGGGAACGAAGTACTGGTTTGGCTTGATCTTCCGCTTGCGTCGACTGCTACCCTTTGAAACTCGGGTCGCGCCAGCGCCGCGATAATCGATCTGCAAGTCCCGCATAACCCTGTTCAAGAAACCCTGGGTCATATTTCCGTAGCGATCCAGCGGTGTGGACCGGCCTGGCACGGCGACCTCGTTGCTCCTCATCAGGCCGCGTCCGATCAACTGCTTCTCGAACGCCTTGTGCCGACGCATACCGCCTTCGATATGAGGCCCAAGGAAAGCCGTTGCCGGCAATCCGCCATTAGTCCGGTCTCCGGTGACAGTCACCGCCGCGACCCGGTTGTCTAACCGGGCCTGATCATAGACCACACCGCGAACGGCATAAGGCGTCGGACGGTCGAAGATCGACTTCATCTGTCCCCGAACCTCCCGCATGCCATCATAGGCAAGCCAGTTCAGCGCCATCACTTCCGCCTTGGGCAGGTCGCGACGTTGCGCCGAGGTCAGCTTGGCCTCGAAGCGGGTGAGATCGATATCGATATGTGCGGAGATCATCGCCAAACAAAAACCCGCCGAGCGGGCTGTCCGCTGGCGGGTCTACGTAAACCTTTTCTATGCTATCAAGGTATGTCAACTCACTGCCGCAAATCAAGGGAAAAATGAGGCCACATTTTCCCTTCTAAATCAATACGATAACCGAACGCCTCACGCGCGAACCTCCCTCATCCAAGGCGACATGTCGAAGCGCATAGGGGTGATTTGTTTTTCGCCCAGCCTGCCAGCAAGCTCCCGTTCCAGCATCTGCAGCGCCGCCTGCCACACGATCCAGTCGATCCGAGACTGGATTTCGCCGCGCAACCCGTGAGACAGCACGTATTTCCGATAGGCCCCGCGCTTCGGCCGCTTGGCCTTGCGGTCATAGCCATCCGTCTCCACCTCATGCCAGCGCCCGAAGCTGTCCTTCTGGCGCTTGGTGATGAACCAGACCGGCTTGCCCTGCCGTTCCACCATCCGCACCTTCGGCCGCTCGGCATACCAGTCCGGCCCGCGCTTCAGCACCGCGCATGTCACGAGAAGGCTGAAGGCATGCGAGCCGGTGCGCCGCACGCCATGTTGGCGTTCCTCTGCAAGCACCCGGTCAACCTCGCCGGCGATCAGCCCGTGCTCGTCATTCGCCCATTCGGGAAACGGCTGCCAGCCTTCGGGAATATCGAACCCCGTTCCAGTGAGCGCCTTGACGGCATCGCCCACGATCAGCGCATCGGGGTCAGGCGCAACGCCGTCCTCCCATGTCGGCACCACGCCCCATTCGTTCGGCGTCCGGGCGATGATCGTGCCAAGCTCGCCGGCAGCGTTCAGCCCGGCATTCGCACTGCTCAGCCGTGGCGATATCCGCCCGCCCGTCGCTTCCGTCTTGCAGAGCTCCTCCGTGAAAGCCCAGGTCAGCAGCTGCTGAATGGTCATTTTCTTCATTTTTCAGGCTCCTTTTGCCGTTTTGGGAAGGTAGGGAAGATAGGTTTTCAAAATGGGTAGATAATTCAGCTATTTAGAGCTCATAAAACACATTAAAAACAACAACTTGAACCTTAACGGGAAGGTAGGGGAGCAAATATCAAGGTTTATGTGATGAGGCTCTTGCTATGCTCTCGTTCTTCTTTACGCGCGCATCACGTAAACACGCGGATTTCCTTCCCTACCTACCCGTGACATTCCAACCTATTGATATTGATTATTTTTCCGGACCTTTTGACTAATCGTTTCCTTCCCACGACTTCGAATTTCCTTCCCTACCATCCCGAAGATAGACCTTCTCATTGGCCGTGCGGGATGGTAGGCGGGCTGAGGCCTTTGCTTACAGTCGAAGGGTCCGGGTGTTTCGCGATCAGAATTCATCGGGCCAATCCTCGCCAGTCGGACCAGGACCATCCTCTGCACGCCATTCGTCCTTGATGCGAATGCCGAAATAGACTGTTCCGCTGGATTTGCCGCGCCGGAACGATCGCATTAGTCCGTCAGGCCCCTTCCATGTCTTTCTTGTCTGGTCTGGCAGCCGTTTGGTGAAGGTCGCTTTTTTGAACTCTGAAAGACCTTCCCTTGCCGCGTATCGGCAATACGCCTCATGGAGCGCAGATGGTCCTTCCGTATCGTCATCCTTGCCCGTGATATCGCAGGCGTTCCGCAGGAAAGCGCCGATCGGGTCGCTCTCCTCCCGGTATTCCGCAGTCGCAAGCCGTATGCTGTCCGGCACCTGAAGCCCGTTCTGCAGATAGTCGAGCGCGCCCTTGATCATCCACGCCAGCACCCCGTCCCGCTCCTGCCGCAGCTTGCGCGGCAGATCGCGGTCTACCTCTTCCTCCGGTATCTGGATTTCCCACGGCACCAGATGAACGCGCCGCCATATCCCGTCGCTGTCATCGCGGATTTGCGGTTTGTGGTTGCCGGAAAGGATGATCTTGAAATGCGGTATCAGCTCGAAGAAGTCCTGATGCAGCCGCCGCACCGCGATAGGCTCGCCGCCGGTCAGCGTCTTGATCAGCGCGTCCTTCAACTGAACGCCCATTTCCGGCTCGGATGCCGCCACCAGGCGCGCGCCGGGCAGTCGGGCAAGGTCAGGCGTTGCCTCGGCTCCGCCCCTGCGGCTGTCGCCGGCAAAGCTGTCGATCGACATGGATACGGCATAGTCGCCAAGGATTTCCACCATCAGGTCGACGAAGGTGGATTTCCCGTTCCGGCCCGCGCCGTAGAAGAACACAAGGCACTGCTCGCCGGTCAGTCCAAGCAGGCAATAACCCATATAGCGTTGCAGGAAAGCGCGCCTGTCCGGGTCCGGCATCACGCGAATGAGGAACTGGAGGAATGTCGGGCAACCCGCATCGGAGAACACCTGCGCCTCTACCAGCTTCGAAATCAGGTCTGTCGCGCGATGCCTGTCCAGCCGGCACTGCCAGACAGGTTTCCCGGCAGCGGAGGTGACGGTGAAGAAGCGCAGAGTGCCGTTGACGGTGTTCAGCGCATAAAGATCGGTATTCAGGTCCTGGACGGAGAGCGAGCAATAGGGCGCCGCCTCGGCAAGCATATTGTTGATCTTCGAAGATCCCGCCGAGCTCTTGGCATGGTTATGCCGGGATGATTGCCGCCCGCGCCGTTCCTTGTCCGCCAGATCGCCCGCCTCGATGAGTTTCTGAAGCTTGTCGAACTTCGCCAGCTTCTCCGCATCCCAGTCCTTGCCGCGCTTGCCAAGCTCGCGCATTTCCTCGCGCGCCTGCCGCCCGGCATCGATGTCCGCGCGTTCCCGCTCCGAACAATCAAGGCTGATCGCCTCTTCGTCGATCATCTCGGCCGTGCGATGCGCCCAGACCCGAACCTTCGCGCCGGACTGATCCTCCAGCCAGCGGCGGCCATCATAGCCGTGCCAGCCGACATGCGTGACATGGCGAACCCGATCGCCATACCGCGTCAAAAACCGGTTGGCATTGCCAATGTCGGTCTCGGGCAGCGCCGCGCATTCTTCGGTGATCTCTTCGGCCGAGAGATCAAGGACAGATTCCTCCTCCTCAGCCTCCAGCACCGGCAAAGGGTCCGGGTTTTTCAGATAGGCCGCCCGCCCGGCCGCCCTCTTGGCAATCGCCTCCTCAGCCTCCGGCGAAAGCCCGCCCTTCTTCTTCTTGTTCTCAGGCAAAATCCGCCTCCGTCATCACTTCTGAAAAGTCCCCTGCCCCTTCGGGCGGCCACGCGGTCGCCACCACGCGTCCCGGCCGCTCAAACCGCCGTTCCGCCCGCGCCATGGCAAAGGCGGTTTCCACCGGCTCGCTGTCGCCATCGGCGACAAGCACCAGGTCGTCGACATGGTCTGGCGCATCCAGGCATTCGCCGGGCGCAAGCCCCGCCTTCGGCATCGGCCCGGGCACGGTCACCGCGCGCACCCGGCCGCGCTTGTCGGTCATGGTCAGCGTCGGGTGCCGCTCGCGCCCCTCGGCCGGGCCGCAAAGATTGCCGATATCGCCAGCCGCGCCATAGAATGTATCGGCCCGAAACCCCTCAAGCGCGGCCACTGCGGCGACATTCTCGATTCCTTCGCCAAGCACCCATCGCCGCGCCGAAAGATCGCCGCATACCGGGATCACCGATCCCTTCTTCGCGCCGCGCATCTTCTTGGCGGAAAGCCGCTTGCCTTCCTTGGGGCAGATCAGTGCCGGCCGGTATTTCGGCGCGTTCGCAAGGTCGATCCACGTCTCATGGCACCCGGTCACGCTGCCGGTCAGATCGACATAGGGCGCAATCATCGCCGGCCCGACATGAAGCGAGAGCGGATTGCCGAATTCATCCTTGTCGTGCCAATAGGTATGCCGGTCGTCGAACCGGATATTCTCGAACACGGCATCGTCCATATCCGCCCCGCAGCGCAGCCGCAGATAGTCCCGCACGGCGCGCCCGGCCGATCCGGCCACCATCGATGCATGAAAATAGAGGCCGCGCGCCTTCGTGATCTCTATTTGCCGATACCGGTTCTGCTTTTCTGCATGCGCCTCGGCCTGGCGTTTCGCCTTCTCCCGCGCAGCCGCCATCCGCGCTTCCCGCGCCGCCCGCTCCTCATCGCTCTCGCGCTGGTCGGGATCCGGTATGGCGCGGTCCAGAACCGCAGCACACGCCTCCAGAAACCCCGTCCGGCTTTTCAGGTCATGCCCCATCTCATGCGCGGCGAGCGAGATCGCATCATGCCCGCCAAGCCCGCATTTCCGGCAGTTCCACACGCCCTTGCCGGGGTTCACCGCAAACCCGTCCTTGCCGCCGGCTAACGGGCAAGGCCCGGTCCATTCCGCCCCGCGCACGGGCACCCGCCCGATCCGCCCCGCATAATCGGCAAGCGCGATCGCCCGCGCCTCGGCAACAAAGGCGTCGATGATCTCAGACATACCAGCGCCCTTCCCGCATCACCGCCTCGACATACTCGATCCGCCGGCCGATCGACCGCATCGCGTTGATCGCCATGGAATTGCCATAGGCTTTGTATTGCGGCCCATCCGGGCACTGGCTGGCGGGTTTCCCGCGCCACGGAATGCGCGCATGGTCATCGGGAAAGCCGTCTAATCTGGAGCACTCCAGGGGCGTTAATCGTCGCACAGTCCACGGGTATGAAACGTAGGACCGAGACGATCCTCCGGAGCTGGCTCTTATACTTGCTGTATCGTGGGGACCCTCGAACTGCGCGCCGCCTTTTCGGCCGCGCATATCGTATGCCACTGCGGAATGCCCACCAGCGTTCTGGCGTCTATTCCTATGCCCCATGCTTCTGAGAGTCGGAGCAGTCCCGTCAGTCGAGAATTGGACTTGTGTCCCTTTGCAGTCAAAGGCTATTTCTCCGCTGCCGACGACTACTTCTTGCGCCTCGCCGCCGCGTCCGTCCGGGTAGCTACCACTGTTAAGGCTTGCTGCAACGCCGGTGGTAATTTCTTTCCCAGTTTTTCGGCGCGGCGGAGGATCCCCGCGCATGCCTTCGGGCTCAAGTAATACCGCCGCGGCAGGGCGCCAGTCTCCAAGATATCCGGCAACGAACACACGTCGCCGTCGTTGTGGTACGGCGCGCTCGTAGCCGTCCACTCGGACATATTGAGCGTCACGCACGCACCAGGCGCGGCCGTAGGCGTCGGGGATGCCGGCAACGATCCCGTGGTTTCGCCAGCCCCCTTTCGGCACGTCGATCTTCTGGCCCGAGAGGTCGCCCAGAAGTCTTGCAAAGTCGCGTCCGCCATTGGTCGAGAAAACACCGGGGACGTTCTCCCATACCACCCACCGGGGGCGATATCGCCCAGCAATGCCAATATATGTGAGGGTGAGCTGCCCGCGATCCCCAGCCATGCCGAGACGCTGTCCTGCGATGGAGTAGTCCTGGCACGGTGTGCCTCCAACGAGAATGTCGATTGCATAATCATCCCACTCCTCGAATTTCGTCATGTCGCCAAGGTTCGGCACGCCGTTTTGCGAAAGCGGCTCCCCCGGCAGGTTGGAGCCGTATCGATGCGCCAGCACAGCGCAGGGAAAAGCCTCGATCTCGGAAAAGAACGCGGCTTGCCAGCCAAGTGCCTTCCACGCCTCGCTGGCCGCTTCGATGCCGGAACAAACGGAGCCGTATCGCATCACTCCGCAGCCTCCCTCATCACCCGCATCAGCGGCGCCAGATCGCGCTCGTTCGCCGGGCGCAGCGCATGGCTGCGGGTGCGGATCGAAAGCACGTCGTCCAACGCCCGCCCCTCGGCCGTTGCGCCCCATGTCTCGCGAAAAGCGGTGATATAAGCCGCCCCGGCCGACCACTGCGAAAGCAGATAGGCCTTGGTCACGATCCGCATGTTTTCCATGCGCGCGAAATCCAGCCCATGCGCCTCCATCGCCCGCGCCGCCTCATGGCGGTTTAAGGCCACAACCAGGAGGATCGGCACCCGCTCGCCACGCATCCGGTATCGCCGCATCAGCCCGCCTCCCGCGTCCGCGCGGGCCGCTCGCCCCATTCGGCAAGCTTCTCCCGCCGCAAGGCCTCGGCCTCCCGCCGTTCGGCCTCGCTCAAAACCCGCCACGCATCGCGCGCCAGGCCGAACACGCCGAACTCGCGCTTTTCCCAGTCGGCGTTCAATTCGATCAGTGCCATTTGCTCGCCTTCCTCGCTGTTGCCTGTCGATTCGGTTCGCTGGCGATCGCGGCCGCGCCCGGCGCGTCGGCAGCCGCCGGCGCATCCGGCCTGCAGTCGCGCGCGGCAATCATCGCCTCGATCTTGTCCATGAAGGCCTGCGGCGCGGTCACCAGCTCGCCCCGCGCCCAGCGCTCGGTCGCCAGCCGCTGCAGCGTGCGGCTATCGGAACTCTCGATATGCCAGAGCCCCCGGTGCAGCGATCCTGCGGGAATGGCCTCAATCCCCTCCGGGGTGGTGACGATCTCGGCCCAGTCCGGCAAACCGTAAAGCCCGATCCCGAACACCGTCAGGCAGGCCCGCCGCGCATCGTCGGTGATGATGTAAAGCCGCTTGCCGCTCATTCCGCCGCCGCCTTTCCGGAGGCATCGGCCTCCATCAGGTCAAACAGGCTCGGCATCGCCATCTTCTCGGCTTCCGCCTGCACATATTTGCAGCCGTCGAGGAAGTAGCCCGGGTTCAGCTCGGTCGCGATCGCCTGCCGCCCCAGCCGTATCGCCCGGTAGGGCACCGTCATCAGCCCGCCAAACGGGTCGAACACCGTCTCGCCGGCCTCGGTATATTGCGCGATCGCCCGGTCCACGATGTCGAACTGCAGCGGGCAGAGATGCATTTCCTTTCCCGCCGCCGCCTGCAGCGTGTTCATGGAAAGCATGCGCGTCACATCGGTCCACACATCCGCGTGCTTGGAATGCGGCGGCAACAGCATGAAGCGCGAGGGCAGCATGCCCCGCTCCTCCAGCGCCTCGGCGATCTTCACGTGATGTTCGAAATCATAAACCGCATCGAGGCTATAGGCCTTCCACAGCTTGAAAATCTGGTGATGCTCCAGCACAGCAATCTCGGGCACGGTCAATTGCCGGTCTCCGGAGGAAGGCATGTATCCATGCGCATCAAGCTGCCAGCGCGCCCGCGAATACCCCTCGGAAGGGCTCCAGGCCTTCGCTTCCTCGTCCCATATCCGCTTTTCCTTCTTCACCGGCTCGTCGGCATAGCCGTTGGATGCATCGCTCGGCGGCTTGCGGAAGATCAGCAGATATTCCGGCATGCCATTGCCCATCTTGGTCCCGTCCTTGCACTGCTCGGACCAGCCAAGGCGATATGTCTGGTTGTTCTCGCGAACGACATCGGTGGTAATCGTCTTGCGCGACATGAACCCGAAGCCGTGCTGAACAAAACGCCGCACGCAATCATCGGAAAACGGATAGACCGTCTGAAACCCGAGCCCGGTCATGCCGCCCGGCACGATCCGGTCCTTCACATGGATCGCGGCAATCCGCCCCGGCTTCATCACCCGCAGCAGCTCGGGGATCAGGAAATCCATCTGCCGCCAGAAATGGTCATTGTCGTCGGTATGGCCGAAATCGGCATAGTTCGGCGAGTATTCGTATTGCGTGGAAAACGGGATCGAGGTGACGATCAGGTCGACGCTGTCGGCCGCCATCGTCCGCGTTTCCATCACGCAATCATTGTTGATAAGCCGGAACCCCGGCCCGGAAACCTCGATCCGCTCCACGCCCAGCGCCCGCGTCAGGCTTTCCGCCATTGCGGCGGCAGACAGTCCGTATTCCTTGATGATCCCGGTCATGATCGCCCTCTGCTCTATGTGGCGTTTCCACTTCGCCTCCAGCGCCTCGCGCACCGGCCGCTCAGCCTCGGTGTAGATCAGGTCGAGGCGCACTTCCTCGTTCTGAAGAAAGCGCTGGATGCGGTGCACCGCCTGGATGAAATCGTTGAACTTGAAGCCAATCCCGAGGAAGATTGCCCAGTGGCAATGCCGCTGAAAATTGCAGCCCGAACCCATGATCGAGGCCTTGCCCGCAAGCTCCGGCAACCGCCCCTCGGAAAAGTCGATGATCCGCTGTTCGCGCGTATCGAGGTCGAGCGAGCCGTAGACCGTGGCAATCCCCGGTATCGCAGCCTCGATCGCCGCCCGCTCGGCCTCCAGATCGTGCCAGATCAGCCGGTGCGCGCCCGGATCCTCGGCGCGGATATCCATCATCTTCGAAACACGCGCCGGCAGGCTCTCCCGCTTCTCGCGCGCGGCATCGGAAAGGCTGGCCGCCGCATTGCGCAAAAGCCGCCCCTGCCCGTTCTTCTCCGCACCGGCAGAGGCATGGTCGGCGGGCAGCTCATGCCAGCGCACGTCGATCGCCGGCAGGTCATAGCCCTCGTCGGAAAAGCCGAGATCGGAGGGCTTTTCGACAAACAGCCCCCAGCTCGCCACCCAAAGCCAGAACTCGCGTTCCTTGTGCGGATGGATCGTCAGGCTGTCGGCCTTCTCGGAATTGCGCTTGAAGAACCGCGTCTTCGCCTGGCCGACATCCATGATTTCGAGGAAGGCGGAATAGGCCAGCAACTCGATAAATTCGTTCGGGCTCGGCGTCGCGGTCGCAACGAACTTGTAGGCGATCCCGTCGAACAGCCGCATGAACTCGCGAAACGTCTTCGTGCCGCCAAAGCCGCGCAGGCAGCTCGCCTCGTCCAGCGAGGCGCAGGTGAAAGCCCGCGGATCAAGCTTGCCGTCACGCACCGGTTCGTAATTGGTAAGGTAAAGCCCGGTCTCCCCGGCCTGGTCGACCGATCGGATGAATTTCACGCCATAAGACCGATCGGCCCGCCCCTTCCGCCATTTGGCAAGCGCGCGCCGCTGCCGGTCGGTAATCTTCGGATGCGCGCCGGTCTCCAGCATCGCCGCGTCGCGACGAAACTCCTGCCGCACGCCAAGCGGCATCACGATCAGCCCGCGCCCGCCGGCATGCGCCAGCACCAGCCGCATGATCTCAAGCTGAATGACGGTCTTGCCCAGCCCAAACGCCGCGAAGACCGCCCGCCGCCCGCCAAGGCAGGCCCATTTCACGATCGCCCGGTGGTGCGGCAGCAGGATCGGATTGATATCGTCATCCTCGACGACAAACCCGCCCACCTTCGCCATCTGCACCTTGGCCTTCAGGAAATCGACATAGGCGTTCATGCCACAGCCCTCCGCGCGATCTTCCGCTTCTGGTTTTCCTCATGGGTGACGATTTCGAGATGGTCGGGATTGACGCAGAGCGAGAAACAGCAGGTGTGATCGCGATGATCGCCCGGTTTCAGGCGCTTGCCGCCGATCGCGTCACAGGCGAAGCGATGCGCCCGCACCACCTTGCCCTTGACCCGGAAAGACCCGTACCATTTGCGGTTCCCCTTCCCGCGCGAGCGCGCCCCGGTCCAGAACCAGCAGCCATTGGGCAGCTTTTCGACATAGCCCATGAACCGGGTGATATCGTCCTCGTCGAAGGTCATGCCGCTTCCTCCCGCTCGACAAACACGTCCCGGCAATGCGTCGGGCACCAGCTCGCGCCCGCCCGCACCGGCGCGCCGCAGACCGGCATATCCGGCCCGCCGGCGGCATCGGCTGGCGAAAGCGGAAACCGGCATTCGCCTGCGCCGACCGTCAGTATGGTTTTCGGGGTAACCCCGGCGATCGAGAACTGCGAAAGGTCAACTTCCACCGCGCGCGGCTTGGCGGCGGAACCATCCGGCCGCCCCGGCAGCGCCAGGTCTGCCATCCGCGCCGAAGGCTTCACCGCCTTGGCAGCCTTCGCCGCGACAACCCGCTTCTTCTTCGGAAACAGAGCGGGGTTCGCCGCGATCATCTTCGTCGCGCTCGAATAGCAACACCCCATCGCCTCGCTGATCTGCCGGGCGTTTCGCCCCTCGGCATAAAGCCGCGCCGCATCGGCCCGCAGCGCATCCGTCCATTGAAAGCGCGGCGCGGCGGTCGTTTCCGGCGCGGTCTCAGCCCCACGCCGCTGCTCATAGCGCGCAGCCCGTTCGCTCTCGTCTTCCTTGGGAAACAGATCGCGGTTGCGATTGGCGATCCCGAGCACGGATGACCGCGAAACCCGGTAATGTGCGGCGATATCGCCATAGGTGCAGCCGTCCCGCTTCATCGCGGCCGCTTCCTGGAGCTTTTCAGGGGTCCACTTCATGACGCATCCCCGCAGGTAAACGGCGCGTCATAGATGTCATTGCCCCCGCACACATGGCACATGCTGAAGCCGCAAACCTCGGTCAGCTTGCAGGCTTCGTTCAATCCGGCCTCGCTATAGAGCGCCCCCGATCGCCGCGCCGGCGCCGGTATCCGCAGCCGCTCCGGCGAGCGCCAGTCGCGACCGCTCTCGATCGTCAGGCGCGCCAGCATGTCGACGGTCGTGTCGGGTCCATGCGCAACCAGCCAGGAATTAAGCCCCGCCATCACACCCGCCCCATCACATGAAACAGCGCCCGCATCAGCTTGTCGAAATCGCGCATGATCGCGCGCCGTTCCGCCTCGTCCACCTTGCCGTCGTCGGAAAGCGCCTCATGCATCCGGGTCTGAAACCCGGCAAAGGCAACGCTCACCGTGGTCACGTCGCGGTAATCGAGATCATGCGCATGATCCTCGCCATCGGCCGAGACCAGCCGGAACCCCTGCGCGGCCGCAAGGGCGGCGGCGATGATCGGCGCGCCCGCCTCGCGGTCGGCCTCAAGCGCCACGTCGAGCGGCATGAAGGTCTCGGCATGCTCGTCGCCGGCAAGCCCGTATTTGGAAAGCTGCGCGGCCGAGACCCGCGAGACCAGCGAAAGCGCCTCGCCGCCGCCTGCCGCCCGCACCGCGCGCCGCGATGCGGCCTTCAGCGCGCGCCCGTCGTCTTCAGTGATCACGCGCATGGCGAGCCTCCGGAAAATGCAAGGAAGATTTTTCGAAAAATTCTGCGGTGATCCGCCCCGCGCGCGGGCCTACCGTCACGCAATAGGAAGACGGAGAACACGACCATGAACAGCAATCCCGCCCGGCCTGTCTGGCAGGAACGAACAGGCCGGGCCGCAACCGCGCATTTCCCACGGGCGGGGAGGAGGAGCGCCCGATGCGCGGAAGGTCGATTCGACGTTGCGACGGAATTGTCGGATAGTCCCGGGTCATGCAGCCTCCACGCGAATGGCGGCATCGCAGCCCATGGAAAGCAGCACGGAAAGGAACCTCGGATGCACCCGAAAACCCCGCATGAGCTCACGCAGCTTCTGGTCAACGTCATGACCCTCGATCTCTATGGAGAGATCACGACCGCCGCCCGGAAGAAGCGTCTGACGGAGCACGATATCGCCGCCGTCGAGCGCAAGGTGATCGCCAAGATCAAGGATGGGCCGGATTTCTCGCATGAGGCCCTCACCTATGAGGCAGAACCCGCCATCGCCCGGGCCATAGCCATGGTGAAGGACTTCACCGAAACGGCAGCACGCGGCCGGAAAACCAAGATCCTCAAGGAAAGTGGAAAATGAACGCGTCATCAATAATCCTCCCACTCGTCTTTCAGGTCGTCGGCCAGGTCCTCGCCGTGCAGGGCGCAGCCCTCGCCGATCAGGAACAGCGTCCAGGCCGCGAACGACCCCACGCAAAGCCCCACGATCGGCGGCATCGCCGAAAACGCGGCAACCGCCAGACCGGCCATGATGATCAGAACAAACCGGGTCATTGGGCGGGCTCCGATGGCTGGAAGATGTCGGGCAACAGGCGCCAGCGCGGAATGCCTGTGATGCGTTCCACATCGATTGCGCGGCGAACCGACAACCTGCCGCGCTCCCACCGATGAACCGTCGATTTATCAACCGGCGGATCGAATAGGCGGCCAAACGCGTCTTGGCTCATTCCGCCATTCTCAGCGCGATACTTCGCGATTTCGCTAACCTGTCCCATGCGGCAAAGGTTGCATATCTTGCAACATTTGCCAAGAGAAAAAGTTGCATGGCGTCATAACGATGATCGGAGACGGATTTTGTACAGTTGCGCAATGAGCAACCCGGTCAGAATTCACGCGGATAAAACGCCCAAACGCGTCCACTACATCGTCGAGTGGGCAGCGCATCGAAACATGCGACAGAAGGATATCGTCCGCGAGCTTGGCGTGGATAAGGGCCTCGTGTCCCGTTGGTGGGGCGGCACCATCCCGAAGTATGACTACCTTGAAGCTCTGGCGGGCCTTTTCCAACTCGATGACATCTCATCACTGTTTCGCCACCCGGACGACGACTGGATCACCCGCATGTTCCGGGACCGAAGCGAGGAACAGCGCCAGCAGGCCCTCGACATGCTGAAGATCCTGTTCAACGACAAGCCAACTGGCACGGACGGCTAACCTTCGCCTCACATTACTCCGCCTCGATCGCGTACAACGCTATCGCCGCTGATATGATTGCCTTCCCCTCGCCTGTGGGTTACCACTTCAAGGTTGCATGAATTTGGAGGGGAAAATGCGATTATCCTTGTTAGGTCTGTCGAGCGTTGCTGTTGCGCTCACGATCCTACCGGCAAGTGCAGAAGAAGCCGACATCCAGGCATGTGCCGCTATCAGCAATAACCTTGATCGCCTCAGTTGCTACGACAAGGCGAGCGGCCGGTCGCCTTCGGTAAACATCGCCAAGGCCGACGGTTCTGCATGGCGCGTTCGAAGCGAGACATCGAAGCTAACCGATATGACCAATGTGTTTATCCAGAACGACTCTAAAGAGGATATATACTGCGGTCGATACAGTAACAGTCCGGCGACCATCATCGTTCGTTGCATGGACAATGTAACCTCATTCTACGTCAGCACCGACTGCCATTTGGCATCGAGCGATTACAGTAATTATGGTGAGGTCACATACCGGCTTGACGATGAGCCGGCTGACAAGATCGACATGGACGCATCAACCAGCAATGAAGCGCTCGGGCTTTGGCGCGGAGACCGCGCGATCCCCTTCATAAAAAGAATGCTCGAAGCCGACAGGCTCCTGTTGCAATTCACGCCCTACGGACAGAATTCAGTCCTCGCCGAATATGATATTTCTGGCCTCAATGAAGTGATCAAACCGCTGCGCGACGCTTGTAATTGGTGAGGTAACCGTGAGAGTTTTTCTTTACATCATCGGAGCTCTGTGGCTTTGCCTGTCAGCTCTGGTCGCGATCGCCGCACCATCCGACATTCAACTCACAATGGCGGCTGTGCTTTTCTGCAGCGCAATTCTGGCCTTCGGCTTGGCAGCGTTACTCGGATGGGCAAAGGACAACGCCGAGAGCCTCGCCCGAATAGAGCACTATCTGGCGACCAAGGAAGAAGCCGCAAAGACGGATAGCTAACCTATTTCTTCGGATGCCCGTCTCTGAAAAGCCCGCCTCACGCGGGCTTTTTTTTGCACCGCAAGCAAGCAATACGCACGGCAGACCATTCAACGAGTTGCATGATATGCAATTTAAAAGTTGACAGACAGTTGCACGTAATGCAACATTCTTCCCAGCAGGCCAACCGTCCGGCCCGCACCCCGCCGCCGCGCAGGCCCGTTCCCCACCCGCGCGGCGGCATCACCCCACGGGAAGGAAGAGATGATGTCCGCAAGACTGACGAGACGTTTCGGCGACAACCCGCATGCCTTCGCGGTCGGCGCTGGAGCCACGGCCCTTGGTGGTTTTGTGGTCGCACTCTGCACCGACGCGGAAACCGCGATTGCTGCCCAGTCCATGGTCTTGGGGCCGATTTTCATCGTCACAGAACTTCTGAAGCGCAGATCGGCGCGGCGGAAAAGGTCAATGGCGTCCCCGCTTCAGCGCTTGCTCGACAGCATCGAGACGACAAGCGACCAATCCGACGAACTGTCGCCGGGCGATCTTTATACCGCCTACCTCTGGTACGCCAAGAAGGCTGGAGAGACGCCGCTGAACATCAGCGAGTTTCGCCGACAGATCTCGCGGGCGCTTTGGGACAAGGGAATATTCGCCCGCCGTTCCGAAACCAATAGATTTCGCGGCATCCGTCTCAAGGCGGGGGCGGATCAATGATCGGGTTCATGCATCCCGACCGTGCCGATCAGGTCATGGTAGTTTTCCTGCGCGCCGGCGTGAAGATCGTGAAACAGCTTCGCCATATCCGCGCGGCCTGCCGCCCTGTGCGCCTCAAGATCTTCGGCGAGGATGCCAACATGCTCCTCCATATCCTCAAGAATAGCTTCGCGATCGGGATGCGTGGCCAGAAGCCGGCCAACGGCAATCTGCAGGTTCAGGAGCGCACCGACAATCTGCGTCCCGTTCTTGTAGTCGAGATTTTCCCACTCGTCATCTTTCGACATAGCCACCCCTTTTTCAACACCACCGCACCCGGCCCCTCAACCTTAGTTTTGGCCGGGAAAGGAGTCCATCCCGCAAGAAAGGGAGACGCGACATGAACCGGCGCGACTTAATGGCACCCTACGAAATGCCAGACCTGCCCATGAGCGAAGAGATGATTGACGCTATGGACAGCAGGGCAGATACGATTGACGGCTCGTCTTCGTCCTATCTTGCAATTGAGTGCTTTCAGGCGGGCGCGAAAGTCGCCATTCGGCAAGGTCTTCTGGCGATCGTTCCTCAAGACGGCCGCCCCTGCGCCATGGAAGCCTTCGTCGCCGCCCTGCTCACCGCAGGCCTAGACGCCCCCGTCATCAAGGGCGCGATCAGCGCATGGATCAAGGGCGACTGGCAAGCCGCCTTCCTCCCCCTCTCCGACGACGCCCGCGCCCGCCTGAAAGGCGAAGGCGGTGCGGCATGAGCGATCGTCTTTCCGGCTACGCCTGCCGATTTGGCGTGATCGATCGCGGCGGCGACATCGTTGCCCGTGGCGCGTTTGCGAAGACGCTTCGGCTCAAGGGCTTGTCCAGCGTTCCCATGCTGCTTCAGCACGATCCGCGCAAGATTATCGGAAGATGGTCCGCGATCCGCGAGGATGAATGCGGCCTTTACGTCGAGGGCTCCCTGTCCCGCGAAGCGCCCGCAGAGTGGGAAGCCCGCGCGATGCTGAAAAGAGGGCTTCTGAATGGCCTTTCCATTGGCTACCGGACCGTCCGTGGCGAGGTGACGGGCGCATCTGCAACGCGAAGCCTGCTGGAGATAGACCTTTGGGAAATATCTCTGGTCACCTTTCCTATGCAGCCGTCCGCCGTGATCCGCTGGGGTCACGTTTGTGACGACGAAAGGCAGGTGATCGCATGACCGCCCGCCACCCGCTCACCGAGGCCGATTGCGCCGCCATGCGCCGGGCTTTGTGGCCCGCCATCCTCGCAGGCCTCGCCATCCTCATCATCACCGCCGCCCACCAGCTCGCCGCCTACGATGCAGCGATCGCGGCCAGCACAGGAGTGTGACGCATGATCCCCGGAGTGATCAAATTCCACAACCGCGTGATCGGCAAAAGCCAGGGCTATATCGGCCTTGCCGTGCGCGATACGACGGTGCACGACACCGTCAACGGCCCGGGCACGCCGGTCATGGAAACGGCATGGATGCCGGACCCGGCCGAGCTTGAACGCATCGCCGCCGGCGCGCCGGTCGTGCTGCGCATTCTCGGCACTGTGCACCCGCCCGTCCTGGTCGAAGTCGGCGAGGTGCCGGAATGATCCCCCGCCTCACCGAATACCCCGTCCAGGCCTTTCGCGCCAACGGCACGCTGATGGACCTTGCGGCACCAAACCCCGCCGAGATTTTCTTTGACCGGATCGCGCAAGGCCTTTCGAAGATCGCCCGTTTCAATGGCACGGCGCCCGGCCCGGCCTATTCGGTCGCCCAGCATTCCGTCATGGGCGCCGACGCGCTGTTGAATGAGGGCGCGGATCATTTCACCGCGGCGCTGTTCCTCATTCATGATGCCCATGAGCACCTCATCGGCGACTGGACGCGCCCGGCCCAGCAACTGATCGCCGCCACCATCCGCACGGAAAGCGCCGAGGCGGCGAACCACTTCATGCTCGCGACTGCGCGCATCAAGGCCGGCTGGGATCGCGCGATCTGCCACGCCGCAGGCCTGCCCCCGCCCGAGCACTGGACCAATGCCCGCCATGCCGCCGTGCACGACATGGACAACCGCATGCTGCGCGCCGAGGTGGAAGCCCTGTTCGGCCCCGCCGCCGCCCGCACCCTGCCGCCTTCAAGGCCGCCGAAAACGCGCGGCGCAATCAAGCCCTGGCCGCCAATGAAGGCCGAGGAAAAATTCAACGACATGTGCCGCCTCCTGCCGATCTTCGCCGGTCAGCAGCCCCGCGCGGCCAGAGTGTGAGGAAGACGAGATGGCAGGTTCCGTCAACAAGGTCATCCTGATCGGCAATCTCGGCCGCGATCCGGATATCCGCACAATGCAGGATGGCCGCAAGATCGCCAGCCTGTCGATCGCCACATCGGAAAGCTGGCGCGATCGCGCCACCGGCGAGCGCAAGGAGCGCACCGAATGGCACCGCGTCGTCATCTTTTCGGAAGCCTTGGCGAAGATCGCCGAGCAATACCTGAAGAAGGGCGCGAAGCTCTATATCGAGGGCCAGCTTTCCACCCGCAAATACCAGGGCAATGACGGTCAGGACCGCTACACGACAGAGGTCGTGCTGAACGGCTTCAACGCCGTCCTCACCATGCTCGACAGTACGGGCTCAAACCGCCCGCCGCCCGCGACCGATCCCGACGATTACGGCCGCGAAACCACGCGTGAGCCGGGCCGCGACCTTCCGTCCCGCGAAAATCTCGACGACGACATTCCCTTCTGAGGAGAACCGACATGACAGATGCACATGGCATTGCCCGCGACCAGTTGCGTTCGATCATCGAACGGATCGAGCGGCTGGAAGAGGAAAAGAAGACCATCGCCGACGACATCAAGGATGTCTACGCCGAGGCCAAGGGCACGGGCTTCGACACGAAGGCCCTGCGCAAGATCATCGCGCTGCGCAAGCTCGACGAGAGCGAGCGCATGGAAGAGGAAGCCGTGCTCGACACCTACATGATCGCGCTCGGCATGATCCCCGCACCTGAAGGCGAGGATTGAGCGATGAGCGATACAATCAAACTTGAAGTCGCGATCGATCGCAGCGACGTGATCGACGCCCTGAGCGACGACGATATCCGCAAAGAGGTCAACCAGCGCGATCTCGGATGCTTCAACGCTTCGCGTGAAGATGTCGAGCATCTCGCCAATCTGATCGCGCGCGGTCAGGCCGAGGATGCCCTCACATTTCTGCGCGAGCTCGCGCCCGAAGTCCGCCTGCTGGCGCCGTCAACCCAGTTAAAGCTCGAAGCCCTGCGTCAGGAGCCCGTCCATGTTCACCGCTGAAAAATCCGCGCTGCTCTCTGCGCTCGAAACGGCCAACAGCGCGGTCGAGCGCCGCAACACCATCCCGATCCTCGCCAATGTCCTGTTTGAGCGGGCGGACGATCCGGACAGGCTCACGCTCCGCGCAACGGATCTGGATATCGAGATCACCGTCAGCTTCGCGGCCGATGCGGCGGAAGGCTTCGAGCCCTTTACGGTCTCGGCCGCCATGCTGCTGTCGATCGTCAAGAGCCTGCCCGACGGCGCGATCACCATCGCCAATGCGGACGCCAAGGCCAACGCCCTGCAGGATGTCACGGTCAAATCCGGCCGCTCGAAATTCCGCCTGCCTGTCCTCCCGGCCGAGGACTTCCCGACCCTGCCGGAGATGACCGCCAAGCCCATCACCGTCGACGCCCAGCCCTTCCGCCAGGCGCTCGTTGAAACGGCTTTTGCCATGGCGGGCCAGAAAGAGGATCGCGTCTATCTGAAAGGCGTCCATCTTCACCGCCGCGCGGATGATATTGCGCTGGTAGCGTCGAACGGCCACCTGTTGACGGTGCGCGTGATCGATTCCTTCGACAGCCCGGCCGATCTGCCCGGCATCATCATCTCCGACAAGATGGTCGGCATCCTTGCAAAGGCGCTGCCGGAGACCGGAACAATATCGCTAAGGATAGACGATCGCCGCATCTCTGCCGAGATCGGCAATCGCACGATCACGGCGAAGCTGGTCGAGGCGACCTATCCGGAGTATCCACGCCTGATCGCCGCCGGCCTTGAAGACACGATCACGGTCGAGCGCAAGAAGCTGCTGGAGGCATCCAAGCGCGTCGGCCTGGTGCTCACTGCCATGAGCCAGGCCACAGTCCTCACCTTCGCCGAAGGCCTGCTGACGATCGAGGCCGCAGACCGCGAAGCCGGGGACGCCAGCGAGGACCTCGAGATCGATGGCGAGATCGAAGCCCGCATCGGCGTCAAACAGCAATACCTCGCGGGTGCGCTGGATCATATGCCCGGCGCCCGCATCGCCATCCACACAGGCGCAGGCGCCGGACAGATCAGGCTTACCAGCCCCGACGGCCACGCCGACGACCTGATCGTCATCATGCTGATGCGGGTGTAACGCAGCCATGCCGGAACAAGCCTCAGCCCCACGCCAGACCCGCGCCAGCGAGGCCGCTTTGCGCAAGGCGCTCCGCGCCGTGCAGGCGGAGGGGCTGGCTGTGGAAAGGCTGTGCATTACCGGTGGACAGTATGAAATCCACTTCGCCGGCGTTGAGCGCAAGGCCCCGCCGCCAAAGGATGAAGGCCTCGAACAATGGTAGAGGCTTGCATGAAAATTCGTCTGAAGGGGCTGATGCGCGAGGTCCTGCCCTCCGGCGCGATCCGCTGGCGGGTCCGCCCGGAAGGAAAGCGCGCGGTCAAGATCACGCTCTCCTGCGGGCCGGACGATCCCGATTTCCATCGGCAATACCTTGCCGCGCGTTGCGGCGAAAAGCCGGAGCCTCTGCGCCAGGCGTCAGACTATGCCAAGCCGCGATCGATCGCATGGCTGGTTAATCTCTACCTTGAGCACCTCGAAAAGCGCGTGGCGGCCGGCACGGCCAGCCATAAGACGCTGAAGAAGAAAAAGAACCTGCTTGCCCGCCTGCTGGCTGCGCCGGACAAGGTGATGCTGATCCCGCAGGAACGCCTGATCGCCATGCAGGATGATATGGCCGCAACGCCCGCCCAGGCGCATGCCTTCATCGAGGCCGTCGCCGTCATGTATGACTGGGCCATCAAACGCAAGCTGATCAGCCAGAACCCGGCGCGCGGCATCGAAAAGACTTACAAGAAGGGAACCGGCGCGATCCCATGGAAGCGCGCCGATCTCGACCGCTATTTCGCCTGTCACAAGCCGGGCAGCAAGGCGCATATAGCGCTTTCCGTCCTGCTATGGACCGGCTGCCGCGTCGAGGACCTGACGATCCTCGGCCGCGTGCATGAATGTACGATCGACGGCGTCGAGGCGCTGCGCTGGCAGCCGCTGAAGAAAGGCTCCAGCGAGGTATCCATCCCGTTGCTGCCGCCGCTGAAGGCCGCCACCCGCGCCGCCAAGGTGCAGGGCGCAACCTATGTCCTCGGACGCGGCGGCAAGCCCTTCGCCAGCGGCGGCAGCATGTCGGCCATGTTTATCAGGTGGTGCCGGGATGCAGGCCTTGAGAACAGATCGGCCCACGGCGTCCGCAAGGGACTTTCAGAACTGCTTGCCGAGAGCGGCATCAGCCAATACGCCATGATGGCAATCCTCGGTCACACCGAGGCCAAGACCAGCGAGACCTACACCCGCCGCGTGGAACGCTGGAAACTGGCGCTCGACGCCATGCACCGCCTCGAAGTGCCCCACACATGGTTCTGACGTGGGGCACAATGCGCCGTAAACGATTGATTTCATTGTGTAAAATAATGGAAATGGCGCGCTCGGGAAGATTCGAACTCCCGACCCCCAGATTCGTAGTCTGGTGCTCTATCCAGCTGAGCTACGAGCGCTTGCCTTTTGCGGTCGCCGCATCTGTCTGCGGCGTGCGAAACGGCTTCTAGAACCTTGCGATTTGGAATGCAAGCGGATTTCGGAAAATTGTTGTCATTTTCCTGAAACATCAAAGCAGGCGGCGGGCGCGAAGCCCTTAGCTGCCGGCTTCGCTCTCCTCGCGCCAGCTTTCCAGCATCACCGGGCGGTCGGGAATTTCGATGCGGAACAGCGTGCCCTGGCCTGCCTTTTCCACAAGCCCGATCGTGCCGCCATGGGCGAGCACCAGTTCGCGGGCGATAGCAAGGCCAAGCCCCGTGCCGCCGCTGCGGGCGGAGCCGCGGAAAGCGGCGAACAGGTTCTCGCGCGCCTTCTGCGGCATGCCGGGCCCGGTATCGTCGATCGTCAGCGACACCACGCTGCCGTGGCGCTGAGCCGAAACCGTCAGACAGTTGACCGATTCGGCCTTGGCCTGCTGGCCGAGCGCCTCGACGCTGTTGCGGCAGAGATTGAAGATCACCCGAAACAGCTGCTCGGGGTCGGCGTCGATCTTCAGCCCTTCCGGCACCCGGTTGATCCATTCGATCGAGGGATCGGCTGAGAGTTCGAGATAGTCGTGAACGTCGTTGACCAGCGACTGAACGTCTATCATCCGCCGCTTCGGCTCGGCCTCGGAAACCTGGCCATAGCTCAGCACGGAACGCGAATAGAGCGCCGCCCGGTCGATCGCGCGCAAGAGTTTCGGCGCGACCCGTTTGACCACCGGATCGTCGATCCCGGCAATGCGGTCCGACATCAATTGGGCAGCGGACAGGATATTGCGCATGTCGTGGTTGATCTTGGACACGGCCAGACCGAGCTCTGCAAGCCGCTTCTGCTGGCGCAGGGTCTTCTGCAATTCGCTCTGCATGGTGGCCAGATGACGGCCGGCAATACCCAGTTCATCGGGTTCGGCGCTCGGGCGGAATACGCTCTCCGGCAGTTCGGGATGTTCGGAAAACGCCTGCATATTGGCAATCTGGCGCCTGAGCGGGCGCACCAGCATCGAATTCAGCCGGAAGAAGATCAGCATCGCGGTGACGGAGGACAGCAGAATGCTGAGCGCGAAGATATTGCGCGCATAGATCAAAAGCGCGTGGCGCAATTCGTCGTCGGAGATCACCAGTTCGATGATCGCATCGGTATCACCGATATTGCCGAGAATGCGGATCGCCCGATCGCCGCCGAACAGAAGCTCGTCGAAGGCATCGACCACCGCCTCCACCGGGCCGACATCGGTCAGATCGTAGCTGCGGCTGATCTCAGGCGGCATATCGGTCACCGCCAGCAATTGCGACATGCCGTCCTTCCTGAGCACGATCGCCTTGGTGCCCGTCGCCATCAGTGTCTCGTCCTGAAGCGCGCGCGGCAGCGACAGCGGCTGCAGCCCATCGATGACGGTGACCGCGGCGGCGGCGGTGTTCAGCCGGTCGTCAAGCCAGCGCAGGCGCATGGTGGCGACCGCCGGCACGAAGAACACGATTTCGGCAAACATGATGATGGCGACCGTCAGCAACAGGATGCGCCCGGAAAGGCCGGAGAGAAAACGCGGCATCGCGACGCCGTCGGCGCTGACGCGGCGACCTGCACTGTCCGTCTCCCGGGGGCGGTTTTCAGACCGCATCCGCTTTCTCCGTTTCAACCTGCCGCGATATTATGCCCGAACGCAACAAATGCAAAACCGCCGGGCGACTCCAGACACATTAGCCGCCCCGCCGGCGACTTCTCAGTCGCGCGATTGACAATTCGCGGCGGTTTCCCTTATAAGCCGCGCAGTTTCGGCTCTGCACCCGGATTTTTTGCGGAGCGAACGAACATCAACCACACGCTTAACCGGTTTCGGCCGGTTTTCAAGAAGGGCCGCACACCGCGGTATTAAAACAAATGTCTACCAAGCGTACCTATCAGCCTTCCAAACTCGTTCGCAAGCGCCGCCACGGCTTCCGCTCGCGCATGGCAACAAAGGGTGGCCGCAAGGTCCTCAATGCACGCCGCGCCCGCGGCCGCAAGCGTCTTTCGGCGTAAGGGCGTTTCGCCCTTATGTCCGGGCCCGATAAAAAGGCCGAAGTCGGACGGCTGAAGACCCGTCCACAGTTTCTCGCCGTACAAAAGGGCGAGCGGCGCAAGGGGCCCCTTTTTCTGCTTGAAGTTCTCGACCGACGCGAACCCCAAACGGGGCCTCGCGTCGGTTTTACTGTTACAAAACGGCAGGGCAATGCCGTCGCGCGCAACCGCATTCGCCGCCGCCTGAAAGAGGCGGTTCGACTCAAGGCAGCGTTTGCAATGCAGCCCGGTTGCGATTATGTCATCGTGGGCCGCAGCGAGGTGCTTGATGCGCCATTTGCGCGGCTTGTCGATACGCTGGAATCGCGGATCTCGAACCCGCCTCAAATCCGACGGAGCCGAAAGGCTTCCGCACCAGGAACTAAAGATGGAAAATAACCGCAATTCTATGATCGCGATCGGCCTGACGGTCCTGATCGTCCTCGCCTGGCAGTTCTTTTTCATGGGTCCGCGCATGGAGGCGCAGCGTCAGGCCCAGGAACAGGCCGCCCTGCAGCAGCAGACGCAGGAACAGACCGTCACGCCGGACGGCGCGACCACGACGCCCGCCGTCTCCGGCCAGGCCGGGGCAAACGGCGATGCGGTATTTTCCCAGTCCGGCGCGCAGCAGGCCTCCGCGCCGCGCGTCAAGATCGAAACGCCTTCGCTCGAGGGCTCGATCAATCTGGCCGGCGCCAGGATCGACGATATTAAGCTCAAGGATTACCACGTCACGGTTGACCCCACGAGCCCGATCGTGACGCTGTTCTCGCCGGCCGACACCCAGAACGGCTATTTCGCCGAACTCGGCTTCGTGCAGGGCGACAATTCCGGCACGGTTCCGGGCCCGCAGACGGTCTGGACGCTCGAAAAGGGCACCGAACTGACGCCGTCGACCCCGGTGGTGATTTCCTACACCAATGATGCCGGCATCAAGTTCACCCGGACCTTCTCGATCGACGACAAATACATGATCACCGTCGACGACAAGGTCACCAACAATTCCGAAAAGCAGGCCTCGGTGACGCCCTATGGCCGCATCACCCGCTTCAGCCTGCCGGACGAGCCGTCCGCATGGGTTCTGCACGAAGGCTTCCTCGGCGTGTTCGGCGACGATGCCGGCGTGACGCTGGAAACCTACAAATCCGTCGACAAGGAAAACCAGAGCTTTGACGGCGCGACCGGCGGCTGGTTCGGCGTGACCGACAAATACTGGGGCACCGCCGTCATTCCGCAGGCCAACGTCAATTACGATGCACGGTTCTCGCATTTCACCGATGGCCGCGCGCGCTATCAGGCGGATTATTCCGACAACGCCGCGCTGACGATTGCGCCCGGACAGTCGGCCGACCTGAAGACCATGGTGTTTGCCGGCGCCAAGGAAACCAACACGCTGACGGCCTACGAGAACCAGTTCAACATCCGGCTTTTCGACCGGATGATCGACTGGGGCTGGCTGTGGTTCATCACCAAGCCGCTGTTCCAGCTGATGGACTTCATCTATCACCAGGTCGGCAATTTCGGCGTGGCGATCCTGATCACGACCGTCATCATCAAGCTGATCTTCTTCCCGCTCGCCTCCAAGCAGTACGCCTCCATGGCCAACATGAAGCGCGTGCAGCCGAAGATGACCGAGTTGAAGGAGCAGTACGGCGACGACCGCATGGGCCTGCAGAAGGCGATGATGGAGCTCTACAAGAAGGAGAAGATCAATCCGGTCGCCGGCTGCTGGCCGATGCTGATCCAGATCCCGATCTTCTTCGCGCTCTACAAGGTGCTCTACGTCACCATCGAAATGCGCCATGCGCCGTTCTTCGGCTGGATTCAGGACCTTTCCGCGCCTGATCCGACCAGTATCTTCAACCTGTTCGGTCTGCTGCCCTTCGCGGTTCCGGCGGTGCTGATGATTGGCGCATGGCCGATCATCATGGGCATCACCATGTGGATGCAGATGCGCATGAACCCGACGCCGCCCGACAAGACCCAGGCGATGATCTTCAACTGGATGCCGGTCGTGTTCACCTTCATGCTGGCGAAATTCCCGGCCGGTCTGGTGATCTACTATGCCTGGAACAACTCGCTGTCGATCCTGCAGCAGTCGATCATCATGAAGCGCCACGGCGTCAAGATCGAGCTGTTCGACAATCTGAAGGGCATCTTCCGCAAGAAGAAGCCGGCTTCGGAATAGGTCAGGCCAGTTCGCCCCTCCCGGAGAGGGCTCAAATGGCGGCAAACGCCTTAAGGAAAACACGCCCGGCACCCTTGCCGGGCGTTTTCTTCATGGTAAGGATCGGGATATGACCCAGCAGATCGCCCAGGATGCAGCGCTTTTCGCCCGCCCGTGGATTTTCATCCGCGGCGTGCCGTCGATGAAATTCCTGCCGCCGGAAGGTCCGGCAGAAGTGGCGTTTGCGGGTCGGTCCAATGTCGGCAAGTCCTCGCTGATCAACGCGCTGCTCACCCAGAAGGGGCTGGCGCGCACCTCCAACACGCCGGGCCGCACCCAGGAACTCAACTATTTCGTTCCCGACGGCTATTCCGGCGAGGGCGAGGACCTGCCGCCAATGGCGCTGGTGGATATGCCCGGCTACGGCTATGCCCAGGCGCCCAAGGCCCAGGTGGACCAGTGGACCAAGCTCGTGTTCGACTATCTGCGCGGCCGCGCCACGCTGAAGCGTGTCTATGTGCTGATCGACGCCCGCCACGGCATCAAGAAGAATGACGAGGATGTGCTCGACCTGCTCGACAAGGCCGCCGTCTCCTACCAGATCGTTCTGACCAAGAGCGACAAGATCAAGCCGCCGGCGGTCGCCAAGCTTCTGACCGCCACCGCGGAAAAAATCCGCAAGCGCCCGGCCGCCTTCCCCGCGATTCTCGCGACCTCGTCGGAAAAACATGACGGGCTCGATGAACTGCGCCAGGCGATCATCGAAACGATCAACATGTGATCGTGCGAAAAAGGCCGCCCCGAAGGGCGGCCGAATTGACACCGGGGTTGGTGCTTTCCGCCGAACATTCTGATCATGCATCCGGTCGGGATGAGGCGATCTTGCCCGAAACCTGGTCACCGCGATTCAATCGACGGGACCGCGAAGCTCCGCTCCTGATTGAGCGAACCCTGTATATTCCCTCTATGCATGTCGAATTCGCGGCGGAAACCGGGTATTCCAGTGGAGACCGCATTGTCCGGAAAGACGCGGGAGGAGTTTCCCAGACCGCGAGTTTGCGCTAAAAGGCCGCTGAGCAAATTGCAGCGGGAAACTTCATGTCACTGTCGGAAAGCGAACAGCAGGCGCGGCTTCTGGTCCAGGCCCTGCCCTATATGCAGAAATACGAGAACAAGACGATCGTCGTGAAATATGGCGGCCACGCCATGGGCGACAGCGAGCTTGGCCAGGCCTTCGCCAGCGATATCGCGCTCCTGAAGCAATCGGGCGTCAATCCGATCGTGGTTCACGGCGGCGGGCCGCAGATCGGCGGCATGCTGAAGCGCATGGGCATTGAATCGAAGTTCGAGGGCGGGCTACGGGTCACCGATCAGGCCACCGTCGAAATCGTCGAGATGGTGCTTGCGGGCTCGATCAACAAGGAGATCGTCGCGCTGATCAACCAGACCGGCGAATGGGCGATCGGGCTCTGCGGCAAGGACGGCAACATGGTGTTTGCCGAAAAGGCCAAGAAGACAGTTGTCGACCCCGATTCCAACATCGAGCGCGTGCTCGACCTCGGCTTTGTCGGCGAGGTCGTGACCGTGGATACCACCCTGCTCGACCTGCTGGCGAAATCCGAGATGATCCCGGTGATCGCGCCGGTGGCGCCGGGACGTTCCGGCGAGACCTACAATATCAACGCCGATACCTTCGCCGGCGCGATTGCCGGCGCGCTGCGCGCAACACGCCTGCTGTTCCTGACCGATGTCCCCGGCGTACTCGACAAAAATGGCGAGCTGATCAAGGAACTGTCTGTTGCCGAGGCCCGCAGCCTGATCCTCGACGGCACGGTTTCGGGCGGCATGATCCCCAAGGTCGAGACCTGTATCGAGGCGATCGAGGCCGGCGTCGAGGGCGTTGTCATCCTGAACGGTAAGGTCAAGCACTCGGTCCTGCTCGAAATCCTCACCAAGGGCGGCGCGGGCACGCTCATCGTCCCTTGAGCAAGCCGGGCGAACCGGACAGCTCCGCCCATCGCGATAAAGTCATCAGGCGATATGCGGCTCGGCCTTGCCCGGGCCGCTTGCGGCCTTGTGGGCAGGCAGCATCGTCGCGAGCACGGCCACGATCACATAGGCAACCAGATTGAAGACCACCGCGCCGGCAAAGGCATGAACATAGGCCGGGTGCTGGTCGCCGCCGGCCGGAAGCAGGCTCGCCAGTCTGGAAAAGAAAATCCCGCTGATGATCGCGATGCCGAACGCGCCGCCGAGCTGCTGAACGGCCTGCAGCGCGCCGGAGGCCGACCCCGCCTCGCGGGCGGGCACGCCGGCCAGCACGAGCTGGAAGATCGAGGCGATCGACATGCCGAGCCCTAGCCCCGCCGTCAGCAACGGACCGAGCACGTCCCAGTGCGAGATCGTGTCAGTGATGGTCAGCACATAGGAGCGCAGCCAGAAAATGCCGACGAAAAGCAGCGCTAGCCCGCAGATCATCCTGAATTTCAGCGCCACGCTGCCAAAGCGGCCATTGGCAACGGATGCCAGGAAGACGCCCACCGAAAACGGCACCGTGGTAAGCCCCGATTTCAGCGGATCGAAATCGAAGCCGACCTGCAGGAAAATCGCAAGGCAGAGGAAGAAGCCCGGCATCGTGGAGAAAAACACCAGCGCCATGACGCTGCCGACCATGAAATTGCGGTTCGCGATCAGCGCGAAGGCCAGAAGCTGCGGCCGGTTGCGGCGGTTTTGCCGACGTTCCCACAACACGAATGCCGCCAGCACCGGTATGGCGGCCGCCATCATCGCGAAGCACCAGGCCGGCCAGCCGAAATTGCGACCCTCGACCAACGGAAAGATCAGCATGAACATCGCCGCCGCAATCAGCGCGATGCCCGCATAGTCGTTGCGCCCGCCGGGATGGCTTTCCGTATGGGGCACGAGCTTCCAGCCCGCCAGAACTGCAAACACGCCGATCGGAAGGTTGATCAGGAAAATCGCGCGCCAGCCGAGGCCGAAGACATCATGATCGATCAGCAACCCGCCAATGATCGGGCCGCTGACGGTCGCGATCCCCGCCATCATGCCGAAGAAGGAGAAGGCCCGCGCGCGTTCATGCGGAGGAAACATCACCTGTGCCAGCGCCAGCACCTGCGGCGTCATCATCGCGGCCGAAAAGCCCTGGAACAGGCGCGACGCAACCAAAAGCTCGATATTATGAGACAACCCGCAAAGCGCCGAACCTATGGTGAAGCTGAACACGCCGATCATGAACATCTGCTTCTTGCCGACGATATCGCCAAGCCTGCCGAACGGCAGCAGCGCAAGCGCGAACACCAGCACATAACCCGCGACCACCCATTCGATATCGGAATTGGAGGCCTCGAGCCCCTTCTGGATCGAGGGCAGCGCGACATTGACGATCGTGACGTCGAGCATGTTCATGAACACGGCGCAAAGCAAGACGGCCAGCGCCACCCACCGGCCCGGATGCGGCTCGGCCTGAGCTTCAGTCAGACTGGAATTCACGAAAATCCTCCTTCAGGGCGAAGCGAGCACGGATTGGACGGGTTTGAGGGAGCCGCCATTGCGCCGGATATCAACATTGGCCTCTTGGTTACCACACGCACCGGGCGTGGCAATAATGATGCCGGCAAAAGTTTCCGTGTCGCGGCCGCTTCAGCCTGAAAGCAACGCCCTCCGCTTGCCCCGAGAAGCTGCGGGTGGTTGTTTCCGCCGCGCGCGGGCATCAAACGGCGACAATAGCGGCAACGCTTTAAAAAATGCCGCAAATAGCCTATTTTGTTGAAAAAAGCAGGTTTTGCCAAACCTCGTTTCCACGCCCTCGCGCCGCTCTGCCGGAAGGACACAATTTGACGACGTTTTATCTAGCGGTGCTGGTGTTTTCCGGCCTCGTTCTTCTTGCCGCGCTTTCCAGCGCGCTGGCTTTCCGTTTCGGCGCGCCCCTGCTGCTCCTGTTTCTCGGCGTCGGTCTGCTGGCGGGGACCGATGGCTTCGGGATCGAATTCGACAATGACGCGCTGACCTTCTATGTCGGCTCGCTGGCGCTTGCCGTGATCCTTTTCGATTCCGGCTTCGGCACATCGTTCAAGACCTTCAAAACGAGCGCAGCGCCCGCGCTATTGCTTGCAACGGCGGGCGTGGTGGCGACGGCCGGGCTGGTGGCGCTGGCGGCTGCCGTGATCCTCGGCTTCTCCCTGCTCGAAGGCTTCCTGCTTGGCGCGATCGTCGCCTCGACGGACGCGGCGGCAGTGTTTTTCCTGATGCGCATCGGCGGCATCAGGGTGATGGACCGGGTGAGCGCAACACTGGAAGTCGAGTCCGGCATCAACGACCCAATGGCGATCTTCCTGACCATGACGCTGGTGTCCATTCTCTCGATGAATGAAACCGGCGTTCAGGAAATCCTGCCGATGCTGCTCCATTTCGTGCAGGAGATCGGCTTCGGCCTGCTGTTCGGCGTGGTCGGCGGCGGCCTGACGGTGCTGATAGCAAACAGGTTCAGCCTCAATCGCGGTCTCGCGCCCATCCTGGTGCTGACGGCGGCGCTCCTGATCTTCTCGGCCACGGGGGCGGCCGGCGGCAGCGGCTTCATGGCGGTTTATGTCGCGGGCCTCATCGCCGGCAACCGCCACGTCCGCTATGTCGGCTCCATCAGGCGGTTTCAGGAAGGCATGACCTGGCTCGCGCAGATCATCATGTTCCTGCTGCTCGGCCTGCTGGCGACGCCCCGTAACTTCCCCGAGATTTTCATGCCGGCCTTCGCGCTGGCGCTGTTTTTGGTTTTCGTCGCTCGTCCCATTGCCGTCTGGCTTTGTCTTTGGAAGTTCGATTACCGCCCGCGCGAGACCAATTTCATCGCCTGGATCGGCCTGCGCGGTGCGGCCTCCATCCTGCTCGCCATCCTGCCGAGCCTTTACGGACTGGAGAATGCCGGCCTCATCTTCAACATCGTCTTCGTCATGGTGCTGGTATCGCTGATCCTGCAGGGCTGGACGCTGGCGCCGCTTGCCCGCCTCCTGAAGCTGGTTCAGCCGCGAGCAACCGGGGCGCTGGAGATCGTCGACATCGACCTCCATGAAAACGCCAAGCACGAATTGCTGGTCTACCGCCTTGCCGAGGGCGCGCCGGTGCTGGACGGCGCGTCGATACCGCGCTGGGCTATTCCCTCGCTGGTGGTGCGCGACGGGCTTTCCATGCGCTATTTCTATGCCGGCAACCTGAAGGCGGGCGATTATCTCTATTTGTTCGTGATCCCCGGCATGTCCTATCTGCTCGACCAGCTTTTCGCCGATCCCGCACTTGCGGCAAGCGCAGGAGAGGAATCCCTGCTCGGCACCCAGGTGCTTTTGCCCGACCGCCCCGTAAAGGAACTGCGCGTGATCGACCCGGCCGTCGCAATACCGGCAGAGATCGAGGAGATGCGGCTGGCCGACTACATGAAACAGGAACTCGGCGGCAAGCCTATCATCGCCGACCGCCTGCATCTCGGTCCGCTGGCGCTGATCGTGCGCGATGCCGATGAAGATCACAACATCATCTCGATCGGCGTCTGGCGCGATGCGCAAAGCGAACGCCCCGAGGGACCTCTCCGCGCCCTGAGCCGGTTCTTCGGCCGACTGAGGCGCAGCGTCCGGCGATAGGGTTTTGATCGCCGCGACATTGCCGAGCGGGCGGTTTTTGAATAGGACTCCATTCGTTGATTTCAGTGGCTTGTCTGCTGCCAGACATCGAGACGCGCCACAGCCAAACCCGCGCCTCTTCCCCGGGGTGCCACAACATTCAAGAGGACGATCCATGCCAGCCTTCAAGACCCTCGACGATCTGCCCGACCTCAACGGCAAGCGCGTCCTTGTGCGCGTCGATCTGAACGTGCCCTTCAGCGACGGCCGGGTGACCGACACGACCCGGATCGAGCGCGTCGCGCCGACGATCACCGAGCTTTCCGGCAAGGGCGCCAAGGTTATTCTGATGGCCCATTTCGGCCGTCCCAAGGGCCAGGTCGTGCCGGACATGTCGCTGAAGCCGATCGTGCATGCCGTCGAGGAAGTGCTCGATCACGCCGTTGCCTTCGCCGATGACTGCGTCGGCGAGCCCGCCGAAAAGGCGATCGCGGCGATGCGTGCCGGCGATATCCTGCTTCTGGAAAACACCCGTTTTCACAAGGGCGAGGAAAAGAACGATCCCGATTTCGTGGCGGCCCTTGCCGCAAACGGCGATGTCTATGTCAACGACGCGTTTTCCGCCGCCCACCGCGCCCATGCCTCGACCGAAGGCCTCGGCCACCACATGCCGGCCTATGCCGGGCGCACCATGCAGGCCGAACTAGAGGCGCTTGAGAGCGGCCTCGGCAATCCGAAGCATCCCGTCGTGGCGATCGTCGGCGGCGCCAAGGTGTCCACCAAGATCGACCTTCTGGAAAACCTGATCGACAAGGTCGATGCGCTGGTGATCGGCGGCGGCATGGCCAATACCTTCGTCGCGGCCAAGGGCATCGATGTCGGCAAGTCGCTGTGCGAGCACGACCTTGCGGACACCGCCCGCACCATCATGGCGAAAGCGGAGAAGACCGGCTGCGCCATCGTGCTGCCGGTCGATGGCGTCGTCGCCGGCGAGTTCAAGGCCAATGCCGCAAACGAGACCGTCGCGATCGACGCGATCCCCGCCGACAAGATGATGCTCGATGTCGGCCCGCAATCCGTCAAGGCCATCAATGAGTGGATCGAGAAGGCCGAAACGCTGGTCTGGAACGGCCCGCTCGGCGCGTTCGAGATCGGACCCTTCGATGCCGCCACCGTTGCCGCCGCAAAGTTCGCGGCCGAACGCACCAAAGACGGCAAGCTGACCTCGGTCGCCGGCGGCGGCGACACGGTCTCCGCGCTCAACCATGCCGGTGTCAAGGATGACTTCAGCTACGTCTCCACCGCAGGCGGCGCGTTCCTGGAATGGATGGAAGGCAAGGTTCTGCCGGGCGTCGAGATTTTGAAGAAGTAGTCCTACTGCCTCGTCTTTTCGAGGCGGGAAGAACTCCCGAAAGCAGGAAGCCGGCCCCCTCGGAGGCCGGCTTCTTCATGTACGTCTGACGCCGCTTAGAACGTCTGCGTCACGGACACTTTGAATGTCCGACCGGGCTCGGAGTAGAAGCGTTCCGGCTGGGTCATGGTGGTGTCCTGCAGGTCCAGCGCGTTGTAATAGGTCTGGTCGAACAGATTGTAGACGCCGGCCTGGACCAGCAGGCCCTCGAACTGCTCCGGCGACCACCATGCGGTGACGTCGACGATGCCGTAGCCCGGCGCCTTGAACTCGGCGGTGGAGCCATCCGGCACCTTGGCCGACAGGATCCAGTTGGCGTTCGCGCCCCAGGTCTCGACATTGTAGCCGCCACCGATCACCGCCTTTAGCGGCGCGACCGAACCGAGAATGTCATTGGTATCCATGTTCCAGCCGCGGGCGAATGCGAGCGAGGCGTGCATGTCCCAGTCATTGAGGAACGTCTTCTGGTAGCTGGCTTCGATACCGGCGATCTCGACATTGTCGATGTTGACGGTCTGAGTGATGCCGAGCGGATAGAGGCCGGCGGCAAAACCGAGATCGGTCGGGTCGACCGACTGGGTATCGATGAAATCCTTGTAGCGGCTGTAGAAGGCAGAAACCCGGCCGCCATCGTCGTCATCGCCGAAATTCGCGCCAAGCTCGACGCCCCAGCTCGTTTCCGGCTCGAGATCGGGATTGCCGATCCTGAGATAGCTGCCCGGCGCGCCGTAGTCGACATAGAGCTCGCCCGGGGTCGGCGCGCGGAAGGCGGTCGAAATCTGGCCGTAGAGCTGGGTGAAGTCGTTGAGCTCGTAGGTGGCGAGCAGCTTCGGCGAAATGTGCCAGTCGCTCTGGCCTTCCGGCAGGCCGTTATAATTCGGGTTGTCGCGGTAGCCGGCGGTTTCCTGCGGATCATACTGATACCAGTCGAAGCGCACGCCGGGCGTCAGCGCGAAGCCGCTGTCGCCGAAGACGATCTCGTCATGGGCGTAGAGGCCCAGAACATAGCCGTTCACATCAGGCGTGTCGGCCTGGTTGGTGTGCAGGAAGCTGCAGGTGCTGAACGGGGCGAACGGGCCGGGGCCGCAATTGTCAACGCCGCTCGAATACTGGCTGGTCTGCGAATAGTAGAAGTCTCCGCCGAGCGTGAAGGTATGGAGCAGCGAGCCGGTCTCCACGCTCTTCTCGGCCCAGCCCGACCAGCCATAGCGTTCCTCGTCGGTCTTGGACGTGCGCGAATATTCGCCGTAGGGCGGTGTGCCGCGCGACGACAGGCGGATGCCGGACGTGCCGCTCTCGCGCTCGCTCTTCAGCCAGTAGAAGGTGCTGAAGGCCTGGTCGATCAGACCGTCATCGGCGATGGCGTCGTAATTGTAGTCGATCGAGACGCGGTCGCGGTGTTTGTCTTCGGTGCCGTTCCAGTTGTCCGGCGCATAGGTGGCGCCCTGATCGGTCAGCAGCTCGATATCCTTGTCGCGGTCGTAACGCTCCACCGTCAGGCCGATGGTATGGGCTTCCATGATGTTCTGGCGAATCTTGAACAGCAGGTTGTTCTCGTCAAAGGTCGCCGGGTTCGGCTCGCTGCGGGTCGCGCCATAGCCGCCGACATCGCCCTGGTTCTTCATTTCATCACCCGTGGCGATATCGCCCTGGAACAGAAGCGACGTACCACCCGACTGGATGGCGAACGCGCCCTCGCCGTCCATGCTGTTATCGGCGCTGTCATAGGTGAAGCCGATGCGGCCGCCATAGCCCTTCTCCGGATCGATGAGGTCCTCGGGCTCAAGCGTCCTGAGCACGACCGTGCCGCCAAGCGAGCCGCTGCCCGACCGCGAGCTGTCGGCGCCGCGAACGATGTCGATCGTCGCGATCGAATCGAACGAGAAGGCGTCCCCGCCGCCGCTGGCGTCCGAACGCGCGGTGTCATCGAGATAGGGAATCTGGATGCCGTCGATGACGGTCGAAACGCGCGGACCCTGCATGCCACGGATATTGACCGAGCCGGAATCATCGCCGACGAAGGTTACGCCCGGCTCCAGAATACGGGTGTAGTCGTCGAAATCTGTGACGATGTTCTGGTCGAGATCCTCGCGCGTCGTCTCGGTGGCAAGCGGGGTATCGGCGATCCCCTCCTTGCCCCCTGTCGTCGTCACGTTGACGGGAGAAAGCACGGTCGTCTGGGTGCTGTCCTGAGCCAATGAGGCCGTGGCGCACGCAAGGGTCGCCAGAGCCGTGCATGATGCCAAAATCCGCGAAATACGCATCACCGAATCCTTCTTTTTCACTGAAGAACCTGGCTGGCTTGCGAACGGCATGGCGTACTGGCTGGCTGGGTATTTTCCGGCGGCCGCCGGTGTTGGACTATCCGCTATAAAACATGACTATAACTGTCAAGATAAATTGCCCGGCTTTTGACACATTTGTACCGCCTGTGCCGGATATGCGTCATCACAGCTGTCGCGCGGGCGAAAACCCGGCTATGATGAGCCACGGGTAAAGAGGACTACCGGATGAACAAAAAGCGTCTCGCGCGCCGGGTTGCGGCCGCCGTCGGCGTTCTGGTGCTGACCAGCGGCGTCTATCTTGGCGGCCTGCAGGCAAGCGGCAATTTTCACGAGGTCAAGGCGGGCGAGTTCTATCGCTCGGCCCAACCCAGCGCGAGCGCGCTTGCGGACTATATCGACCGGCACGGCATCAGGACCGTGATCAACCTACGCGGCGCCAGCCCCGGCCGTTCTTGGTATGACGACGAGATCAGGGTGAGCGCGCAAAAGGGCGTCGAACATATCGATTTCCCGATGTCGGACCGCACCATCTTGTCGCCCGAGCGCAGCATGGAGCTGCTGGCGCTGATGCGCGACGCGCCGAAACCGATCCTGATCCACTGCAAGGCGGGCGCCGATCGCACCGGGCTTGCCTCCGTGATCTATCTCCAACAGCTCGGCGGCGTTGATGAGGAAACCGCCGAATGGCAGCTCTCGCCGCTTTACGGCCACGTCGCCCTGCCCGGCATCGGCCCTTACGCCATGGACACGAGCTGGGAAGATCTCGAAAAGGTCTTCGGACTCGATAGCTGAGGGCCTTCCTTACGGCGCGAACCGCACCCGCTCCTCCCGAAACCGCCGTGTCAGAAACGCGCGGATGAGCGCGATTCGCGCAAGGCTGCCGGTATCGGGGTGGGAGAGAAGGTGGTAGGCGCGGCGGAAGCCGACAGATGGCAGGATACGCTCCAGCCCTGCCGTATCGCGGGCAACAAAGTCGTGAAGAATGCCGATACCGATCCCCGCCCGCACCGCCTCCATCTGACCGGCAACGCCGGCGCAGCGGAACTGCCGGCCGGCAAAACGGGCCAGATGTCCGGCATAATTCAGCGACGAGGCATAGGCATAGTCCTCCACGCCGGTGACGACGACGTGGTCGGCGAGCGCTTCCTCGCTTTCAGGCATGCCGTGCCGGCGCAGATAGGATGAAGCGGCATAGACGCCGAGCGTGTAGTCGGTGAGCCTGGACACCACCAGTCTGCCCTCCGTCGGCGGATCGAGGGTGATCGCGAGATCCGCCTCGCGCTTTGACAGCGAGAAGGTGCGTGGCAGCGGCACAAGCTCGACGATCAGGCCCGGATGCTCCTCCTGCAGGCGACCAAGTTCGGCGGCGAGAAAATAGGTGCCGAGCCCATCCGGCGCGCCGACGCGCACCGTGCCCGAAAGGCTCGCGCCGCGCGCCCTGGTATCCTCCGCAATGCCCAGAATTTCGGTCTCCACCCGCTCGGCCACCGCCAACAGCCGCTCGCCCGCCTCCGTCAGCGTCGAGCCCGAGGGGCGGCGCTCGAACAACGGTTCGCCGAGCGTTTCCTCCAGCGCGTTCAGCCGCCGGGCAACCGTCGCATGGTTGAGCCCGAGCGCCTGCGCCGCGGCAAGGATCTGCCCCCGCCGCGCCACCGCCAGAAAGACCCGCAGATGATCCCAATCCATTCGCCTGCCCTATAAATTTTGCACAATGGATTTTAGAATTATCGTGTTTCTTTGCAGAAATGAATAGGTGATATTGTGGGCACACAGCATCGATCTTTCCCGTTGAAGGCAGGGAAATTGCATTTGGCCGTGCGGCTTGCTCCCAATACTCTCTCCCGCTGGCGGAAGAGATGCCCCGAAAGGGGCAGTGAGGGTGGCGCAGCGTTTCGAATCGTGAGGGCGTTCGCGGGGATAAACTCCCCCCTCACTGTCGCTTTCGCGACATCTCTCCCCTCCGGGGCGAGAAGATTGGGGGCTATGCGGAAGGGGTATGGACGACAGCCTTGCCCTCAAGCGGGAAGATTGATGGCTTCACAATCCAAGAGCCTCATTGGCAGCAACACCGGAGGAATACCCATGAAATCCATTCAGCATTTTGTCGGCGGCAAGCCGTTTGCGGGAACCAGCACCCGCACCGTGCCGACCTATAACCCCGCCACCGGCGAGCAGAGCGGCGAGCTGTCGCTGGCCAGCACCGCCGATGTGCGCGCCGCCGTCGAGGCCGCAAAGGCAGCGTTCCCGGACTGGGCGGCGACCACGCCGCTGCGCCGCGCCCGCATCCTGAACAAGTTCCTGTCGATCCTGGAAGACCGGATCGACGAGATGGCGAAAGTCATTACCGCAGAGCACGGCAAGGTCCATTCCGATGCGCTTGGCGAAATCCAGCGCGGCATGGAAGTGGTCGAATTCGCGACCGGCGCCCCGCAGCTTCTGAAGAGCGAATATACCGAGAATGTCGGCACCGGCGTCGACAGCTATGCGATCCGCCAGCCGCTCGGCGTCGTCGCCGGCATCACGCCGTTCAACTTCCCGGCCATGGTGCCGATGTGGATGTTCCCGATCGCGCTTGCCGCCGGCAACTGCTTCGTGCTGAAGCCGTCCGAGCGCGACCCCTCCGCCTCTCTGTTGATTGCCGCATGGCTGAAGGAAGCGGGCCTCCCCGATGGCGTCTTCAACGTCGTCCAGGGCGACAAGGAAGCCGTGGATGCGCTCCTGAACGACCCGGATATCGAGGCCGTCTCCTTCGTCGGCTCGACCCCGATCGCGCGCTACATCTACACCACCGCAACCGCCAACGGCAAACGCTGCCAGGCGCTGGGCGGCGCCAAGAACCACATGATCGTCATGCCCGATGCCGACATGGACCAGGCCGCCGATGCCCTGATGGGCGCCGCCTTCGGTTCCGCCGGCGAGCGCTGCATGGCGATTTCGGTCGCCGTACCTGTGGGCGACGAGACGGCGGACAAGCTTATCGACAAGCTGAAGCCCCGCATCGCAGCGCTGAAGGTCGGCCCCGGCACAGATCCGGAAGCCGATATGGGCCCGCTGGTGACGGCGGCCGCACTCGAGCGCGTGACCGGCTACATCAACTCGGGCGTGGAAGAAGGCGCCGAACTGGTGGTCGACGGTCGCGATCTGAAGCTGCAGGGCTACGAGAACGGCTATTTCGTCGGCGCGACCCTGTTCGACAAGGTCACCACCGACATGAAGATCTACAAGGAAGAGATTTTCGGCCCGGTCCTCTCCGTCGCCCGCGCGAAGAGCTACGATGAGGCCGCAGAGTGGATAAACGACCACGAATTCGGCAACGGCACGGCGATCTTCACCCGCGATGGTGACGCCGCCCGCGAATTCGCTCACAAGATCAGAGTCGGCATGGTCGGCGTCAACGTGCCGATCCCGGTTCCGATGGCGTTCCACTCCTTCGGCGGCTGGAAGGCCTCGCTGTTTGGCGACCACCACATGCATGGCCCGGAAGGCGTGCGCTTCTACACCCGCCTCAAGACCATCACCCAGCGCTGGCCCAAGGGCATCCGCGCCGGCGCCGAATTCTCGATGCCGACGATGAAGTAATATATAAACGTGACCTCCGCGTCCTGAGTGCGCGGAGGTCACGTGTTTCTGCGGTTGCTCCACGTCTTTCTACATTTGGTTACCAGTGTTAACCTGTCACTACTTTTACGGGTGTCCCGCAGGAACCGGTGGGTATTATGATTCGATTGTTGATGGCCTTCGCGGCGTGCAGCGTATTCGCCTGTGAAGCCTCTGCATGGTTGTTCGAAACGCATCCGCAGCCGACAAGACCGGAAATGACGTTCGAGGAATGGGAATTCGCGACCACCGAACTCGACTACAATCCCCGCATTCCCGATTGCGGTGATTATCTGCGCGGGCACTACGAAATCTATGAAAGACGCTATCCGGCATTCGCAGAGGCGGGAACAGAAGAGGCGCGCTATGAACTCTGGCGCGAATACATCCAGACAGACAGTGCTTTCGACGACCTCAATACCTGCATGACCCTGCCATATGTCATGGCTATGTTCCAGCTGGCAGGCGAGCTACGCATTGACAGCGACCTTATCTATTGCGGCCGTTTTTCCCGTAACCCGGAGACGGAGGGCGAAGTCGAATTCGCTGGACTGATGGAGCGCCTGCAAGACGCGGCGAAAAGAGGCAGCGAGGCGGCCCTTCTCTCATTTCTCATCACCGATGATGGCGAGGGCCTGACTCCTTTGAACCCGGACGTCCTCTACTATCTCCGTGCAAGCCTTACGGGCACGCAGACGGCCGACGAGCAGCGCCTCTTCGATGAAGAATTCATCTACTGGCATCGCGCCTGGAACCAGGACAATCTCGCCGCCCAGCTTTCACCCGAGCGGAAGCGTTTCGTCGAGCAGGCGGTCAAAGATCGCGATCTTGCATCCGTTCTGGCGACCACCGGGCCCTGTGGCGACACCGCGTGGCGCGATCCTGCACCGGAGTAACGCCGCCTCTTTCCGAAGCGACTTTTTCTGTTATAACAACGCCACTAGAGCGACAGGGGCGTCCGTGACAGCGGGCTGAGATGTACCCTTGGAACCTGATCCGGATCATGCCGGCGGAGGGAGTCACTCGGGTTTTCGCTTCGGCTCCCGAGTTCCTCCGCGACGAACAAGGAGGAAGCTGATGGCGGATATCGCCCCCATTCTTCAAAAGATGCGCGCGGACGCGCCGCTTACCCAATGCATCACCAATTATGTGGCGATGAACATCGCGGCCAATGTGCTGCTTGCCGCCGGCGCTTCCCCGGCCATGGTCCACGCCAAGGAAGAAGCCGGTGAATTCGCCGGCATCGCGTCCGCCGTCACCATCAATATCGGCACGCTTTCGCCCGAATGGCTTGCCGGCATGAAGGCGGCGATCGAGACGGCGAATGGCAAGCAAACGCCCTGGGTATTTGATCCCGTCGCCCATTTCGCCACCGGCTTCAGAGCCAGGGCCGCACGCGAAATTCTCGACCTCAGCCCCACGATCCTGCGCGGCAATGCTTCCGAAATCCTCGCCTTCTCCGGCGCCACCAGCGCCGGCAAGGGCGTCGATGCCGGCGACAGCGTCGCCGCCGCTGAAGAGACGGCGAAGGCGCTCGCCCGCGAACGCAACATGGTCGTGGCCGTCACCGGCGAACGCGATTTTGTGACCGATGGAAGCCGCGTCGCCCGCATCGGCGGCGGCTCGGCGCTGATGCCGCGGGTGACGGCGCTCGGCTGCGCGCTGACGGCGCTTGTCGGCGGCTATGCCGGCGCATGGCGCGACGACGCCTTCGGGGCCACGGTCGCGGCGCTTGCCCATTACGCGGTGGCCGGCAGCCGCGCGCATCGAAAGGCGGAAGGCCCCGGCTCGTTTCAGGTCCATTTCCTCGATGCGCTTGCCGCCGTGACACCCGAAGCGCTTGACCTTGAAGCGGAGATTGAATGGCCATGAAATTCGACCTTTCCCTCTATCTCGTTCTCGACCCGGACCTTTGCGGCGACTATGGCATGGTCGCCACCACCAGGGATGCCATTGCCGGCGGGGCGACCATGGTGCAACTCCGCATGAAGCACGCCACGACCCGCGAGCGCATCGATATGGGCCTCGCGCTGAAACAGGTCACGGCCGGAACGCCGTTCCGCCTGATCATCAATGACGACGTCGAGGCCGCCATCGCGATCGATGCCGACGGCGTTCATGTCGGCCAGGAGGATGCCCATCCGCGGGAGGTGCGGGAAATGATCGGCGACGACAAGATTCTCGGCGTTTCCGTCAATGGCCTCGACGTCGCGCGCGCCTTCGATCCCACCGGCATCGACTATATCGGCGCCGGGCCGGTGTTCGCCACCAGCACGAAATCCGACCATGCGCTGCCGGTGGGTTTTGCCGGCCTTTCCTCGATGATCGACCTTTGCGGATTGCCCGCGGTTGCCATCGGCGGGTTGAAAGGGGAGCATGTGGCGTCCACATTCAAAAGCGGGGCCGACGGGATCGCCGTCGTTTCGGCCATTTGCGGCCAGCCCGACCCATATCAGGCGACGGCGGATCTTGCCGAAGCCATCCGGAAGGCGAAGCAATGATCGCAAACATCCTCTCGATCGCCGGTTCCGATCCCTCGGGCGGCGCCGGCATTCAGGCCGACCTCAAGACCTTTTCCGCGCTTGGTACATACGGCATGGCCGCGCTCACCGGGCTGACGGCGCAGAACACGCGCGGCGTCACCGGCGTGCACGAGGTTCCCTCGGCCTTCGTCGCCGAACAGATCGCCGCGATCTTCGATGACGTGAAGGTCGACGCGATCAAGATCGGCATGGTCGTCAACGCCAATATCGCCGTCACCATCGCCGACAGCCTGCGCCACCATGTGGAGGTGCCGGTCGTGCTCGATCCGGTCATGGTCGCCAAGGGCGGCCACCGGCTGCTGCCGGAAGATGCCATCGAGGCGCTGAAGGAGCACCTTATACCGCTTGCCGCCGTGCTGACGCCAAACCTGCCCGAGGCCGCCGCCCTGCTCGATGCCGATACGGCTACCACCCGCGATCAGATGATCGAGCAGGCGACCGCGCTGAGAGGCCTCGGCGCGCAGGCGGTGCTGCTGAAGGGCGGCCATCTGGAGGGATCGGAAAGCCCGGATCTGCTGGTCACCGCCAATGGCCATGAATGGCTGGAGGGCGCGCGCATCGATACCGCCAACACCCACGGCACCGGCTGCACGCTTTCAAGCGCGATCGCGGCCGAGATCGGCAAGGGCGTTCCGCTTTCGGAAGCGGTTGCGAATGCCAAACGCTATGTCGTCGCCGCGATCGCGGCCTCGGACAGCCTCCATGTCGGCTCCGGCCATGGGCCGACCCATCATTTCCATGCGCTGTGGGGCGAAGTCACCAAAACGTGATGCCGTCGACCCGCAGTCAGCCGCCGTTCATCTTTTCTACGCTAATCCTGCCCCTAGCTTCCAAACAGAGGCTGCGTATACTGCTGCCTGAGCAACGAAGGAGGCTTTGGATGAAAAACGGATTTATGATCGCCGGCGCTGTCGCGCTCTGTCTCAGCGCGGGTTTTGCGGTCGCAGAGGATGGACCGCAGATGCTGCGCCAGGACGACATGAAGGCGATCGGCAAGGCCATGGGCCAGCTCGGCGCGATCGCCAAGGGCGAAAACGCCTACGACCCGATCGTGGTTCAGGGCGCGCTCTCCGATATTTCCACCAACATCACCGATTTCACGACTCATTTCCCGGATGATTCGAAAACCGGAAACGGCACCGAGGCAAGCCCGGCGATCTGGGAAAACATGGACGACTTCGAGGCCCATGCGCAAAAACTCGCCGATGACGCCGACGCTTTGCTGGCCGACCTGCCGGCCGATCAGGCCGCCGTTGGAGCTGCCATGAAGACGCTGGGCGCCAGTTGCGCGGCCTGCCACAAGCTCTACCGCGTCGACAAATAGAGCCCTCTCATTGTCTTGTCGCAGTTCCGGGCGTTGGAGCGGTTCCCCGTTTGCCCGGAACTGCTGTTTTTTGTTGAAATTCGGGAACAGGGAGACCCGGCGTGAAAAAGCTGACGATCATCGTATTGGCTGTCGCCGCCCTGTTCATGGGGGCGGCCTTTGTGGTTGCCTTCACCCCGCCGAAGCTCGACCCGGCGGACTATCAGGATTTGCAGGCCGCCGATCCGCATAATGGCGCGAAGATGTTCTGGGCCGGCCAATGCGCTGGCTGCCATGCCGCCCCGGGCGCAACCGGCGAGGAGAAGCTTGTCCTGTCCGGCGGTCACCCGATCGAAAGCGATTTCGGAACCTTCTATGCCCCCAACATCTCGCCTGACAAGCAGGAAGGCATCGGCGACTGGTCGCTGATGGACTTCGCCAATGCGGTGAAGAAGGGCGTTGGCCCGCACGGGCGCAATCTCTACCCCTCCCTGCCCTACACCTCCTATGTGCGGATGAAGGATCAGGACGTGAAGGACCTTCACGGCTACATCATGACGCTGCCGCCGAGCGACACGCCCAGCAAGCCGCATGATGTCGACTTCCCGTTCAATGTCCGGCTGGGGCTGTCGTTCTGGAAAAAGCTGTTCTTCGTCAACGAACCGCGGGTTCAGCTCGCCGACGCCTCGCCCGAGATCATGCGCGGGCAGTATCTTGTCGAAGGACCGGGCCATTGCGGCGAGTGCCACACGCCGCGCAATGCGCTTGGCGGGCTCGAATATGACAAATGGCTCGCCGGCGGGCCAAACCCCGACGGCGAAGGGACGATCCCGGACATCACCCCGGGCTCCAAGAGCATCGGCAACTGGACGGCGGCTGAAATCGCCGACTATCTCGAAACCGGCTTCACCCCGGACTTCGATACCGCCGGCGGCTCGATGGTCGATGTGCAGCAGAACCTCTCGCATCTGCCGCGCTCCGACCTCGAAGCCATCGCCGCCTATCTGAAGGCCGTGCCCGCGCAGTAGCTCAATCGGCGAGCGTCTGCATATAACGCATGCCGGTCACCGGGCGCGCGACGAAATCCATCTGCTGGTAGAAGCGGTGGGCGCCGAAATTGCCGGTGGCGGCGCTGACCGACATGTAGGAGCAGCCGGCGGCCTTGGCGAAATCGCGCGCTCGGGCGATCAGATGCTGGCCGACGCCGTGGTTCCTGTGACCGTCGCGCACGAAAAGATGGTGGAGATCCATGCCGCGCCGGCCCTGCTGCGCCCGGTAGAGCGGCGTCAAGAGCGCGTAGCCGAGAAGCTGCGCGCCGGCATCGGCGACCAGCGCGGTCACCCACGGCGTCGGCCCGAACAGGTCGCGCTTGAGGCTTTCCGCCGTCATTTCCGATGGATCGTCGTGAAAGGCGGCAAGCAATCCGATCATCTCGAGCAGTTGCGGAATATCGGATTCGACCGCCTTCCTGATGGTCATCAGGGCAGGTCGTTCCAGTGCGATTTTGTCTTGATCGTCAGTCATTTTATCGTCCCTTGGCCTTCGAATTCTGCCGCCGTGGGGGACGTTTTCTTTCAACACCTTGCCGCCCCCAGGCGGCCGGTGATGAACATGATCAACAGGCCGCTCCTATTGGAACAGCCAAAAATACATATGATTGTGGGTCACGGTCTTGATCATGGGAAATCCAATGCGCTCAAACGCGGGTCTTGTCAATTCAAAAACGCTGCCGCGCGCTATTTGCAGGTCGAGCGCGCCCAGTCCATGTAGAGCGTCATCGCCTGTTTCGCCATCGGGCCCGGTTCGAAATCGCGGTCATCAAGTCTGATCACCGGCACGACCTTGTTGTAGTTGCCGGTGAGGAACAGTTCGTCCGCTTCAAGAAAGTTCTTCACCGTCAGCGTCTTCTCCTTGGCGGCAATGCCGTTGTCGCGGAACAGCTTGAGGATGCGCTTGCGGGTGATGCCTGCGAGGAAACAGCCATTGTCCGCCGGCGTCATCGGAATGCCGTCCTTGACCAGGAAGATATTGGCGGACGCGGTTTCGGCGACATTGCCGAGCATGTCGAGCGCCAGCGCGTTGTCGAAGCCGCGGGCGCGCGCCTCCAGCATCATCCGGCCGGAATTGGGGTAGAGACTGCCGGTCTTGGCATGGGTCATCGCCACTTCCGGCGAGGGGCGGCGGAACGGCGAAACCGTCAACCGCACCGGCACGGTGGAGCGCATTGGCGTTTCGAACAGGCAGAGCGCAAAACGGGTAGAGGCCGGATCGGCGGGCACGAGGCCATCAAGGCCGTGCTCGGCCCAGTACATCGGCTTGATATAGACGGCTTCCGCGCCCTTGAAATTCTTCAGTCCTTCCCAGACCAGCGCCTCGATTTCCTCCGAGGTCTTGGTCGGCTGCAGGCCGAGCGCGCGGGCGGATCGGTTGATGCGCTTGCAATGCTCGTCGAGGTCCGGGGCCATACCCTCAAAATAGCGCGCGCCGTCGAAGACGGTGGAACCGAGCCACATCGCATGCGATGTCGGGCCGATCAGCGGCGGATTGCCGGGAAGCCATTCGCCATCGACATAGGTCCAGGTTTCAAAAGCGGGGGTGGTGTCGATTGCTGCCATGTCATTCTCCTTCGGCCATCCGCATCACGCCAAACGGGCGGCGGATCGTGTGGCGACAATCAAGACGGACGGAAGGTCAACGTCAAGCGGAAATTCCCCGCCGGCCAAACCACGCAGGCAAGCAGAAAAAAGTACCTTGAATTTCCATACTGTGAAAATCGACTTGGCTCAGGCGGCTGAATTCTCAGCGAAATCCGATCGGAATCCAACGTCATAGACACGGTTTCCGGAGGAATCCGACAACCCTTCGTACTTTGGCTGAATGGACGGCTACGGGGTCACCGCGGAATTTGTGCGCCGCATGACCTTTCAGGTCGCCTGGAGAAGGCGGCCGGAATATGCTTTGACGCGGCTCCACAGAGCTTCGGCCGCGCCGGATTGCCGGCTTTTGGGTCGCCATATCCGGATTTCGATATCGACCAGGTCACCAAATGCCGCCACCCGCTCGAGGCGGCCGCTGGCGAGGTCGTCGGAAACCTGGCTGTTCGGGCTCCAGCTCACGCCGCGGCCGCTTCGCGCCATGGCGGTCAGCACGCTGGAGAGATGCGACGAGAATATCGTCGGATTGTTCTTCTCGAAATATCCGTCCCGCTGCCGGTTGGAGAGAATGCGCCCCATTCCGGATTCCTGTGTGAAAGTCAGCAGCGGCAGGTCCTCGACGGCGTGCTTTTCGATCAGCCCGGGCGTGGCAACCGGCAGCAGCACGTCCCGGCCGATGACGAGCGAACGAAAATCGTCCTGGAGCCGCACGGGCGCGTTCACATGGTGATGGCAGATCAGGAACTGCGCGCGCCCTTCCAGCATCAGGTTCTCGCATGCGACCATGTGGTCGGCGATCAGTTCCACCGTGGCAGTGAGCGGCTCCTCGGCTTCCAGGAGCCTGAGCCACTGGGGAAAAAACGTCAGGGACAGCACATGGGTTGCGGCGAATCTCAGCTTCTGCTCTGAAATCGATCCCACCTCCTGCACATGGACCCGCGCGTGGTTCAACTGGCGAAGCAGGTCGCGGGCCAGAGGCAGGAATGCCTCGCCGGCCGGCGTCAGCTTGAAGGTGTGCGTGCTCCGGTCGACCAGGGTGACGCCCACCCAGTCCTCAAGCGCCTGGATTCGCCTGCTGAAGCTTGGTTGCGTGACGAACCGCTGCTCCGCGGCGCGCGAAAAGCCCCTGACCTCTGAGAGGACGAGGAAATCCTGCAGCCATATCGAGTTCACCGAAGTTCCTCCCAAAGAACCGACGCCGATGCGCCGCCTGCATTCACTCGTCATACCGGCGCGCGCCGCCCTTCGTTGAAGCCGGAACAACGCCCCTCGCCGGTATGCCCATAGAAAACTGCCGCGACGGCGGCAAGGCGCACCAATGCATCGTTTGATGCGCAAGTCGCAGGTTGCAGAAGGCCCGGACAACACGCATTGTGTCTAGATTGTCGACAATCAGGGGGAGTTGCAAGTGGACAAACCGTCGCCGCGAGACATTTTCCAGGAACTCAGCGGCTCGATCCTGCGGGGAGACCTGAGGCCCGGGACAAAGCTGACGGAGGTGGAACTGGCCCGCAGGCTACGCGTCAATCGCGCCACCCTCCGGGAAGCGCTGTTCCGCCTCCAGGAGCGGGAGCTTATCGAGCGGAAGCCCTATTCCGGTATGCGGGTTGCCACCATCGATAGGCATACATTGCTGGAACTCTACGAGATACGCGAACTGCTCGAGGGGCGCAGCGCCAGACGCGCCGCGGAGCTTGCCACGAAAGAAGAAATCGAAGGTCTTGAAGAGATCGTGAAGGCCGGCCACGCATTCGTCGCCAGGTTCACCGCGCAGGCCTCCTCCGATACGCGAAAGCTCCCCGCCGTCCGCGGCTTCCACACCGAAATCGCGCGGATCGGACGGAATGAGGAAATCCGCAAGTTCCTCGCCCGCGAGGTGTGGGAATTCATCCGCGGCGCGCATGAGCGCTGGCAACGCACGCACGAGCGGCTGCTGACGGCTTCGCGTGAGCACCAGGAGATTTTCGAGGCCATCGCCGCCAGAAACGGCGCGCAAGCAGAAGAGCTGATGATGCGGCACATCCGGGCGGCACGCGACGGATTGCTGCAGGGCGATTGATGCGGCCGTCGGTTCATGCACAGGACAAGGGAGGATCATATGTCGGCAGCTCTTTCGGAGGAAGCGGCAGGCGAGAAAACATCGCCGGTCGGCCAGGGAGACGGTTTCTGGATTCAAACGCTGATCACCGTGGTGATCGTTGTGTTGCTGTCGGTCGTCGTCGTGCCGGCGTTTCTGCAGGTCTTCCTCGACAAGCCACTCTACTATGACGACGCGCAGTTTACGCTGAACAATCTGGCAAGGGTCTTCACGGATCCGGAGGTGAAAGCCTCCTATGGCGCGACGGCGCTGTTCACAGTGATCGTCACCGTGCTCTCGATGCTGCTCGGCATCGCCTTCGCGATCCTGCTGGGCCGAAGCAACCTGCCCGGGAAGGCCCTGCTCGGCGCCATCCTCCTGTGGCCGCTCTTCATCTCACCGCAGGTGATCGGCTTCGGCGCGATCATCAGCTACGGGCCCTCGGGCATCGTCACGCTGCTGTGGCAGAAATTTTTCGGGGTCCCGGCGCCGTGGAACCTTTATACGGTGACAGGCATCGCAGTCATATCGGCGATCGCCGCGACCCCGGTCACGACCCTCTACTGCATCGTGGCGGCACGCCAGCAAGACCCCAACCATGACGCCGCGGCGCGTATTGCCGGTGCGGGCCCCTTGTACACGCTGATGCGAGTCGGCCTGCCATTGATGCGACCTGCCCTGATCTTCGCGCTCATCATGAATATCGTGCACGCGCTGGAGACCTTGTCGATCCCCCTGATCGTCGGCTCCCCCGTCGGCATCAAGCTCGTCACGACGTTGATTTTCGAGAAAATCTTCTCGGCGAACGGCACGCCGGACTACGGCCTCGTCTCCGCGATGGTCCTCGTTCTGATGATCCTCGTCCTGATCATGTTCGGCTTGCAGCGGCTCGCCCTGCGCCGTTCGCACAGGTTCGTCAGCATCTCGTCGAAGGCGGCGCGCATAAAGCCGCTGGAACTCGGCCGCGCTAAGTGGCCGATCTTCGGCCTGGCGTGGGCATACGTCTTTTTCGCCATACTTCTTCTGATCGGATCGGTGTTTCTGCGCGCGGCGACCCATGTCATTTCGCCTTACGTCCCCATCACCCAGGTGCTGACGTGGCAGAACTACATCGACGTGCTCACGGTCGACGTCTATGTCCGCTCAATCGTGAATACGATGGTTCTCGCCGTGCTCGGAGCCGGTCTGGGAACGATGCTGATCGCCGGCCTTGCCCTTGTGGCGCAGCGGTCGAACTACCCACTCCGCCGGCTGGTCGACCTGCTGGCCCAGCTTCCGCGCGTGCTGCCCGGTCTGATCGTCGGGCTCGGCGTCTTCTATGCGTCCGTCTATCTGCCGGTGCTCGGGGCGCTTCGTGCGACGATCTGGCTGGTGCTGTTCGCCTATCTCATCCGCTTCATCAGCGCCGGATACGGAATAGTCCTGCCTGCGCTGTTCCAGATCACGCCGGACTTCGACCGCGCAGCCAAGGCATCTGGCGCCGGCTGGATCCGAACGATGTCGCATATCATCCTGCCGCTTCAGAAGCACGCGTTGATGTCATGCTTCGTCTTGCTGATGATCCTGATCGTAAAGGAATACGCCTCCGCCGTATTCCTGATGGCACCGGGAAGCGAGGTGATCGGTTCCACCATGCTGAGCCTGTGGCTGCAGGGACAGCCGGGCCCGGTCGCGGCACTCGCGACGATACAGGTGGGCATCACCACGATCCTCATCGCCATCTCCACCCGCCTTTTCGGAGTAAAGCTTCATGACTAGTCTCACCGTTCGCAATCTCAGCCGCCATTTCGGGGCCTTCAAGGCACTCGAGGGAATCTCCTTCGACGTGCGCGCCGGAGAATTCCTCACCCTCCTCGGCCCGTCCGGATGCGGCAAATCGACAACGCTCGCGGCACTTGCCGGGCTCGACCGGCCGACGGGCGGGTTGATCCAGATCGGCGATCGCACAGTCTTTGACAGCGAAACGAACACTTTCGTGGATGCCCAGTTCCGCAACCTCGGCCTGATGTTCCAATCCTACGCCCTGTGGCCGCACATGACGGTCTACAAGAACCTCGACTTCACGCTGGAACTGCGCAAAGTTCGCGGTTCGGCCGCGCGGCAGCGCATCGAGCAGGCCCTCGATATGGTCGACATGCTCGAATACATCCAGCGTTATCCCGGCGAGCTGTCGGGCGGACAGCAGCAGCGCGTCGCGCTTGCCCGCACTCTGGTCTACCAGCCGGAAATCCTGCTTCTCGATGAGCCTCTTTCCAACCTCGACGCCAAGCTTCGGGAGAAGGCGCGGCTTTGGCTCGGCGATCTGCACAAGAAAACCGGCGTCACCATGGTCTACGTGACCCACGACCAGGCCGAGGCGCTTTCCCTGTCGGATCGGATCATCGTCATGAACCGGGGCAGGATCGCCCAGATCGGCGCCCCGCTGGAAGTGTACGAACAGCCGGCAGACCTTTTCGTGGCCGATTTCGTCGGCGCCTCCAACATTCTGAGCGGTACGCTGCTGCGCGATGGATCCAGCCGGAAAGTCCGGCTCGGCAACGGCCCGCCTCTGGAAATGACGACCCAGACCGACCTGCCCGACGGCCCGGTCATGGTCAGCATCCGGCCCGAGGCCATTTCGCCGGCTGCCGAACCGTCCGGCAAGAATTCAATCCCCTATATGCTGCACGCACGCAGCTACCTCGGGTCGCGGGCACTCCTGGTGCTTGACGTGGCGGGCAACGTCATCCGGGCCGAGACGGACGCGAAGACCCCGAACGCGGAAACCGGTCACCTTTTCATCCCGCCAGAGGCGATCCGCGTGTTCCCGCCCGAACAGGCCGATCTTCTGCCGGCGGAAAGCCGGGGGGACCTCCTCCACACTGCAGCCTGACGCGGTACAGAGCCGTGGAAACAATCGAAAGAAAACAGGGAGTTCGAATGTCCAGCAACGAAAAGACGGTATCGGTCGTCGTGCCGGCCGGCGTGCTTGGCGCCGGCATACGCCGGGAGCAGGTCGAATGGGGGATCCGGCAAGGCGCCGTTGCGGTCGCAGTGGATGCGGGGTCCACCGACAGCGGCCCGTCATGTCTGGCAACGGGCGTGTCGAAAATGAGCCGTGACGCCGTCCGCCGGGATATCAAGGCCATGATGGAGGCGGCGACGCCCGCGGGCGTTCCGATCCTCATCGGCACCTGCGGCACCAGCGGAACGGATATCGGCGTCGACTGGACACGGGATATCGTAATCGACATTGCCCGGGAAATGGGCGTCGCCCCGAAGATTGCGCTGCTCTACAGCGAGCAGTCCCAATCGGTAATCCTCGACAAGATCGACCGGGGGCAAATCACGCCGCTGTCGCCGACGGAGCCGCTGGATCCGAAAACAGTCCGCGAATGTGCGCATATCGTCGCCCTGATGGGGCCCGAGCCCTACATCGCCGCGATAAAGGAAGGCGCCGACATCATTCTTGGCGGCCGCACCACGGACACTGCGGTGATCGCCGCTACACCGCTCATGCTCGGCGCTGGAGCGGGAGCGGCATGGCACGCGGCCAAGACAGCGGAATGCGGCGGCCTCTGCACGGTCAATCCGCGTGACGGCGGCGTGCTGATCACGGTCGGAGATGACTACTTCGATGTCCGGCCCCTCGCGCCGGAGAACACGGTGACGCCGCAGACCATATCAGCCCACATGCTCTACGAGAACAGCGATCCGTTCCGCCTTTACGAGCCGGGCCGCGTGCTCGACGTGACGGACGCAGCCTACAGCCAGACGGATGAAACCACGGTCCGCGTTACGGGTTCGCGCTGCGAACCGATGCCTTACACGATGAAGCTGGAAGGCGCATCGGTCGGCCCCTTCCAGACACTGATGATCATCGGCATCGAGGATCCTTCGGTCCTCAAGGAATTCGATTTCTTCCTGGAGTCCATGACGACCAGGCTGAACGAGATCGTCCGCACCACGTTTCCGGACCTCGTCGACTATGACCTTTCCTTCAGACCCTATGGGTACAACGCGGTTTCGGGACTGCCCAGGGACGGGTACGTCCCGAGCGAGGTCGGCCTGATGATGGTGGTGACGGCGCCCACCCAGGACCTGGCGACACGCATCGCCAAGGCGCTGAACCCGCAGTTCTTCCACTTTCCTCTCCGGCGCGGCATTCCGCTCCCGAGCTATGCCTTTCCCTTCTCTCCCGCCGAAATCGAACGGGGGCAGGTTTATGAATTCAAACTCAACCATGTGATGGCGGTCGGGGACCCGATGGAATGCGTCCGCACCGAATATGTAACCGTCAGAAGCCCAGAGGAGGCGTGAACATGACCCGGCTAAAAGACGTCACGCGCTATGTGCGCTCCAAGAACGCCGGCCCGTTCTGGGTGACTGTGGACATCTTCTTCAACAATCAGGAAGCCTTCGAGGCGCACCGCAACGCAGCCGTTCTCTCACCCGAAAGCATCGGCGCGATCTACGGCGTGCCGTCCGAGTTGGTGAAGCGCTTCGAGGTGCCGAACTTGTCAATGGTCAAGATCTCCTATCCGCGGCAGACCCCGCAGGGCGGGACGCTGGAGCGCGACATGCACAGCGGTCAATCTTATGTCCGCCTGCTTGATCTGAACGTGCGCGCCAACGGCCCCGCCGCGGCCGAAACGGCATAGGCGCAGCCGTCCCGGAGGGGCGGACCATCACGGCCGCAGCGCATCAAAGAATGCAAATTTCGAATTGGCTCGCGTGTGGGGCGATACCTAACAATAGGTCGGGCAAGTCGCCCGAATGGGAGTGGAAATGCGATCGAAATATGACCCGATAACCCTCGAGGTCTACTGGAGCCGATTGGTGGCCGTGGCCGACGAAGCGGCGAGCACGCTGCTTCGCACGGCGTTCTCGACGATCATTCGCGAGTCAAATGACTACGTGACCTGCCTGCTCAATGCCCGCGGCGAAACGCTGGTCGAATGCAGCGGCGGCGTGCCGACATTCGCCGGCCTCCTCGGCCGCACCGCCAGGCACCTTCTCAAGTCATACCCGCCGGACGCCTGGCGGCCCGAGGACGTGATCATCACCAACGACCCCTGGATCGGCACGGGTCACCTGCCCGACATTTCCGTGATCATGCCCGTGTTCCACCAAGGCAGGCTTGTCGGCTTCGCCGCCAGCGCCGCCCACACGCCCGATATCGGAGGCACGATCGGTTCGTCGAACAAGGAAATCTACGAGGAGGGCCTGCGCCTTCCCCCGGTCCATCTTTACCGCAACGGCAGGCGCAACGAGGCGGTTTTCGATATCATCTCGGCAAATGTCCGTTTCCCGGATCTCGTTCTCGGCGATCTCGACGCCCAGGTGGGCGCCAACCGGATCGGCGCGCGCGGAGCGGCAGACTTCCTGAGCAACACCGGTCTCGCCGATTTCGCCGCGCTGTCACGCGAGATCAACGCAATGTCGGAGGCCGCCATGCGCGCGGCGATCCAGGATATCCCGGACGGCGTGTACGCCTCGACCGTCGAAGTGGACGGATACGAGGACCAGGAGACGGTCATCCGCTGCGCGATCACGGTGGCCGGCGACGACATGACCATCGACTATGCCGGCACTTCGCCGCAGATCGCGCGCGCCATCAACTGCACGCTGAACTACACCATCGCCTATTCGATCTACCCGCTCAAATGCCTGCTGGACCCGCACACCCGCAGGAACGAAGGCTCCTATCGGCCGATCACGGTGACCGCCCCGGAGGGAGCGATCGTCAACGCGCGTTTTCCGGCTGCCGTGGCGGCGCGTCATCTGACCGGCCATCTGCTGAGCTGCGCGATCTATCAGGCCCTTGCTCCCGTGCTGCCGGAGCGGGTGGTCGCCGACAGCGGCGGGGCGCCCTCTCTTCGCGTGCGTTTCTACGGAAAACACGCCGACGGCCGCGATTTCGGCGTCATGCTGTTCGCCAGCGCCGGAATGGGCGCATCGGCAGAGATGGACGGCCTGTCGACCACCGCCTTTCCGACGAACTCGGGAGCGGGCAGCATCGAGGCGATCGAGGCGATCTCGCCCCTGGTCTTCACCCGCAAGATGTTGCGTCCCGACTCCGGCGGCATCGGCCGTTTCCGGGGCGGTCTGGGTCAGGTTTGCGAGGTCCGGAACAACTCGCCCTATCCGTGTCAGGTCATCATCGTCGGCGACCGCGAACGACACCCCCCGCTCGGTCTGCTGGGCGGCGGCCCCGGCGCGCCAGCGGCAGCGATAATCGACGGCGAAAAGCCAATCTCGCTAAAATCGCGCAGCACGCTTGCTCCCGGATCATGCCTTGCGCTGCATTTCGCGGGCGGCGGCGGATACGGCGATCCACTTACACGGGAGCGCGGCGCGGTCGAGCGCGATCTCACGGAAGGCAAGATAACCAGACACGCCGCCCAGAGCGCCTATGGACTGTACATCAAGGAAGACGGGGTATGAAACCGACTACACGAATTGGCGTCGATATCGGGGGAACGTTCACCGATTTCGTTCTGCACGACGAAGAACGCGGGATCACCCGGACCGGCAAGCGGCCCACGACTCCCGACCAGCCGAGCCAGGCGATCATCGAGGGAATACTGCGGCTGCTCGACGAGACGAACACGAAGCCGGAGCAGATCCACTCTATCATCCACGGCACCACCCTCATCACCAATACCGTACTCGAGCGGACCGGCGCGAAGGTGGGCCTGATCGCCACCCATGGCCTGACCGACATCCTCGAAATGCGGCGCGAGACGCGTTTCGACGTCGATGATCTGCGGCAGCGGCCGGCGCCCGAGATCGTGCCGCGCAATCTTCGGCGAGGCGTGGCCGGCAGGATAACGGCGGACGGAGCCGAGTTGATCGCGTTCGACGAGACCGGTTTCGTCACGGAACTGGACCATCTCGTTCGCGACGAGAAAATCGAATCGCTCGCCATCTCGTTTATGAATTCCTATCGCTGCCCGGATCACGAGCGCCGCGCGCGCGATATCGCGGTCGAGCGGTATCCCGGCCTCTATGTCACCATCTCCTCCGAGGTCGCGCCGGTCATTCGCGAATACGAGCGGACCAACACGGCCTGCGTCAACGCCTATGTCCAGCCGCGCGTGCACGGCTATCTCAACAGGCTCTCGGACGATCTTCGCGGATTGGGCTTTCGCGGACCTCTGTCGATCATGCTGTCAGCCGGCGGGCTGATTTCGGCCGAGGATGCGAAGGACTTTCCCGTGAGGCTCATCGAGTCCGGCCCCGCCGCCGGCGCGATGGGCGTCGCCTATCTCGCGCGCAAGCTCGACGCGCCGCACGTGATCTCGTTCGACATGGGCGGCACGACCGCGAAGATGTGCCTGATCGAGAACGGCCATCCTCACGTCAAGCACGATTTCGAACCCGGTCGGATCGACCGTTTCAAGCCCGGCTCGGGATTGCCTCTCAAGGTCACCGTGATCGATATGATCGAAATCGGATCGGGCGGCGGCTCAATCGCCTCGATCGACAATCTCGGCCTGATGAAGGTCGGCCCACGCAGCGCCGGATCGGTTCCGGGGCCGGTCGCCTACGGCAGAGGCGGCACCCAGCCTACCGTGACCGATGCGGACCTCCTGCTCGGTTACCTCAATCCCGCCTACTTCCTCGGCGGCGAGATGACGTTGAAGCTCGAGGACGTGAAGAACGCCGCAGACGCGCTGCTCGGCCAACCGCTGAACATGCCCGCGGACCTCGTGGCCCAGGGCATTCAGAGCATCGTCAACGAGAACATGGCGGGCGCGACGCGCATGCATCTTGCCGAAAAGGGCAAGGATCCGCGCGATTACGCCATGATCGCCTTCGGCGGCGCCGGCCCGGTCCACGCCTTCGGCCTCGCGCGGCTGCTGCGGCTGCGCACATTGATCGTGCCGATGGGCGCCGGCGTGATCTCGGCATTCGGCTTTCTCGTCGCGCCGCCCGCCACCGACGACGCGCGCGGTTATCTGACCCCGCTTCTTCGCGTCGACTGGGATCTGGTCAATCGGCTCTATGACGAGATGCGGAACAAGGCCGAGCAGACGCTCGGGGGCATGGCCGTCGGGGAGGACGCAATCCGCTTCGAATGGAGCGTCGACATGCGCTATCTCGGCCAGGGTTTCGAGATCACCGTCCCCATTCCCGCCGGACCGCTCGGGCCGGAGCATCTCGACGCGATTCACCGCGCCTTCGAGGAAACCTATCTCGAAACCTTCGGGCGAACCGCCAGGGGCATTCCCGTCGAGGCGGTGAACTGGCGGCTGGCGGCCTTCCTGCCGGCGCGCGACATAAGCCTCGCCTATTCGGTGGTCGAAACCCCGGCCGAGCGCATGCCGCGCGACGTGATCTTCCCGGTCCACGGGGCGACAAGAACACCCGTCTACGACCGCTACGCGCTGAAGCCGGGGCAGATCATCGAAGGTCCGGCGGTGTTCGAGGAGCGCGAGACGACATTCACGGCCGGCCCGGATTCCAGTCTCGCCGTCGACCATCTCTACAATCTGGTGGTCACGCTGCGATACCCCGACGACGACCCATCGGCGGGCTCGCCTTCAGCCGTAAACAGGGCCGCGGAGGAACTGCGCGCATGAACGGGAAACCACACCGGGTCGTGGTGACCCAGAATTTCTTCGATGACGATACAAGGCAGTATCTGGAGGACGCCGGCTGCGAGGTTATCCAGGCGGAATTGCCGCCCGGCTCGGCCGACCGCAACATGGATCATGACGCGCTGGCCGCCTTGCTGGCCGGCGCGGATGGCTGGATCGTCGGACACGCCCTGGTCACCAGGGCGCTGATGGAGGCGCTGCCCGATCTGAAGATTATCTCGCGGCGCGGCGTCGGCTACGAACGGGTGGATTACCAGGCGGCCGAAGAACTCGGGAAGGTCGTCTGCATTGCCGCGGGCGGCAATGATGCCTCCGTCGCTGACCACACCCTTGCTATGATGCTGGCCGTGGGACACAGGTTCCGCCAATCGCAGGCCAATATGATCGATGGCAATTGGAAGATCCTCTCCGGCCGCGACCTTTATCGCAAGACCGTCGGCATCGTCGGCTTGGGCCGGATCGGCAAGAGCCTCGTTCAGCGCCTGCGGGGGTTCGAGGCACGCATCCTGGTCGCCACCCGGACGCAGAACCCGGCCTATGCCGCGGCGAGCGGCGTCGAATACTGCACCCTCGATCGTCTTCTGCGGGAAAGCGATTATGTCAGCCTGCACGCGCCCCTCACCGAAGCCACGCGATTCCTGATCGATGCCAATGCCCTGGCCGCCATGAAGGAGGACGCGATCCTCGTGAATGCCGCCCGCGGAGGGCTGGTCGACGACCGCGCCCTGCTTGAGGCGCTCCAGCGCGGCCACCTTTTCGGCGCGGCGCTCGACACTTTCGTCAGCGAAGGCGACGCGGCCTACCAGCCGGTGACGGAGGCACTGCTGCGACTGCCGAACGTGGTCGCGACCCCGCATGCCGGCGCTTCCACGAAAGAGGGTCTGATCCGCACCAATCGGGTTGCGGCTGAATGCGTCGTCGCGGTGCTCAGCGGCGGGCCGCTCAACCGCGACTGCGTGGTGGCGGATGGCAGGACATCTGCACCTGGCTGAGATGCGTGGCATCGCGCCGGTCGGAAGATAACGTCGCGTCAATGGAGTTGCGACGTAAAATGGAGGAGAAAACCATGAACATGCGAATGATGATCGCTGCGACGCTGCTCGCTGCGTGCACAATCGCCGCGAAGGCGCAAACGGTGCCCGAAGGCTATCCCGCCGACTACGCCCAGACGATCGCGGCGTCGAAGGACGAGAAGGGCGTGCTGGTCTATTCCAACTTCCCCGCATCCTACTGGGAGCCGCTGATCACGGCATTCGGCGAAACCTATCCTTGGATCAAGGTCGAAACGGCCAATTTCGACGCCGAAATGTGGGAGAAATACCGCCTTGAAGCCAAGCAGGGGGTTCGGACTGCCGACATCATCACCACAGTCGCTCCCGAACACTGGGTGCAGTTCGTGGAAGACGGATACGCGGAGCCCTATGCATCGCCGGAGCTGCCCAACCTGCCTGAATGGTCCGTGCCGTTCGACGGCCTCTACACGGTTTCCGCGGTTCCGATGCCGATCGTGTGGAACCGCGCCCTCGTCAATCCGGGTCCACAGTCGCTCGCCGAACTTGCCGAGATGGTCAAGGCGGATCCGGACAAATGGCGCGACAAGATCACCATGTACGACGCGGAGGTGAACCCCTACGGCCTCGCGATCATGCGCAACTGGCTGAACCACAAGAACAATGACTGGACGCTTTTCGAGGTCATCGGCCCGATGACCCTGCCCGAGCGCGGTGCCGGAACGATGCGGGAAAAGACATCGACGGGCGAATACCTGTCGATCGTGTTCACGTCCGGGCTCGGCATTTCCCAGCTTGAGGCGCCGGGCGGCAAGGCGACGCTCGATTACGCCTTTCCCAAGGATGGCACGCCGCTTTCCCTGCAGAGCATCGCCATCACCAAGGCCGCGTCCAGCCCGAACAGCGCTAGGCTGCTGCTCGACTTCATCCTCTCGCGCCCCGGCCAGATTGCGTTCGCCAAGGCGGCTTCACGCCCTATCGCGAGGATATCTCGCCTGAGGAAGTGCCGTTCTATACGCTGCCGATGATCCGCGACATCGTCGGCGAGGAGAACCTCTTCTTCATGTCCTACAAGCCCGAGGCGCTGGCCGGCACGGACCAACTCATCGAACGCTGGGTCAAGACGTTCCGGCGGCAATAGCAGCGGGCACAGATCAGACCGACGAGACCGGCGCCACGCGCGCGGGCGGCAACATTTGATGCGAATACGGCATTGGCATCCGCCGCCCGCAAAAGGCCATTCTGGCGGAAATCAGTTTCCAAGGGAGCCTGCACAGTGGCAGCGCGAACGCTATACGACAAGATAATCGACAGCCATCGCATCCAGACGCTGGATGCCGCCGGCGGCGAGCAGGAAGAAATGCTCCTGTATATCGATCGCACGGTGCTCAACGAATACACCTCCCCGCAGGCCTTCAGCGGCCTGCGCGAGGCGGGGCGACCGGTGCGGCGTCCACGCTCGGCGCTGGGCGTCGTCGATCACGTGAATTCGACGGATCCTGCCCGCCGAAGGCCCGCCGAAGACGAGGAAGCTCGTCGCCAGATCGACTACTTCATCTCAAACGGCAGGGAATTCGGCATCGAGATTTTCGACATTTTCGATCCGCGCCAGGGGATCGAGCATGTCGTCCTTCCCGAACTCGGCTGGGTGCTGCCCGGCATGGTGATCGCCGCCGGCGACAGCCACACCACGACATACGGGGCGTTCGGAGCAGTCGGCTTCGGCATTGGAACGTCCGATATCGAACATCTGCTTGCGACGCAGACCCTCAAATACAGGCGGCTGAAGAACATGCGGGTAAATTTCGAGGGTCCGCTCGCGCCGGGGCTGACGTCCAAGGACATGATCATGGCGCTGATCCGGCAAATCGGCGCGGATGGCGCCGTCGGACACGCGCTCGAGATGACCGGCCCGGCCATAACTGCGCTTGAGGTCGAGGCGCGCATGACGATGTGCAACATGGCTGTCGAATGCGGCGCGCGGGTCGCCCTCATCGAGCCCGACGACAAGGTGTTCCGGCATGTTGCCGGTCGGCCGCGCGCGCCCCGCGGCGAGGCGCTCGCGGCGGGGCGCGTCGCATGGTTGGCACTCGCATCCGATCCCGACGCCCGCTTCGACGCCGAAATCACGGTGGAGACGGCCCGGATCGAACCGATGGTAAGCTGGGGCATCAGCCCCGACCAGGCCTCCGTCATCGGCGACGCGGTGCCCGACCCCGCCGACCTGCCGGAACACCGGCGCGGCGACGCCCGGGCGGCGATCGACTACATGGGCCTGACGCCGGGAATGCCCCTGTCGCAGATCCGCATCGACCGCGCCTTCATCGGCTCATGCACCAATGCGCGGCTGAGCGATCTGCGTGAGGCGGCGCGCATCCTCCGCGGACGCAAGGTCGCGTCCCATGTGCGCGCCATGGTTTCGCCTGGAAGCAGCACGGTCCGACGCCAGGCCGAGGCCGAGGGACTTGACCGCGTGTTTGTCGACGCCGGCTTCGAGTGGCGGGAGTCTGGCTGCTCGATGTGCCTTGCGATGAATGACGACGTTCTCGCCCCCGGTGAGCGATGCGCGTCGAGCACCAACCGCAACTTCCGCGGCCGCCAGGGCGCCGGGGGGCGCACCCACCTGATGAGCCCGGCGATGGTCGCCGCCGCCGCCATCGCCGGCCGCCTCGCCAATGTTCGCGATTTTCTGCCGAAAGAAGCCTGAGACATGCAGCCATTCAAGGTCGAAACCGGCGTGATCGCCTCGATTCCGCTGTCGAACGTTGACACCGACGTTATCATGCCGAAGCAGTTTCTCAAGGGCATCGACCGCAAGGGGCTTGCGCGCGGCGTGTTTTACGATCTCAGGTCATCGCCCGAAACCTATCCCGATTTCGCCCTCAACCGTGCTGCAACCGCATCGCCGAAATTCCTGGCGACGGGTCCTAATTTCGGCTGCGGGTCCTCGCGCGAGCATGCGGTATGGGGCCTCATGCAGTTCGGCATCCGCGCGATCATCGGAACCACCTTCGGCGGGATATTCGCCGATAACGCCGACAATAACGGCCTGCTGCTCATCGCCTGCAATCCCGATGACGTCGATCGCCTTCATGAGGTTGCCTCGCAATCCGCATGCGAGATAACGATCGACCTTGAACGCCAGACGATCGCGCTGGCGGATCGCGTGATATCGTTCGGGATCGGCGCCGAGCGAAAAGCCGCCATGCTCGCCGGGGAGGATGCCATCGGCCGCACCGAAGCCATTCTGAACGATCTCGACGCCTTCGAGACACGCTATTTCGCGGAACGCCCCTGGCTCGTCGAGCACCACCCGAGCGCTGGAGACCCACCCGGTCGAAATCCCGTCTCTATCAGTGCCGCGTCGAAGGTCCGCTCTCGACCGCGAGACTAGCGCATCGTGCTTTGTGCGTCCGAATGGATGCACGGCGCTCCAGCGGCCACCTCCGCCTCGACCCGTCAGCACGGACCTCCGGTCCTGGTTCGTCGGCAGTCGCTCGGGCACCCACCGACGCTACGTTGCATCGGTCGTCAGGAAACGCCGGAAGCCACCATCGCAATGGGGCATGCGCGCCGCGGCGGAACCGATGCCGCCGCCGCGCCGGTAGTGAGAACATGTCCGGCCATCGGATCCTCCTCACTCGTTTCATCCTGCCTATGCAGCGGTATAGCCGCCATCGACGGGGATCGTGACGCCGGTGATCATGCGCGACGCCGACGATGCCAGAAACACGGCCGTACCGCAGAGTTCGTCCGGATCGGCCCAGTCGCCGCCCTTCGGCAATCGGGTCAGGACTTTCTGGCGGATCTCCGGGTCGGCCCGGCCGCGCTCTGTCATCGGCGTGCGGATCCAGCCGGGCGCGATCGCGTTGACCCGGATACCATCCTCCGCAAACGAAAGCGCCAGCGATTTCGTCAGCGACACCACGCCGGCCTTGGCCGCAGCATAGGCCGGTATATGCGGCGCGCCGTAATAGGAAAACATCGAGGCAATATTGATGATCGCACCGCCGCGCGCGGCAAGTCCCGCGCGATAGGCATTGGCAAGCCGCAGCGCGCCGGTCAGATGAACGTCGAGCACCGCGTTGAAGCCATCGGGCTGCATTTCGCGCTCGCGCTCGATCTGTCCGGCGCAGTGGATCAGCGCATCGATCGCGCCGGTTCGTTCGGCAAGCCGGTCCACATCGGCATCGTTCGTGAGGTCCACGGCTTCGTAGCGGCAGCCCTTGGGCGGTACGCGATCAGGCGCGCGGCCGGTGACGATGACCTCCGCGCCATGGCGAACAAAACCCGCCGCGAGCGCCGAGCCGATGCCGCCCAAGCCGCCCGTGATCAGAACGCGCTTGCCATCAACCGAAAAATCCCAGTGCGCCGACATCAGCATGCCACCCTTCCGAGCCAACCCTGGGCGGCGAGGCCGCTTTCAATGCGCCATTCCAGAAGCCGCGCGGTCAGTTCCCTGCGCGTGTCGGCATGGTTCGCGTCATCCCAGAGATTGGCGCATTCGTCCGGGTCGTTCTTGAGGTTGAAGAGCTGCCCTTCCGTCGTTCCGGAAATGTGCACCAGCTTCCACGGCCCGGTCCGGATCATGGTGAAGAACGCGGCGTTGCTCTGGATCATGTCGCGCGCCAGTTCGGCGAAGACCTCGGTCCTCAGCGGCGCCCCGGTTTCACCCCGGATGTAGGGCGCGAGCGATAGGCCCTCCATCCATGAAGGAGGAACAAGGCCCGCAAATTCCAGCACGGTCGGCCCGAGATCCATGAGCGAGACGAGATCGTCGACGCGGGCTCCGCCGGGATGGCGGGGATCATGGATGATCGCCGGAACGCGCACGGAATGTTCGTACATCGTCCATTTCTGGCTGTGACCGTGGTCGTTGAGACAATCGCCGTGGTCAGAGGTGAAGATGATGATCGTGTTGTCGGCCACGCCGCGTTCATCGAGCGCCGCCCTGATCTCCCCCATGATGCCGTCGATCATCGAGACATTGGCGTAATAATGGGCACGCTGCCGCCTGGTCTGCTCCTCTGTCGGATGCGCAAGATGGCGCACGGCATCGTGATCGTCGCGGATATGGTTTGCCTGCAGTTCCTGCAGCGCCTTCGGCTGCGCCTCTATGTCCGAGGGAATCGGCGCCGGCAGGTCGCGATCGAGATAGGGCTCCAGATCCTCCGGCGCGGGGTCGTAAGGCGGGTGCGGTCCGGGCAGGCCGACCTGAAGGAAGAACGGTTTCGTCCCATTCCACTCCTTCAGCCAGCAGCAGGCGAGCCGGCCGGTGAAGACATCCGGATGCAGGTCCCGGTCGAGCTCCCACGAAAATGCGCCGAGCGCGGTCGCATAGTCCTGCCGTCGGCGATAGGTGCGGCGGTCGGGTTTTTCGACGCCGCGCGCCATCAGCGCCTTGTCCCAGTTATCGAGGAAGAAGGGCAGGTTCGGATGGGCCCGGTCCTTGTTCTCGACGACATGGCGTTCATGGAAACCGAACGGTGCCTCGAAGGGATGGGTATGCATCTTTCCGACATTGCAGCAGTGATAGCCGGCCGCCGCCAGGTCGCTGACCCAGGTCGAGGGCCAGACCTCGTCATTGCGCAGCACGCCCGAATTGTGCGGATAGAGCCCGGTGAACAGGCTTGCGCGCGAAGGCGCGCAGCATGGCGAGGTCACATACATGTTCGAAAACGCCGTCCCCTCTTCCACCAGCGCGTCGAGATTGGGCGTATCCATGTAGGGAAAGCCCATGGCGCGGATCGTGTCGTGCCTTTGCTGGTCGGTGATGACGAAGACGATATTGGGACGGGTATCGGTCATGAATGGGTCTCACGGGTCGAAGTGGAAGGTTTGCGCCGTGCACGGCGGCGCAGCAGCGCCTGCATGATCGGCGTGAAAAGGACGAGAGCCAGAAGCGCCAGAATGATCTGCGAGGCCGGCCGGTTCAGGAAGAACCCGACCCAGTCGCCGCCGGTGACCAGCGATGTCATCCTCAGTTCCTCCTCGAAGGTCGAGCCAAGCACGTAGCCGATGATCAGCGGCGCGAGCGGGATCGCCGCCAGTCGAAGCGCGTAGCCGATCAGACCGAAGGCGAAGAACACCCAGAGGTCGAACATGTAGCGCTGCACCATGAACACGCCGAGCACGCTGAACATGCCGACGGCGGCGACGAGATAGGGTTTGGGCACGGCCAGCGTGCGGATCAGGGCGCGCAGCATGACCAGCGCGATCGGGAGCAGCAGCAATGCCCCGAGCAGAAAGGCCGCCAGAACGCCGTAGACGATCTCCGGATGCTGCTGGAAGAGTTGTGGGCCCGGAGTGAGCCCCTGGATCAGGAATCCGCCCATGAGCGCCGCCACGACGGGATCGCCCGGAATGCCGATCGCCAGCATCGGCAGAAGCGCTCCGCCGGTCGTGGCGCTGTTGGCGGATTCCGAGGCCACGACGCCATCATCCGCGCCCTCCCCGAATTTCTCCGGTTCATCGGAGAAATCGCGCGAAACGCGGTAGGCGATATAGGCGGAGGCATCGCCGCCAATGCCGGGAATGGCGCCGATGAAGATGCCGAGCGCGCTGGAGCGGAGCCAGTTCGTCCAGCGTCCGAGAAAGTTTCCGAGGACGCCGTTGCGCAACTGAAGGCGTACACGGTCTGCCTTCAGGTGTTCGCCTGAGGCCACCTGGGTCAGAAGCTCGGAGACCGCGAACAGCCCCATCAGGAGAGCAACGAGGTTGAACCCGCCATCAAGACCAGAGAGGCCCATCGTCATGCGCGGCAGGCCGAGGATCGGGTCGGTACCGATCGCCGCCGCCGAGAGCCCGAGCGCTGCCGCCAGCAGACCCCGCGGAAGCGATTTTCCGGTCAGCGAGGCAACGGTCGACAGGCCGAGCGCCGCCAGCAGCATCGTCTCCATCGGCCCGAAATTGGCCGCGGCGGCGGCAAGATAGGGCGACAGCAGGATCAACAGGACCGCGCTGACAACAGCGCCCGCGAAAGACGACAGCGTGGCAAGCACCAGCGCGTCGGAAACGCGGCCGTTGCGCGCCATGGGAAAGCCGTCCAGCAGCGTCGCCGCGGCCATCGGCGTGCCCGGAACGCCGATCATGATCGCGGTGACCGCGCCGCCGAAATTACCGCCCTGATAGATGCCCATCAGCAGGGCGATCGAAGGGACCGGGTCCATGTAGAAGGTGAACGGGATCGCAAGCGCGATGCCCAGCAATGGCCCCATGCCCGGCAGGACGCCGAAGATGATGCCCACGCCGATGCCGACGATGATGGCCAGAAGAAGCGACATGACGCCGGCGAGGTCCAGCGCGGAAAGCAGGGTATCCATGTCCCTCAGCCTCCGGTCAGCGCGGTGAGAAACCGCCCGAAGGGCAGGTGAATGTCGAAAACGATCCGCACCAGCCAGTAAAGGGCCAGCGAGAACGCCACCGGAAAGCCGATGATCGAAAGCGGGCGGCGCGCGCCGCCGGCAACCATCAGCGCGGCGCCGAAAAGCGTGGTCGATGCGATATAGCCAAACCGCGGAAACGCCAAAAGATAGAGAAACAGCGCCGCGACGACGCCGATAATGCGTCCCCACGGCAAGGCTTCATTGGGCCGGTCGTGTACGGAAATCAGCCGCACCGCAGGGCGGATGATAACGGCGACCGCCAGGACCATCAGGCCCACGCCCAGCCATGTCGGGTACTGCTTGGCATCGATGCCGCCCGACAGCGATGCGATGGGATTATCCTCCATCGCCGCGATATCCAGAACCATCCAGAGGCCGAGAATGAAGGATCCTGCTCCCACGACGATGGCGGCAAGGTCTTGCGACCGGGTTGCCGTTTCCCGTTGCGGAGCCTGAAAGGTTTCGTCGTTGGACATCGGGAGAACCTCAGGTCAGAAAGGAAATCGCGCCGCCGGCCAATATTGCGAGGCGGCGCGAAACGCTCAATTTTTCTTCAGGTTTTCCAGAGCCGGCGCCAGACGGTCGAGCGAAACCTGCCAGAGGTCCTGAAACGCGTCCGGTTCCATGTACTGGACGGTGAATCCGCCTTCGAACATCTTCTTCTTGAAGGGCTCGGAGTTGATGACCTCACGGAACACGTCCTGAAGCTTCTTCAAGTGTTCCGGATCCGTGCCCTCGGGCGCGACCAGTCCCGACCAGCCGGCAGTCGCAGCACCCCAGTCAAGATCGTAGCCCTGCTCCTTTGCCGTCGGAATCCCGGGTTCGATCGGTGAACGCTCTTCGGTGAAGATCGCCAGCGACTTGATCTTGTCGCCATAGATTTTCACCGCACCGAGCGAGCCGGTGGTGAAGTCGAGCGAGCCGTCGAACAGGCCCTGAATATTCGAGGTTTCGCAACCATCCGCCGGGATCGGCTGATACTGGGTGATCTCGGCCACTTCGAGGAACCGCCGCATCACCACATGCGGCAGGCTGACCGCCGGGCAGACGCCAACCCTGAGGACACCGTCCTGGGCCTTTGCCCACTCCACGAATTCATCAACGTTGTTTGCGGGGTGATCGGCGGCCACCGTCAATGTGAAGGGGTTCACCCACATCAGTCCGATCGGATCGAAGCCCATCGGATCGAAACCGATACGCGGCTCGAACGTGGGCACCATGATCTGGGTGGCGACCCATGAATTGCCAATGGTGTAGCCGTCGGGATCGGCCTCGGCAAGCGCAAGCATCGCCTTGGCGCCGCCGCCGCCGGCGATGTTCTGCACCGCGATCGGCTGCCCCAGCTTCTGGGAAGCAAATTCGGCAACAATGCGCGCCGTTATGTCGCCGGACGTGCCGGCCTCCCAGGGCTCGATCAGCGTGATCGGGCGCGTCGGAAAGTCCTGTGCCGCGGCTGCACCGGCGAAAGCGGCAAACGAAAGAGCGACGCCCGCAAAGCGGGCCAGTGATTTGTAATTCATCATTTCTCCTCCCTTGGATTTGACAAAGGCTAAAGAGAGGGTTTCATTAATGCAAATAATTAACAACGCATTCGTCATGCATTTTGGTAATCAGAATTATGAACCTGCAAAACCTCCGCTATCTTCTTTCCATAGCCGAAACGGGGTCGATGACCCGCTCGGCCGAGCAGTTGAACATGACCCAGCCGGCACTGAGCCGCGGCCTTGCGGCGCTTGAAGACGAAGTGGGAGCGCAGCTTTTCGTGCGGCTTCCCAAGGCCATGCGGCTCACCGTATTCGGGCGGGTGATGGTGCGCAGGGCGCAAGTCATTTTCCGGCAACTCGAAGACGCCCAGCACGAAATACGGCATTTGCAGGAACATGAGGAGACGGAGCTTTCCGTGGGCTCTGGCCCGATCTGGCTGACGGGCCTGCTGCCGCGCGCGATCAACCTGACCACGCGGGACCTGCCCGGCGTCTCAATCAGTGTGATCGGCGGTTTCGAGCGCCAGCTTGCCGAACTGGTCCGGCGCGGACAGGTCGCTTTCATCCTCACCGAGTTGACCGACGACCCGGAGTTTTCCGATCTCCATTCGGAACCGCTAGCTTCCGCGCGTTACGCCGTGGTCGCGCGCCGCGGGCACCCGCTGGAGCAGGCGGGAACGCTGGAGCTTCCGGATTTGCTCGCGTTTCCATGGATCATGCCCGACAAGGCCGTCAACGCCCAGAAGCGGCTCGACGGGCTGTTTCAAACCGAGGGCCTCACCCCGCCGGTCGCCCGCATTCGCTCGACCTCGAACGGTTTCATCACCACCTATCTGGAACAGTCCGACGCCCTCACCTTCGCCGTCACGCCCATCCTGCGGGGTCATCCCGGCTTGACCGAACTGCCGCTTTCCCGGTCACTCCCCAAACGGACCACAGGCATCCAGCGCCTGCGCAACGACTGGCTCAGCCCGGCTGCCGAAAAAATGCTCGAGCATTTGCGCACCCTAACGCTGCAGGAGGGGGAGTTTTAGCCAGAGCCAACGGAGAAGGCATCGCCGCAGAGCATCGGGCCTGCCTCCACGTTCGGACGTTGCGCTCTCAAAAGCCAATTTTCACAAAACCGAAAACACACTGAAACAGAACTGTCACACGATCGGTGCATTGATGGCGGCGAAGATTGCAAAGCATTGCAAAACGCCATTCCACCGGTTTCAGAAGGGGTCTTCCGACTGCGACCGTCAGCGCGGGACAAGACCCTATGAGCGCGATCGAAATCGAGACCGTCGACAAGTCTTTCGGCAAGACGAGCGTGTTGCGTGGGATTTCGCTTTCGATCCGTTCGGGGGAGTTCGTCGCCGTCCTCGGCCCCTCCGGCTGCGGCAAGACCACGCTGCTGCGCGCCCTTGCCGGCTTCGAACAGATCGACCACGGCGCGATCCGGGTTGGGGACGCGCTTCTTTCAGGCCATGGCCGGCACGTCGCCCCGGAAGAACGCGGCATCGGCGTCGTGTTTCAAAGCTATGCTTTGTGGCCGCATATGACGGTCTCCGGCAATGTCGCCTATGGTCTCAAGGTCAAGGGGCTTGGCCGCGCCGAGCGCGAGGCGCGCACGGCTCGCGTTCTCGAGACGGTCGGACTGAGCGCGTTTGCGGATCGACGGCCAGCCGAACTTTCGGGCGGCCAGCGGCAGCGCACGGCGCTCGCCCGCTGCCTGGCGATGGATGCCGGCCTCGTCCTTCTCGATGAACCGCTCGCCAATCTCGATGTCCATCTGCGCGGCGAGATGGAGGAAGAATTTGCCCGCTTCCACAAGGCCTCGGGCGCGACGATGTTCTACATCACGCATGATCAGTCCGAGGCGCTCGCGCTGGCCGACCGCGTCGCCGTGATGGACGGGGGCAAGATCAGCCAGTTCGCCAGCCCCTCCGAACTCTACAGCCAGCCGGCAAATGACATGGTCGCGACCTTTATCGGCGAGGGCCAGATCGCGCCGATTACGGATTTTGTGCCCGATCGCAGCGGCTATGGTTTCGCCCGCTTCTTCGGCGAGCAGGTGCGGGTGCGCAACCACCCTTCGGCCCTGCCCCGCAACGAGGCGCGCATTGCCTTTCACCCGGGCGACCTGAAGCTGACAGACACAGGCGGCCTTGGCGCCACCATCCGCCGCATCACCTATCGCGGCGACATTGTGCGGGTCGAGCTTTCGCTCGGCCCGGATGAGCGAACCTTTTTCATGAACGTCCCTGCCCCGGCACGCATCGAAGCCGGGCAGCGCGTGGCCGTCACGCTTGCCGACGGCTGGGTCCTGCCGGACCCGAAAGCAGCAGAAGCCTCCCACTGAGCACCAACAATCGAGGATATCCCCGATGAAACTCTCCACGCTTGCCCTTGCGACCCTCAGCACGCTTGCCTTCACGGCGGCCCATGCCGAGGAAACCATCACGCTTTACACCAGCCAGCCGCCGGAACAGGCCCAGCAGACCGTCGACGCCTTCGAGGCCGCCAATCCGGACATCAAAGTCAACTGGACCCGCAACGGCACCTCGGCCCTGATGAACGTGATGCGCGCCGAAATCGAAGCCGGCAATATCCAGCCCGACGTCCTGCTCGTCGCCGACCCGATCAATCTCGGCACGCTGAAGGCCGAAGGCCATCTGATGGCCTATCCGGAAGCGCCCGTCGACGGCTATGACAAGGCTGCCTACGACAAGGACATGACTTTCTTCGGCACCAAGGCGATCACCACGGGCATTGCCTACAATACCGAGATCGCCGAGCCGGTCGAAAGCTGGAACGACCTTCTGGTCGAAGACAATCGCGGCATGATCGCCGTTCCGAGCCCGCTTTATTCGGGTGCGGCGCTGAACCACCTGCACGCCCTGATCAACACGCCGGAAATCGGCTGGGCCTTCTATGAGGGCCTGAACGATCTCGACATCGTGCCCGAGGGCGGCAACGGTCCGGCAACCAAGGCTGTCGCCTCCGGCATGGCCAAATACGCCATCATCGTCGACGCCAACACGCTGCGCGCCAAGGCCGACGGTTCGCCCGTCGACTACATCGCCCCCAAGGAAGGCGTGTCCTTCATCGGCGAGCCGGTCGCCATCATGAGCACGACCGATCATGAGGAAGCCGCCAAGAAATTCGTCGATTTCCTGCTTTCGAAGGAAGGCCAGGAACTGGTATCCGCCCAGGGCAACATCCCGCTTCTGCCGGGCGTCGCAGCACCTGAGGGCTATCCCGACCTCTCCTCGATGAAGCTGATCGGCTACGACGTCGACGAGGCCGTGACGAACAACGACGCGGTGCGCGAGCAGTTCGCCGAGATCTTCGGTCTGTAATCGCAATGTCGCTATCGACCACAGCCGCCGGAGGGCGTCCTTCATGGACTCTCTCCACCCTTTCCGGGCTTTTGAAGAACGAGCGGGCGCTGATGCTGGCGCTGGCGCTGTTTGTCGGCGTCCTGTCGATCCTGCCGCTTGGGCGGCTTGTCTACGCGGCGTTTGTAACAAGTGCCGGATTCGAGCTTGGCCGCATCGCCGATGTTCTCGGCGGCCGTCGCGTGTTCGAGGCGACGGTCAACACGATCTGGATTTCGCTTTCAGCCACCGCGCTTGCCACGCTCGCCGGAACAATCGCAGCGCTTCTTGTCGGCGCGAGCGACATGCGCGGGCGAACCGCGTGGGTGTTCGGCTTCGTTCTACCGCTAATGATCCCGCCGCAGGTCATTGCGCTCGCCTGGATACAAGCCTTCTCGCCGGCAAGCCCGGTCATGAACCTTCTCGGCATTGCCCTTCAACCCGGCATGCGGCATCCGCTTTATTCGGCCGGCGGCATCGTCCTGCTGCTCGGCCTCTACAACGCGCCTCTGGTGTTTCTGGCCGTCCGGGCCAATCTGCGCCGCGTGCCCGCCGATCTGGTGGAAGCGGCCCGCGCGGTGGGCGCGACGCCGCTGAGCGCCACAATCGGCGTGATCCTGCCGTTGATCCGCGGCGGCATTTTCGCGGGCGCGGCGCTTGCCTTCGTGTCGTCGATCGGCAATTTCGGCATTCAGGCCATGCTCGGCATTCCCGCCCGCGTGCCAACGCTGATCACGCTAATCTACCGGCAGCTCAATTCCTATGGTCCCTCGGCGTTGAACGACATGGCGCTTCTGGCGCTGCTGCTCGCGGTTCTTACCATTCTCGGCATGGCTATTGCCGGCTTTCTCAGCCGCATGGGCGACCAGCGCGTCGATGGCGCGTCCAAACCGTTCAAGTTTCCGCTCGCCGGATTCCGCCTTCCCGTCACCGCGCTGGCGTGGGGCTATCTTCTCATTGCGCTGGTGCTGCCGCTTTCGGCGCTGGCCGCTTCGGCTCTGGTGCGCGGATACGGGCAGCCGCTCACGCTGGAAACGCTGACCTTCGAGAATTTCTCCAATGCGATCCTCCATCACGAGGGCATTCGCGAGGCCTTCTTCACGAGCCTCTGGCTGACGGGGCTTGCGGTCGCCATCCTGATACCCGCTTCGGTCGCGCTCGGCTATTTCCTGAGCTGGCGAAAGGGCGTCACCCCGCGCCTGCTCTATCTCTCCTCACAGCTTGCCTATGCGCTTCCCGGTATCATCATCGGGGTGGCGATGATCCTGTTCTTCCTGAAGCCCCTGCCCGTCCTGGGCACAAGTCTCTACGGAACGATCTGGGTCATTCTTGCAGCCTATCTCTCGAATTTTCTCGCGCTGGCGCTGCAGCCGATCCTCGGCGGGTTCGCTCAGATCGAGCGGTCGCTCGACGAGGCCGCGCAGGTGGTTGGCGCGGGCATCTTCCGCAGGCTGAAGGATATCATCCTGCCGGTGCTGGCGCCTGCGGCGGCAGCCTCTGCCATCCTGGTGTTCATGACCGCCATCAACGAGATCCAGACCTCCGTCCTGCTGGTCTCCTCGCGCGCGCAGACCATCGGCCCGATGATCATCTTCCTGGAGGAAGCCGGGTCGTCGACGCTGGCCGCCGCCGTCGGCTGCCTGATGGTCATCGTCATCCTCGCGCTGATGCTCTTCAGCCTCACCTTCGCAAGAAGGCTTCCGCAGGGAGTACTGCCGTGGCACGACTGACCGTGATCAGCGGGTTGAACCGCAAGAGCGCGGCCATCTTCCTCGTCGAGGCGGCCGGCACGCGCGTCCTGTTCGACTTCGGCGATGGCCTCGAAAAGGACGAGCACCCCGATATCGACGCCATCGGCGCCGTCGATGCGATCTTCCTCAGCCATGCCCATCAGGACCATGCCGCGTCGATCGAACACCTCGATGCGGTCGGCAACCCTCGCGTCTTCGCAACGGACAGGACACTGGATTTCCTGCAGGGCCGCATACCCGCGGAGCTTGCCCGGGCTATTCCCGAACAGGGTTCTTTCGAGGCCTGTGGCCTTAGGCTGACCACCGGACGCTGCGGCCACGCGCCCGGCGGCGTCTGGTTTCATATGGAGACGGCAGCAGGCGGCCTCCTCTACACCGGCGACATTAGCCTTGAATCGCACTGCATGGCGTTCGACCATCCCCCGCCGGCAGCGACCGTTGTGGTCGACGCCTCCTATGGCGACCGTGCGGAAAATCTCGACGACCAGATCGCGGCCATTTCCGACTACGCCGAAGGCGGCGCGGTGCTCTGCTGTCCGGGTGCCGGACGGGGCACCGACATGGTGCTCGCAATGGCCTCACGCGGACATGACGTCCATGTCTGCGCGGCCATCGGCAGGGAAGTCGAGGCCGCGACCGGCGAGACGTTCCCCGTCGTGGACGGCGAAAGCGCGGAGCCTGACCAGGTGATCGTCGCGACGGAATCCAACGCTGAGGCCGGTCTTTCGGCTGCACTTTTGCAAAGGGAGGATTTTCGCCTGATATTTTCGAGCCATGTTCCAAACGGCACGCCGGCGCGTGCTCTCATTGAGCGCAACGCGGCCGTCTGGCTTCCCTGGAACGTCCATCCGCGACGGGACGATGTTCTTGCACTTGCCGATCATTGCGGGTCGAAGCAGGTTCTGCCAGCCTTTGTCGACATGACGACCGCCCCTGAACTTGCGCGAGCCCTCGGCGAACGCCTGAGACTGGAACGCGAGACGGAGATCTAGACCATGACAGAAAAGCGCCTCGGCGTTCCAGATCACGTGCCCGAGGGAGAGGAACGCGAGGACGGGCTTCCGCTTCTCTTCTCCGTCATTGAGGGCGTCGGCCCGCATGCAAAGGCGCTGTTTCTCGGCAATCTTGCGGCCGCCGAAGACGCCGACTGTCTTCTCGCGGCGGGGATCACGGAAACCCTCAACGTCTCGATCAACATGTTTCCCGGTCCGCTGCTGCTTCCGGACGGCACCCATATCCGCCGCTACCAGATCGGGATGATCGACGGCGCCGGCAACGATCCGCATCTTCTGGCGGCGGGCGTATTGACGATCGAAGGCCTGATGCGCGGCTATGTGCCCTCGAAACCGCATTATCCAAGCCATCGCAAGGGCAATATCCTGGTGCATTGCCGCGGCGGACGCTCGCGTTCGGTCGCGCTGATCGCGCTGTGGCTTTCCACTTTCGCCCGTGACCGGTTCGCCAGCTTCGAGAGCGCTCTTGCGCATCTTCGAACCTTGCGCGGTCTGAGCGACAGCTACCCGCTGCCGCCGATGCTCGCCCTTGCCGAAGAGGTCAGGCGGGGCAGCCTGCTGGGCGCGGAACACGCGATATAGGTGGCGCATGGCCGAGAAATTCATCTCCGCGGGCGATGTCGCCCGTCTCGCCGGCGTCTCACGCTCCGCTGTCTCGCGCACGTTCACGGAGGGCGCGAGCGTCGCGCCCAAGACCCGCGCCCGGGTGATGAAGGCGGCCGAAGAGCTTGGTTACCGCGTCAATCTCCTTGCCCGTACGCTGCACAAGGAACGCTCGGATCTTGTCGGCCTTGTCGGCGCAAACCTCTCCAACCCCTATATTTCCGCCCAGGTCGATGCGCTGACGGCAGCGCTTTACGAAAACGGTCTGCAATGCATGCTGCTCAATCTGGCGGGGCAGCAGAACGATATGGAAAATGCCGTCGCAAAGCTGCTTGAATACCGGGTCCGCACGGTCGTCCTTCTGTCCGGGGCCGTGCCGGATACGCTGATGCGGCTGGCGGCGGCCAATGGCACGCGCCTCGTTCTCATCAACCGGCCGCTGCCGGAGAAGATCGGCCTTGTCGACCAGATCGAGGCGGATTCGGCCGCCGGCGGCGCGCTGGCCGCGCGGCGGCTGATCGCGGCCGGCTGCAGGAACGTGGCCGTTGTCCTGTCCGGTTCGCGCACGTCGGCCAAATTGGCACGCGCGGAAGCGTTCATCGCCGTGATGGAGAAACATCTCGTGCCGGTCACCCAGTGGAGCCGGGGGCGCAACACTTACGAAACCGGCGTCGAGGCCGCCCGCGGGCTTCTCGCCAAGCCGGGCATCGACGGAATTTTCGGCGTGACCGACGAAATCGCGCTCGGCGTGATGAACACCGCGCGCCACGAACTCGGCCTGTCCGTTCCAGAAGATGTCTCGGTGATCGGCTTCGACGACGCGCCGATCTCCGACTGGTCCTCGCACCAGCTCACCACCGTCAGCCAGTCGCTGTCCTCGCTGACAAAGGCCACGCTGAAAGCCATCACCGGCCCGGCAAATGCGCCCAGCTCTCACCATTTCCTTCCCGTCACCCTGGTCGAACGTCAATCGGTACGTCCCGCAAGCTCAGCGACCTAGAGTATCCGTTTGAAAGGCCGTCAACTTGCCAAACACGGACTTTGATCCCTCACTCTATTTCGAGTCCAGCTGGTGTCCGCCAAGGCAAAGGCGGCACAGCCTAGTCGCGGGTTTCAGATTGAGGAACAGCGCAGGGACACAGATGAAACTTACTTTGACTTCAATAGATTGGAGATCAAGTTGGCTGGGGTGATCATTGTGCCAATGAATGAAATGCCGCTCTCGAAATGGAGCGGCATCAAAAGACTTTCAGTCTGGTGACAGGCTCTGGCATGGAAGGATCAGGACCTGCATCGCGAATTTACGTTTGAGTGACATAGAAAAGGGTGGAGTTTTCAGAGGTGATCCCGAACGTCGTTGGTGCTGTGCTACTGGCATAGGCATAAAGCGCGTCGCCAAAATTTGGGGGAGAGTCCGGATCCGCTGAGGTAGACCAATTGCCGTCGTTAACCGTTGCGGGAGAACCCACACCATTTTTGAACTGTGTGTCGTCAACCACCTTAACCTTTGTGTCCGGCGTCGTCTCGGTACCACTAACGACCAGATCTTTGTAACTAACGATCACCGGTGGATCTGGTTTCCATGAAGAGAGAGAGGCGAAGCGGGCAGCAAAACAGGACGATGAAATGCCGACACCCTTTCCAACAAGACCTGAGTAGGAGGCAAAACGGACTATGGTGGTCTTTGCGAGACTGTCCGGCAGTTCTGCCCAGGTCAACGACCAGGTCGCATCCTTCAAAACCTTTGCCCAGCCGACAACATCGCCTACCGCGGAAAATGCCACAACGAACTCGTCGGGATTGGCAAGACCGGAAGCCCCCTGCGCATCGATGTGAGAGAGGAGCGGCAAGCCGGGTACGTAGCTTGCGTGCGTAGTCGCAGCACAGGCCCTGGAAGACGCAGTCCCATCGCGACTGCGTGTCGTTGCCACGATGCTGTCACCGTCCCAGATGTCAAGGCCATCAATCGACCAGCTTCCGGAATCTGAAACAGGTGCAATATATGCGGCCAAGCGCAGGCCGCGGCGGAAGTGCCCGCAATGCACATCAAGCCCAGGTTGCGCTGTTCCGACAACGCTTTTGGCCGAAACAACGTCAATCTCTGGGGGGAGGCAAGGGTCTGTGATCGCGGTAACGACAGGACCTTCGGACCGCGAACCGTTCGCATGAGCACGTGTTAAGCGAAGTCTTGAACCCGGTTCGAGACGGCTCTCGAAGCTGATCGACCACGCGCCGGCTTCGTCTGCCTGCGCCTCGGCAATGCAATGACCGAGCGCGATATCAAAGATCTCAATGACATCTCCGGGCATGGCCCCGTCGCCACCCAGCTTGGCGATATTGCGCTCCAACACGGAGAATTTATCCACCTCAACCGAAAGAGGCAGGGAGGTATTGCCACTCAAGAGCCTTGCGACAACGCAAATCCTTTCACCCGGTTCCAGTCGCTCCGGAAACGCAATCGACCAGCCTCCTCCTTCGCCGATCAGAAAGGACTTGCCGAGCAACTGCCCGGCGGCACCAAATGCCGCAATCTCCGTCGCGGCAGTGTTGCATCGGCCGAAAATAACCCTTTCGCAGGCATAAACATCTTGGAGTCTCGGCCGCTTGCCCCCGAAAGTCACCTGTACCCCTGGCGAAGTGACATCGCTGGAGGGGTCGCAAGCCCAGATACGGAAAATGGTGAACCAATGAGGCTTGTACCCGAGATCAATGGCCCAGCTCCCATCGAGATCAACTTCAACGGTATGGGTCTGTGCATCTACGCTACTCGTCATCTGCACAAGCTTGCCGGGTTGAGCCGTTCCATGGAAGCGGCGTGCGGCGGGGTCGAACTTCACCTCGGGCGGCAATGGTCGCACTGCGTTCGATGTGCGGGGGGCCAGGTTGGGACGTTCCAAAGACATCACTTTCTCCGTAATCGCGTGAGATCAAAAAAGGTCGCTACAGCACACCGATAGGCAACAGCGCTTGCGCCTGATTCATAGGGCGGGCGCCGCCACATTGGCGCGGGCGCCTGCACGGGTGGAGAGCGACGGTTTGAGCCGCATATGAATATTTCTTTCCCCTGGTCAGGGTCATCGCTTTCATTGTCACTTCCAGCCGGCGGCTTTGCCGCCGGCTGTGGAGTTGCTAAGGATGGGTTCAGAAGTGCCACATCAATTAAAGGGAACGGTTTGAGCAACGTAGTCCGTCATCGTCCCTTCATTGTTGGCATTGGGACCCTGCGCGGAGATAAAGATCGTGTCATTATCCGCAATCTTCGATCCCGAAATGTAACCGACAGTTTGCTGGCCCTCGCCCGTCAGCACCGTGTCGATCACTTTCTTTCCATCGGAACCGCGCCAGCCCAGAATCGTTTGGTTGAGATCGGATACCGTTATGGTTGCCTGCGTTGTCGACAAAGAGACCAGGGTCAAATCTGTTGGGTCCTGACCGACCTCGTAGTAGAAGAAGTCTGATTGAGCACCGCTTGAATTTGTCGCCTGCGCCGAGAGAATCTGTCCGTTGGTTGCCGGTGTGCCGGAGAGAAGAGGAATACTCCAAGCTCGGCCAGTAACGGATTGCGTTCCTTGAGAAGTCCCGTCCAGGAATAGTTCGACGGTTGTGCCGTTAACGCCAGCCCCCCCGATCGTCTTGCCCGTCTGCAGGATTGTCGGCGGCCTGGGCCTGATGTCCGAGCCCACAGTAAAGTCTCTGTTAGTTGATTCATTACCTGCCTTGGTCCTGGCCCAAGCTATCATCTTATCGCCGGAATGCAGCGGCGGAATCGGGGCGATAGTCCAGCTAAGATCACTTCTGAGAGTTGCGTCACCCCTTGGAATTGACGGATTTGCCTTCTCGGCGATGTGGATGCTGATATTGGCGTAATTGGCCCTGTACAAGGCGGAAACCGTCTCGGTGCCCACCACGCTGGTAGGTGTGGCGCTTGTGACTGTCGGCGGGTCGGGCATGTAAGTGTCGACGATTACTGGCTTAGAGGGGTCCGAGCTTGTCACGCGTGAACCGTCGGGTCCCAACACCCAGGCCACACCGGTCACATGATCCCCATCGGGTGGTTCGAGAAAGCCGATAGTATTGAGTTGCGAACAACTCCACTCACCGCGGATCACGTCCGCTCCGCCGGGATTAACGAACTGACCATTGTCATCGTCCTTCAGGTAGACCGCTGTACTCGGCGTGGCTTCGAGTCCAGCAAATTTATCCCCGGTATAAGTAAGAATCACCGGAGGATCGACAGGTGTCGAAGCAGCGTCCGCGTAGCGCGCCGCGTAGTCTGACGTTGGGGAAAAACTATAGTTGGACGGCGAGGACGTTGCCTGGAAATAGACGACTGTCGTCGTCGGCAGACTGCCGACATAAGACTCCCACTGAACCGACCACATGCCGTCAATAACGTCCGCGGAGCAGATCACCCCGTGGCTTTGTGTTGAAACCATAACGTGGGTGCCAGAATCCCCCCAGCCTGTCGCGCCGTTTTGATCGATCGAGGAAAGGACCGGAGTATTTGGCCGCCCCTCCCCGATGGTAACGGAGGCGCCAACATATGACTGCTGCGTGTTGTCTGCGCTGGAGGTTGTGGCTCTAACAACGTCGCCTGGCTGGAGAACGAGCGTGCTACTGGCCTCAACAGCCGCATCGTTTGAGCCGCCATCGCCGTCGACCGACCAATTGCCGTGAGAGTCGACCTGCACCGTACCATCGGCAATCCTCCTTTGACTGCGGTACTGGGCGTAGTGGACGACCTGCCCCGCACCGGCCATCCCGCCGAGCGATGAACCTTCATACCTATCGATCGTCGGGGCAAGGCATGGCGCCGGCAAGGCCGTATAGACGGGCCCACTCGATGAAGAGCCATCCTGGTGGGTACGTACAACCTTGAGCTTTGTTCCAGACTCAAGCAACTCATCAAATGTGACCGACCAATTGCCATCGCCGTCTGCCTGCGTTTGCGCAATCTGTACCTTCGTTGCAGTGTCGACAATTTCGACCTGATCCTGAGGACGGGCGCCGGAACCGGAGACAGAAGTGAGGCTGCGCTCGTTGACGGAGAAAGCGTGGACCAAGGCGAAGAGCGGCATGGAGGTATTGCCATTGGGCAGAGTCGCAATCACGCAAACGCGATCGCCTGCATGAACAGACTCGCGGAAATTGATAGCCCACGCGCCGCTGGGACTTGAGACGAGTACCTTGCCAAGCAACAGACCGCGAGGCCCGTATACCGCAACAACGGTACCCTGTTCGCTTAGACCGAAAACGGACTTCTCGCTCGCATAGACATTGTTCATTACGGCAAAGCTGCCGCCAAGCGACATCTGAATTGTGTGTGAAGCTGCGCCGGTTTCAGGCGCATATGACCAAATGCGATAGATTGTATACCACGTCGGCTCACGACCGAGATCGATAATCCATTTGCCAGCGGCATCCGCCACAGCCGAACGTGTGAGCGCATCAGCCGTATTCGAAATCTTGATTGTTACGCCGGGTTCGGCCGAGCCGCTGAACCTCCCGAGGGACATGTCAAACTTCACTTCGGGCGGCAGCGGCCGCTCAATTTTTGGCGCGCGGGACATCAGATCCCCGGTATCAATAGACATCGCTGTTCTCCATACGAGTGCTTAAAAGGAAAGGTGGTGGCAACCGGATGTACTTATCCTGATGCGTGTATCGGACTATACACCACATCCTAGGGTTGTCCAGAAATAATTGCAATCTTTGGTTGCAATCCCTGACCATCCTCTAATACGGAATAATTCTGGTTCGGCTGAAGCCCTTCCACCGTCAGCGTGATCGCGGGCTCCAACCTCATCCGAAGCAGAAATATGGATCCGCGAGATCCCCCGTAGATCCCCAGAACCCGATACCCGCTGACGTCGCAGCGTCACCCGACACCCACGTGGACGATACAGTGCGGCCAACGCGAGCTAGCCTTTCCCCATGCGGCGCACTCAGAGATGCAGATCAGCGAACGAGAGAGAGAGAAAAAAGCCAGTCGCGGACACGTATTTTATTCAGAAATATTAATTTATAAATATATAAAATATTTTTGAGTAAAATACAATAAAATTAGAAATTATTAAATAATAATATGAATATATTATTATATAGTAAAATACTAATCATATATATTTAATTATAAATTCTATATTTAACCAGTTATTAACCAAAACACAAAATATTATTGACAATAGATTCCAAATAAAATCGAAACGGAGAGTTGAGATGAAAACTGATATCAAGCTATGCACATTAAGATCGCAGGCGAGAATGTCTATACTTTCGTCTGTTTCTGCGAAGGCGCTCGTAGGCGCGACCGTCGCGCTAAGCATGTCCGGAGCCGTGGCAAGAGCAGACGACTGCGGGAATAACCCCGTTAACACTTGCACGAATTCGAGCTACCCGAATGGCATTACCTATACCAACGTCGATGGATTAATCCTCAATCTGGCGAACGGCGTCAATGTGACCGACGGCGTCGATGTCGGGACCGCGAGCAATTCGAGCGGCGCGGTCCACATCGACATCGATACCGGTTCCGGCACGATCACATCTGACACGAATTCAACACCTAATCCGATACCGAAAGACTCCAAGGCAGCCGTCAAGGTGCTGACAAACGGTGCAACGACCGGCGATATCAACGTCAAGATGGATAGTGGAACGCTGCAGACGAACGGCCCCACGACCTATGGGGTCCTCATCACGAACAACGGAACCACATCGAGTTCCGATCTTCAGTTTGACTTCAACGGCGGCACAATCACGGTGCTCGATGACAATTCAATAGGGGGCTACGTCGACAGCGCCGGCACCGGGGCAGCCATAATCAATATGTCAGGCGGAACAATCAACGTAGGGCAAGGGTCCAGCACCTCCGGAGAAGGGGGACTGGCAACCTTTTCTTCCGAAGACAGCAAGATAGTTCTTTCTGGCGGGACAATCACCGTTAACGCAACAGACTCGTTTGGCGCCTTCGCCTCAACGGCATCGACCGGCAATGCCTCCGTCCAAATGACCGGGGGTTCTGTGTCCATGCTGCAGGATGCCTCAGCCTCGCTTTCTGCAACCGGCCACGGCTTGATCGCTTACAGCGCAGGTTCCGGTATTGCCAGTGTAACCATGAGCGCCGGTCAAGTAACGACAGTCGGGAAAAATTCCGATGGTCTTCTAGCCTATATATTTACTTCGGATTCTTCAACAACCGGCGCCGCTACTGTCACGGTCAGCGGCGGGACGGTAAGCACGACAGGAGAAAATGCATATGCAGCGGCAGCCAGCACTACGGCGAGCGGAAACACTAACGTCACCATCAGCAGCGGCAGTTTGTCGACGGAGGGAGCAGGAAGCTATGGCGCTTACACGATTTCGAGCTACGGCGCTTCATCTATCGACGTTCGCGGGGGCAGCATCAGTACGAAAGGAGACAATGCGTATGGCGCGTTCGCCAGGTTGACGAATTCGAGCAATCCGAATGACGCGACCATCAATATGACCAACGGCTCCGTAACGACCGGCGATCCCGGAAACGAGAGCAGCGGCACCGGCTCCCACGGCCTCTACGCCTCGAACCATGCTGGCGGGCAGGCATATGCGGCCGTCTTCCAAAGTGGATCCGATGTTTCGAATATCCACACCTATGGCGCGAATGCCTATGGCGTGTTTGCGGAAAGTACGGGCGCTCCCACTTCGAGAGCAGTCCTTCAGGGCGGCACCATTCAGACAGAAGGCGATGGCTCACACGGTCTCGTTGCCATCGGCAGTTCCCGTGATGCGGAAGCGGACTACTACTGGGGCGACATCACAACCAACGGTGACGGCGCTCACGGCGTCTACGCAAAGACGGGCGGTGGCGGCAAGGTCAGCATTCTCGTACAAAACTATACGACACAAGGTCAGTCGCTTACGACGACCGGCAACAACGCCTATGGCGCGTATGCCTACACCTCAGGGAATGGGGCGATCGAGGCCGACGTCGGAATCGGAACAATCAAAACCACCGGTGAGAGTTCCTATGGCGTCGCTGCACTCATCGACAATACCAGCAACACGTCGAGCATAAGCGCACCCGTAGAAACCACTGTTATTACGACGCAAGGCAAAGATTCCCACGGCCTGTTCCTGAAGAGTACCGGCAGCGGCGACGTGACCACCACCTTCCAGGGGACCGATAGCAATGGCGGGTCCGTTTCAACGACAGGCAATAATGCTCACGCGGTCTATCTCCAGGCCTCTCAAGGCGGATCTGCTCGTTTCAAGGGAGCCGCAAAACTGGCAAGCACCACTGGCAGCAATTCCCACGCCATCTATGTGACCAATCAGGATGGCTCCGGTAGCGGTGAGGCTACCATTGATTTCGATGGTGGACATGTCTCGACCTCTGGCAGCAATTCGAACGGACTTTATGCTGAAGCTCTGGGCTCCGGTACTGCAAACGTGACGATGCATCGATCCGGTTACGCCTCTTCAGTCAAAGTCTCAGGCTCGGACGCTTTCGGCGTCAGCGCCTACAGCCAGGGCGCGGCGACGACCGTCTCGCTCGATGCCGCAACCATCACCGCGACGGGCAACGCCAAGGCGGCGGTCGGCTTTGCCGAACGCTGGAGCGCCGGTCAGGCGGCGACCCAGGCCACGATCACCTTCGGCAGCAACCTGGTCATCGACGCTTCCGCTGCCGCCGGCCAGCATGCCTTCTACAATGCCGACGATCAGGCCGGCACCAACATGAACCTCACGACCTGGGGTACGGTAACCGGCTCGGCAAATATGGGCGGCGGCAACTCCACCTTCACGCTGGCGGGCGGTTCTTTCACCGGCAATATCTACGGCGATTTCGATCCGTCGGAAACGCCGGCCGCCAACCAGGGCGTCGACAATTTCATCTGGTCCGGCGGCACGCTCAACAGCGGGTTCTACGGTCAGGGTGGCAATGACACGGCCACGATCTACGTGCCGGGTTCTTCCAATTTCGCGGCGGCCATTCTGGATGGCGGCGAGGATGGCGGCGCCCCGGTAGGCCAGATCAAATCCGACATTGACCAAGTCACCTTCGCCGCCAACAACGATAGCGTTGCCGGGCGGAACATCAACAATTGGGAAAAGTTCACCGTCAACGAGAATGTCGCGATCAAGTTCATCGATGACGGCATGACGCTCGACGGCTATGACGGCGGCAACGCCAACGGCATGGGCGATCTCTACATGCTCGCCGGCTCGAGCGTGACCGGCGGGGCCGGCAAGGGGCAGGTCTTCACCCTTTCCGGAAACCTGTCCAACAAGGGCCTGCTGACGATGCAGGATGGCGCCTATGGCGGCAATTTCGTCGTCGAGGGTGACTACACCAGTGATGGCGGCACGCTTGGCCTGGACGTCGACTTCGGCGATCTGAAGGCCGACGTGCTGACCGTCGGGAAGGATCTTGGCGGCGTAACGCAGCTCGAGATTGCCGAAGTCGGCACGACGGCCAATCCCGGCGCGATCCTGATCGTCGACACCACCACGGGGACCGGTATAGACAAGAACGAGTTCACGCTCGACAAGAACCAGATGACGGCATCGGGCATCTATGCCTATGGGCTGGTCTACAGCCTCGAGGGCGACCCCGGCAACGGCTATCCGCCCGGCGTCTACCTTTCGGCGACCGGCGCTCCGGGACCGACGCCTCCGGGACCGAATCCCCGGCTCCAGCCATTCGTACCGCTTTACGAAGGCTATCAGTCGGCGCTCCTGGACATGAACACGCTGCCGACCATGCGCCAGCGCGTCGGCAAGCGGGCCTGGCTCGGCAGAGAAGTGATTGTTACCCCGCCGGCGCCGGTATTGACGCCGAAGGACCCCGGCTACTATTCGCAGGCGAGCGTCTCCGTTGACAGCGACGGCACGCCCGAGTTGGATCAGAACGAAAGCGAGACTACCTTCGCGATCCCGCTCCAGCAGTCGGCGCCGGCTCTGGAAAACGTCTGGGGACGCATCAGCGGCGATTTCTCGCACCTCGATCCCACGAGTACCACGACTGGGTACAAGTACGATCTCTCCACCTTCGAGATGCAGGCCGGCGTGGACGGGCTGTTCTATGATGACGGTCCGGGCGCGCTGGTCGGCGGGCTGACGGTGCATTACCGCACGGGCGAGGCCAAGTTCGACTCCGTCTATGGCGACAGCAAGGTCCATCCGGACGGCTACGGCTTCGGCGGCACGCTGACATGGTATGGGGACAACGGTTTCTACACCGACGGTCAGGTCCAGGCGACCTGGTATTCAAGCGAACTGAAGGCGGACGACCTCTATAAGGGTGTCGAGAACTCCGACGCCTTCGGTTACGCGGTGTCGGTGGAAGCCGGTCAGCAGTTCCTGCTGGACAGCAATGACCTGATCCTGACGCCGCAGGGCCAGCTCGCCTGGTCGTCGGTCGACATCGACAGCTTCACCGGCGCCTATAACGACGATGCGACCTTCGACAATGGCGACAGCCTGAAGGCGCGCCTCGGCCTGGCGGTGGAAAAGGAGTTCAAATCGACGGATGCGAATGGCCTCGCCCGCCGCGGCAATATCTACGGCATCGCCAATATCTATCACGAGTTCATGGGAGAGACGAAAGCGGTGATCGAGCAGTCCTTCACGGCATCGTCCGAACTCGATCCCTGGACTGGCGAGATCGGGTTCGGCGGGACCTATGACTGGACCGATGCGAACAACGTCAATTACGGCGTCTACGGCGAAGTCACCGCCGCCACCGGCCTCAGCGGCGGCTCCTACTCCTACGGCGGCAATCTCGGCTTCCGGGTGAAGTGGTAGCGGCGAAAAATGGCTCCTATGAAACCGGGAATTGGGTAACCAAGAACACAGCCCCCGCAATCTATAATATGCGCAGAAACACCTTCATGCTTCGGTCGTGGAGGTGTTTTTGTTGCGCGTGGCGCCCTATCGACGGGTTTCAACAAGGAGCGCGAGATCCAAGAAGCCTGTAACCCGCCTCGAAGTCGATGTCGATGCAAGGTCACCATGCGGTGAACAACGCCCTCGCCTGCCGACGCCGACTGATATCAAGGTTCAATGATTAGGACCCATATGATGCGTGCTGGAATGGCCTCCGAGAGCGTCAAAATCCTCGCCGCAGCTATGGCTACCACTGCGGTTTTCGCGTAGCCGGCTTTCAAAACCGCTCCGGCCATATGCGCTCTAATCATTGAACCTCGGTATGAACCCGCTGCGTATTCTGATCCGGGTCTCCATGAGGAGAATGCCGCCTATGATTGAAATTTCATCTAGACAACCTATGGTTGTTATGGTTATCTTAATACACGCAGCCGGAAACACAGACCCGATGCAGCGAACTTTCCAACTCAAACAGGCTTATGGAGAACAATGATGCTTATCGAAGCCGGGGATCTGGTATCCCAACCATCGAATGTTGCGCGGCCTTTACCGCCGAAGATCGAGTTTGACCATGCTGCCGGCAGGTTCAGCGGCACCGCTCAGCCGGGAATGTCGATCCGACTGACAAGCAATCTTGATGCGAAAATGCATTCAGTCGTGACCAATGCAGACGGGTCTTGGGCTATTGATCTGGGCGCCTCACCGCGCTGGTTCGCGATTTTCAAACTCTGGGCCTGTGATGCCGCCGAAGGCGTTTCATCCGACAAGATACAGATCACCCTGGGTGGCAATACGCCTAAAATGAAAGATGTCTATGCCAGTCGCACCGGAGTTTTTGGCATCAGCAGCCAAAACGCCGATATTACGGTCTACGGGCCAAACGGCAACATCGTCGGAAAATCCTTTGCAATCTCGAAATATGGCGACTGGTCAGCGGACTTCATGGAGCCTCTGAAAGCCGGCGATGAAGTCTGCATAGTTGCGACCGCTTTCAACGGCAATGCTTCCAAGCCGTACTTCGCTAAGCTCCAAAGCTTTTCCGTTGAAAAACGCCGCACCGACTACATTGCTGGTTCCGGCGCCAAGCCCGGGGAGAAGATTCAAATCTTCGATTTGAAGTCAAGCGTCCTTGTCGGCAGCACCACGGCATCGGCGAAGGGGATCTGGTCGGTGTCTTTCTGCAAGGCCTTGGAGAACGGCAACAGGCTCAGAATTCGCAGAATACTTCCAGACGGAACGACCGTTGCGGGTCCAACCATTTTGGCCAGCTCATCCTATTGCCTGGTACCTGAAGTGGACGCGGTGAACAGAACATACGGCTCCACTCAGTTGATGGTACGCGGAACAGGTGTGCCCAATTACGAAGTGATCGTGAAGCACAGCAGCTCCAGTTCGACCGTCATAAGGTCCTGGTCCACAACCGTTAAAGGCAACGGCTCCTGGTCTACTCCGTTCACCGGCACACTCAACTACGGAGACGTGGTTTCTGCAGAAACGACCTATGGAGGCGCGGACTCTTATATTTATAGCGCGCTTTCACCCAACAGTAATGCAGCCCGCCCGGCGCCGCCGCAAATGCAGCCAGCAACCGGAACGCAGATTGTGGGTAAATGCGACGCGAACAGCTGGGTGGCAATTTCAACCCAGGCTTCTGGCGTTATCAAAAAAATTCAGGCGAACCCGGACGGTACTTTCACGACGAACCTGTCGCAAGTCCCGAACTTCAACAACACGTATTTTTACTACGAGGCATCCCCCAACGCAAATCCGGACATCTACCAGCCGACATCGATTCTTGCCGTGCAACAAGGCAACAACCAAATCAAACCCAACAGACCGGAACTGACCACCTGGGACGGCTATACGTTCGCCGGCAATGTTCCGGCATCGCAATATGACAGCCAGTACAACGGCACCAAAGTCAAAGTCTTTGATCTAGACATAGGCCGGCAGGCCACAATCACCGATGATGACCTTCCGGTCCTTGCGGATAGGACGTTTACGACCGACGGCATGACGATTGACGACGTCAATCCGAGCTCAGACCCCACCGCCCCGCCAATCCCTTACGGTGCCAGAGTCCAGGCCCAGGCACATTTTATGATGAAACCCGACCCCAGTAATCCGAATGCCGGCCCCGGTCCCACTTCGGACCTGTCTCAAGTCAGATACGTCGCGCCCAACGGCGGGATAACTGCTACAAGACCGTGGCCGCCTGAAATCGACGCGATCAGAGTTTCAGGCAGCAGTATCAAGCTCACCGGAACGGCCGTCTACAACGCAACGGTCAATATATTTACAACCGGCGATGTCACGGCTCAGACGCAGGCCAATGGTGATGGAGATTGGAACGTCACCATACCAAACCTCTACATAAGCTCGACCCCGCAGCTTTTTTCTGCAACGTCAACACTGCCGGGCGGCAACAGCAGCAGTGCGTCGGATGCATTTGTCAGCGCATATGGATCCTATTCACAACCTGAACCTGATATTCAGTTAATCACTACCGATGCAGTCTGGGTCTCCGTGCCCGACAATCCGGTAACGCGTTTTGTCGGTTGGTCAACTAATACCGGGGTGATGATGGTCAACATAACGCCAACGGCGAGCAATATCGATCCAACCATCAAAGGGGACGCCGGGCAGCAACTCTACAAGCTACCTTTCGAAGATGGACAGGGCAATCCGCTACAGTTGAGCACGAACGACAACCTAAACCTGTCGGCCTGCACCGATTATCCAAACTCGATAATGTCGGCATTCAATACGAAGGTAGAAGGCTACGATACCACCACCTCGCCGTAAGCGGTTCTGTGGGGGGGGGGGGTCTTTTGCCCCCCCCCCCCCCCCCCCCCAAAAAAATCGCATAAAAAAAAAAAACACCCCCCCACAAAAAAAAAAAAAAATAGGTTTGGGTCTTTTTGGTGTCTAATGT
>NZ_JBAKFR010000003.1:118971-407261 GCF_053484295.1 Martelella sp. AMO21009
GGGGGGATTAAATTTTTAAAAAAATTTTTTTTTTTGTTTTTTATTTATTTTTTTTTTTTTTTAAAAACCCCCCCGGGGGGGGGGGGGGGGGGGGGGGGGGGGGGGGCCGCCCCCCCCCCCCCCCCCCGCGCCAGAAAACTGTCCTAAGGCATATTGTCATTCAGGCCGGACGTTCGCTCCGATTTCGCTGCGCTCCGCAACGATGTGAGGAAAGTGAAATCCGTTTTGTTCGGTGCTCCGGCACGGCAAGGGAAGAGCGAGACCGTCGCGCTGTTCAAGATCATGGGCTGATGATCAGGCGCTGAAACAGTAACCAATACACATTGAAATCGGTCGCGGAACGAGACGCAGAAAATCTTTGGCTGAAAATACAACCTATAAGAGTGAACTGGTGTCGATTATGAAGCTGGCTAGCCAACCCTAAGGAGATTAGCAATGCCCGTCGAAACGGAAGATTTTCATCATGATAACGCGGTCGCGGCACAGCCGCTTCCGCCTGAAATTCGGTTTTCCCAGGCGACCGGCCATTTCAGCGGTACCGCCACGCCTGGACTGACGATCATGATTTCGAGCAGCGATGACACAAAGACGCATTCGACCACGGTCGACGTGGAAGGAAACTGGTCGATCGATCTTGGGAGCGCGCCAGAATGGTATACTATTCTCGAGATATGGGCGTGCAATGTGGCGGAAGGAAGCGCCTCCGACAAGGTGCGGATCACCGTTGGCGGCAGCAGCCCAACGATGGCCGATATTTATGCCAGCGAGACACTGGCATTCGGCGCGACCACGCCGAACGCTGAAGTTGCCGTATACGGGCCCGATGGAAGAACTCTCCGGAAGACATTTGCTTTCAACAGGTCTGGCTGCTGGTCGGTCGGTTTTGAGAACCCGTTACGGGAGGGGGAACGGATCTGCATCATCGCGACGCTTCCCAACGGCAATACCTCCCTTCCGCATTTCACGACCGTCAAGAAATTTTCAGTGGAAGACCGCAATGTTGCGCATATTGCCGGCTTTGGCGCTGCGCCGGAAGACAGGATCGAACTCAGTGACGCGAAGACGGGCTTCCTGATCGCGCGAACGAAGGCTTCCCATAGCGGCGCCTGGACCATGGACTTCAGCAAGGCGCTTGACGACGGGCTGCCCGTCCAGATCAGGCGCGTTCACAAGAACGGCACCACAGCCAGCGGGCCAAAATTTCTGGTCACTCTTGGAGAGAAGTGCCTCGCGCCGGCCATCGAACTCGTTGCTACTGGCCGCATCGGCGGGGAAGCCCAGCCGGGCCTCCAGGTAAACTACGGTATCATTCACGACGACCGGCGCACCTACTCTGGCTCAGCAACGGCAGACAGTTCCGGCCTGTGGAATAGCGACCCCGACTCTCCGGTACCGCATTTCGCCGATGGAGACGTCATTGAAGCTTCGACCAAGAATCTCGACACTGGGGCGGTGTCCTATTTCTATTCCGCAGTCGAGATCGGTGGCGAGAGGCCGAACCTCCCCTCCGTGACGAAAATCTCGAGGAGCGGTGCCTACGGGCTGGCCGATGCCCAAATGCATATAGTCGCATCGACAAGAGATCTGGGCGCCTTCTTCACCGCCAGAACAGACGACGATGGCAACTGGTCGATGGGTTGGACCGGGCACGTCGGGTCTCTCAGCAAGGACACGATTGTATACTTCGAGGCACGCGAGGAACTGTCCTCCGGAGACATTCTACTGCCAACCTCGCTCTTTGCGTCCAGTCTGGCAGACACCGATGCAATCCAGATCAGCAAGCCCGTCATCGACAATTACGATGGCGTGGTTTTCACGGGCACAGAAGAGACGGCCGGCACGACCATCCGTCTTTACGACCACGATGATCACGATAACGCGCTGAACCTCAAGCTGGCACCTGTCGTGAATCAGAAGTGGACGGTAACGCCTGACTATACGCCCACCGTCGGCCATCGGATTTTTGCTGTTGCCGACATCCAAAATGCACAAGGCGAAGCAACATCGCCCAGATCAGACTACTACACAATTGAGACCCAGCCTGTCGTCAACCGCCCGATCCCCCCACAGATCCAAGGCATCGAAACCGATGAGATCACCGGCACGGCACAGTACAACACTCAGGTCACCTTGACCGTCACTCCGCCGAAAGGCACATCGAAAACCTATATCGCCTCGCCAACGGAGGATGAATATTGGAGCGTGCAGATCGACGAGGCGCAGCCGTTTAATACGGTCTTCACGGCAACCGCGGTCTATGTGGGCGACACTATAGCGTCCGATCAGTTCATTAGAGTTCTGGGCGAAAATCAGCTGCACGATGTCATACTCAAAAGCGTCGGAGCGAACTCGGTATCCGGAATTGCCGCCCAGCAGCGGCAGGTGATCATGGCCTGGCGTACAAGCGACGGGACCAAAATGGTTGATAAGCAGGTGGCTGACGGCACGAGCGAGTTTGATTTCACCTATCTCAATGGTCTGACGCTTGAGCCGGGCGATCAATTGAATGTTGTTTCTACATATGAAACCCTTGGAAACATGACCAAATACAATTCCAAAGTGGAAGGTTATTCCATCGGAAAGGATGAATTTCATTCCGGCGAAGCCACGCGATGAGCGACCATGTCCCGCGGCGGGCGAAATCGTCCGCCGCAGAACGCTGCCATCGAAAGCAGGGTACGCGTCGGTGGCTGGCCTCTCAGTGAGGTCCGATCGAGAGCCAAAGCATTGAAAAATTTAAGGCACGGTGAGCGACGAAGCTACACCACGTGCCGGGACACGATCATTGATATACCGAACTCACCGCTATTATGCGCTTCGCCAGCGTTTTACGCCGAGATATCGATGCCGTCAAAAATGCAATACAACTCCCTTGGAGCAGCGGGCAGACCGAAGGGAGATCAACAGTCTTAAAACGCTGAAACGAGCCACGTACGGCCGGGCCCGCCCAGAACTGATGAGATCGAGAATGCTGCCCCTGAATCACAGACATCGAGGAAAAGCCACTTCAAACGTAAATCGACAACAGTCGCATTATCGAAGCGGCCACGATTGAAGCGCGTTGCGAGAGCGTATCGACCAGGATGTACTCATCCTCTGTGTGGGCCTTTCCGCCTACCGGTCCCGTCGCGCACACCGTCGGCGCGCCGGCATGGGAGGTGAGTCCGGAATCGGCGCAGCCGCCGGTGAATTCACCCGCGATATCAAACCCCAGAGACGCGGCCGCTTCACGATAGGTGTCGCAAAGCACAGCGTTTCGCGGCGTCGACACGAGTGGGCGGCTTTCACTCACCCGTTCAAAGGTCGTCACGGTTCCGGAAATCACCGGATGGGACAGGATTTTCTCGATCTCGAGAACAAGCCGGTCGCGCTGTTCATTGTCAACGAAACGAATATCCACTTCCGCCGTCGCCTTGGCCGCCACGGTATTAGTCGCGGCCCCTCCCGAAACCAACCCCACATTAAGGGTCACGCCGTCATCCGCGTCGGTCAGGTTATGAAGCGCGGTGATCTTGTGCGCCAGTTCGCCGATCGCGCTGACGCCCTCGCGGAAATTGACTCCGGAATGAGCTGCCTTGCCGGCAATCTCGAACCGATAGGTGAAGCCACCCTTGCGCGCGCAGACGAAATTTCCGTTCGGCCGCGCCGGTTCGGCGTTGAAAACGGCGCGGGCAAAGCGCGCTTCGTCGTAGATATGGCCAAGCGACGCCTGAGAACCGATTTCCTCGTCCCCGGTCATCATCACCGTCACCGGCACATCGGGCGCAAACGTCTGGAAGGCCGCTAGAATGAACGCGTTCATGACCAGACCGGCCTTCATATCCGCAACACCCGGACCATAGGCATATTGATCTTCGATCCGAAACGGCCGGCGATGCGCCTCGCCCTTGCCGAAAACCGTATCCCGGTGTCCCGAGAGAAGAAAATTGTGGCGACCCTTGTCGCGGCGCACAGCCTGTGTGTCCGCCAGCAGCGTATCGCCAAACCCTTCGACCGGCCGCGAGTGGACCGCTACGCCATATCCGGCAAGAAAGGTTGACAATTCCGCCCCGACGGCATCTACGCCCTGCTTGTCGTAAGATCCGGAATCGATGTTCACCAGACTGGCAAGCAGGCCGATCATGTCATTCTGACGCGCCGAAAGCCATGCGACGATGTCGCGATCATTTCCGTTCATCGTCCGCGCCTCAGCGATGCTGGCTTTTGGAAATGAACTGGCGGAACCGGTCCGATTTCGGATTGTTGAACACCTCTTCGGTCGGTCCGTCCTCCTCGATCACGCCCTCATGGAGGAAGACGACCCGCGTTGCCACATCCCGCGCAAACGCAATTTCATGGGTTACGAGCAGCATCGTGCGCCCCTCCTCGGCGAGTGAACGCATGACGGCGAGGACCTCGCCAACGCGCTCGGGATCGAGGGCGGATGTCGGCTCGTCGAAAAGCATCACATCCGGGTGCATGGCCAGCGCCCTGGCAATTGCCGCGCGCTGCTGCTGCCCGCCCGACAGATGCAAGGGATAGGCGTTCTCCTTGTCGCCGATACCGACCTTGTGCAAAAGCGCCCGCGCCTCCGCCACACATTCGCTGCGGGCGCGATGCTGAACGTGGACCGGCGCCTCGATAAGGTTTTCGAGAATCGTCATATGGGACCAGAGATTAAAGCTCTGGAACACCATTGCTGCCCGCGCCCGAATGCCGTCGACCTGACGGCGATCTGCAAGGGCGAGGCCGCCGGCATGCTTCTTCAACTTCACCGTTTCTCCGCCGACTGAGACCTCTCCGGCAGTCGGAATTTCGAGCATGTTGATACAGCGCAGCATCGTGCTCTTGCCGGATCCGGAAGCGCCGAGGATCGCAATGACCTCGCCCTTGCAGGCGTCGAGGGAAATACCCTTGAGAACCTCGAGAGAGCCGAAGCTCTTGTGCAGGTTGCGCAGGGATATGACCGGTTCCATATTGTGACCTCCGTTCATTTGCCCTGCTCCGCCCTGATCGAAAAGGGCGCGCTGCGCAGATGCGGTGTGAGCCGCCAGTCAAGCCATGCGATGGCGCGCGTCAGCAGGAAGTTGATGATGAGATAGATTGAACCGGCCGCGATGAAGACTTCGACCGGACGATAGGTTTCCGCGATGAGACGGGCGGCGATGCCGGTAATCTCCATCATGGTGATGATCGAGACGAGCGACGTCGCCTTGACCATAAGGATCAGTTCGTTGCCATAGGCCGGCAGCGCCTGGCGCAGGGCAGAAGGCAGGATGATCCGGCGATAAAGCAGAAAGCCGGACATCCCGCAGGCGCGGCCCGCCTCGATCTCCTTTTGCGAGACGGCGTGCAGCGCGCCGCGCAAAACCTCGCTGCCATAGGCGGCGCTGTTGAGGGAGAGGGCGAGAATCGCGCACCAATAGGCCTCGCGGAAGAAATGCCAGAGGCCGACGCTTTGTAGCGCGTGGCGGAACTGTCCAAGGCCGTAATAGATCAGGAATATCTGCACCAGAAGCGGCGTGCCGCGGAGAACGAAAACATAGGCGGAAGCAATGCCGCGCAGAACCCGGAAACGGGACATATGTGCAAGGGCGATCAAAATCGCCAGGACGAGACCGAGCGTGAACGCGATGGCGGTCAGCTCAAGCGTGAGCGGAACGCCGGAAAGAAGCTGAACAAAACTGTTCCAGAGGAAGGGCAGATCCATCACGCGGTCCTCTCGGCCACGCTCCGGCGCGAGCGCCTTTCGAGCTGAGAGAACAGACGCTGTGAAAACCACGTGATGACAAGGAAGATCGCACCGGCAATGAGGTAGAATTCGAAGGGCTTCCGGGTGGAGCCTGCGGCAATCTGCGCCTGACGCAGCAGTTCAACCAGCCCCGTCACCGAGATGAGAGCGGATTCCTTCAGCGCCATCTGCCAGACATTGCCGATTCCCGGCAGGGCATGACGCAGGATCTGCGGCGCGATGATCCGCCGGAACAACAGGAATGGCGGCATCCCTGCGGCCTTTCCCGCCTCGATCTCACCCCGGAATATGGCGCGGAAAGCGCCGCGAAAGACTTCTGTCTGGTAGGCGCCGGAAACGATGCCGATCGCAACCGCGCCTGCCAAGAAGGGCGGCACATCGACAAATCCGTCTCCGCCCCAGATATGGAACAGATTGGTGACGGCCATGCTGCCGCCGAAATATATGAGATAGATGACAAGCAGTTCGGGAATCCCGCGAAAGACAGTCGTATAGGCATCCGCGGCAAAACCGACCGGCACATTGCCCGCCAACTTGCCCCAGGCGACGAACGCTCCGATCACGCTGCCGATGACAAACCCGCAGCCTGCAACCGCCACCGTCATCAACGCGGCCATGAGCAGCGCCGCACCCCACCCGCCCGGGCCGAAACTCAAAAGCTGCAACTGTTCCATCATGTCTCGGAGCTCTCCTTCAGGGAATCTGCGATGACTGGAATATCAGGCGATCAATCGTTACCGCCCGATCTTCGTGTTTTCCTATCGTAGCGCCAGACTGACGAATAGCCGGATGTCGCACTTCGTCCGCCAATCCAGGCATAGAATCGACTAGACATTGAACTGGAAGCCGTCGACCGTCAGCGTCTGGCCAGTCATGAAACATGGTTCGGAGGTCGCCAGGAACGTCACCACCCGCGCTACATCATCGGCGCAACCGAGCCGGCCGAGCGCTATTCCCCTGGTGACTTCCTCGGCACGATCGGTGACATCGGTCTCGATCTCGGTGCGGATGACGCCCGGGCATATGGCGTTGATATTAATATGCGGTCCAAGTTCCTTGGCCAGCGCCCGCGTCATGCCAAGAATGCCAGCTTTTGCGGCGGCGTAGGCGAAACGGCTGACGGCAGCGGTTACGCCGCCCGACAGGGCGTTCAGCGACGACATGGACACGATGCGGCCGCCGCCTTCGGCCAGCATATGCGGCGCGACATGCTGAATGTAATTGAAGCAGCTCTTGAGATTGACGGCGATGGCGTCGTCGAATTCCCGCTCGGAAATTTCAAGAATGCCGACCGGCGCCGAGCGTCCCGCATTGTTCAAAAGGAAATCGATGCGGCCGAATTTTTCGATCGCGCCGCTGACGACCTCGCCCGTCCGGGCGTAGTTCGAAACATCGGCCCCGAAATACACGACTTCATTGCCCATCGACTGGATCAGCGCTGCTGTGTCGGCAAGCTCTCTCTCCAACAGGTCGACCAGAACAAGAGAAAATCCCGCCCGCGCCAGATCCAGCGCGCATGCCTTGCCGATTCCGCGCGCCGCGCCCGTGACGATAGCGACCTTTGTCTGTGCGCTCATGCTTAAAACTGCTCCTTTGCAAATTCACAAGGGCATGGTATGGCTATCGGACCATTCTTCAATGAGAATTTGGTTCATATACATGAACAACAAAGCCGATCCTGAAGTCAAGTCCGCTGTGCGAGCACTGGAGATTCTCGAACTCCTCGCCCGCGCCCGCAGGCCACTGACGCTCAAGAACATCGTTTCGGAACTCGGATATCCGAAGAGCAGCACCTACAATCTACTCGCCACGCTGGTGTCTCGTGCCTATGTCATCCGCGAGGAACCGGAATCCTACCGGATTCACGAAGCCTTCCGAAACGGCCCTGGCTGGACGAGCGGGCGCGAGGCACAGTTGATCGCGACCGCGCAACCGATCATGGACGCGCTGCGCGATGCCGAGCATGAAACCGTGTTTCTCGGCAGCCGCCGCCGGGACGGGCGTGTAAAGCTTCTCGCCAAAAGCGTCAGCCATCAGCTTGTACGCTTCGATTCCGATCTCACCGGATCGGATGCAGCCTTCTGCACGGCCATGGGCAGGGTTCTGCTAGCGTATTGGAACCCGGAAAAGACGTCTGCCTATCTGGCGCGCGAGCGGATTGTGCAGATAACCGAGCACACGGTCATCGACCGCGTACAAATCCGCAAGATCATCGAGGCCGCGCGGCAGGACGGCTACGCAATCAGCGACGAAGAGGCCGTCGCTGGCGGTTCCGGGGTCGCCGCCCCTGTCCGGGACGCTTCGGGCACTGTCATCGCGGCGCTCAATATCGCAACGGTCACCGCCCGGTTCGACGCCAGCAGAGAGCGGATGATCGCCGCCGTCATCCGCTATGCGGACGAACTCAGCGCCCGGCTCGGCTACAAGTCTCAAGACACGGAAAATCGATAAGATGGATATAGAATTCAAAGGAAAGCGCGTTCTCGTTACCGGCGCCGCCCGCGGCATCGGGCGCGCGATCAGCGAGGCCTTTGCCGCCGATGGCGCTGCCGTCCTGGCAACAGACGTCAATCTTGTAGCGCTCGAGCCGCTGGCCAAAAGCGCCTGCGCCGGGCGCGGCGGCTCGATCGAAACGGCCGTTCTCGACGTGACCGACGAAGCCGGAACAAAGCGCCTCTTCGCCGAGAATGGGGGCGGTTTCGATATCTTCGTTCATGTTGCCGGCGGCGTGCTCGGCCAGAAGCACAAGCCCGTCGAGGATGTTTCCGCCGCGGACTGGGACAGCATCTACGACGTCAATGTCAGGGGCGCATTCCTTGTCGCCCGCGCCGCTGTTCCGGCGATGAAGGCGAATGGGGCGGGCAAGATGGTTTTTATCTCGAGCGGCGCGGGCCTCGGCGTCAGCCTGACCGGCATCCAGGCTTATGCAAGCGCCAAGGCCGCGCTCATCGGCCTTACCCGGCAACTGGCGCACGAACTCGGACCCTTCGGCATCAACGTCAATGCCGTGGCGCCGGGCTTCCTGCGTACCAGCCCGGATTATGAACGACAGTGGGCGTCTTACGGCGAAGACGGCCAGAAAGCCATGATCGAACAGATACCGCTGCGCCGCATCGGCCAGCCCGAAGACATTTCCAATGCCGTCCTCTTTCTCGCCTCGCCCTATGCGAGCTGGATGACCGGCCAGACGCTTTCCGTCAGCGGAGGACCCGTATCATGAACAGCGACCACACCCCGATTGCGACCTGGAACTGGTCGCAGGAGCGATTGCAGGCCCTTATGAACCGCGCCCGCGCGGGCCGCAGCCTGCGTCCCTCCTCCTGGCCGGGCGGCGCGCGATGCGCGGTCGCGCTTTCATTCGATTCCGACCACGACACCTTCGAACTGCGCGATGGCGGCAAGTCGATATCGGCCCTGTCCCAGGGGCAGTTCGGGCCGCGGCAGGGCATTCCGCGTATTCGCAAACTGCTTGAATCCCATGCCATACCTGCCACATTCTTCGTTCCGGCCATAACCGCGCTTCACTACCCCGACGAGCAGCGCGCACTGATTGCCGAGGGCCATGAGATTGCCCTGCACGGCTGGATCCACGAAAGAAACACGTTGCTCGATGAAACGACCGAACGGGATCTGCAATACCGCGCTGCCGATACGCTGGAGAACATTACCGGCATCCGCCCGGTCGGGATTCGCACGCCGTCATGGGACTTCAGCGAACATACGCTGAAGATCACCGCGGAAATGGGCTTGCTCTACGATTCCTCGCTTATGGCGGACGTGGATTGCTATGAGCTTCTCCTCGACGGCAAACCGGCAGGCGTCATCGAACTGCCCGTCGAGTGGATACGCGACGACGCCGCCTATCTCGTCATGGACCGTTGGGGCGGGCTGCGGCCGCAGATCGCGCCGCACGATATCCTGCGCATCTTCATTGCCGAGTTCGACGCCGCCCTTGAGGAAGGCGGCATCTTCCAGCTTACGATGCATCCAGACATCATCGGCCACAGAAGCCGGATCTGGATCCTCAAAGAATTACTCGCCCATATTCATGCCAGAAAGGGCGCGTGGTTCGGCACGCATGCCGATGTCGTGAACCACGCCCGTTCCGCATAGGCAAAACGCTGTATGCCGTGACATCACTTCGATTTTTCTGAACAATATTCTTATATGTGAACAACAATTCACTATTCACGCCGCCCGGCTGTAGCCAAAATATCTTCAGCCAGGTGACCGGTTTCGGCCTGAAGGCGACTGGATTTCCTGCACGTCCAATCAACAATGAGGGAACCATGTTGAAAAAATCATCTCTTGCAGCCGTTGCCATCGTCGGCGCGATCTCGATGCTGCCCGGCGGCGCCGCGCTCGCCAAGGACTGGCAGAAGATCACCGTTGGCGTCGAAGGCGCTTTCCCGCCCTTCAACGCGACCACGCCCTCCGGCGAACTGGAAGGTCTCGACCTCGATGTCATTACCGAGGTCTGCGAGCGCGCCGAGCTCGAATGCGATATCGTGGCCCAGTCCTGGGACAGCCAGATACCTTCGCTGATCTCAGGCAAGTTCGATGTGATTTTGACGGCAGGGCCGAATGAGGAACGCCGCAAAGTGATCGATTTCTCCGATCCCTATGTCATTACGCCGAACACCTTCCTGGTGGCGTCCGACGGCCCGCTGACGGATCTTCCCCATACCGGCGAGCACCTCGACACCGACACCGAGGCAGGCCAGAAGGCCATTGCCGATCTCAAGAAAGCCCTTGACGGCATGACGCTGGGCGCATCGGTATCCACCAGCCAGTTGAATTTCGTCGAACAGAATTTCGGCGATGTGGCCAATATCAAGACCTATAAATCCTCCGAGCAGGTTCAGCTCGACATCGAAAGCGGCCGCCTTGACGGTCAGTTCGACAATGTCGTTTTTGCGCGTGATCGCGCCGAGGCCAGTAACGGAATACTGACCGTCAGCGGCCCGCTTCTGGTTGGCGGCGTTCAGGCGACGAATGTCTGCCTCGGCATCCGTAAGGATGAGCCGGACCTGAAGGCCAAGCTCAACAAGGCTCTCGCCGAAATGACTGCGGACGGCACGTTGGCGGAGCTGTCGGAAAAGTGGTTCAACGCCGATCTCAGCCCTAAAAACTGAAGTTACTCCGAGCCTCCCCCGAGGCCGTAAGCCGGCTCCGCCACCTGTGCGGGGCTGGCTTTTTTTTGTTTTCGGTCGACAGGAGACTGACTACACCCTTTGGAGACCACGGGTCCGGCTTTACAGTTTCGCTCTGGCGGTCCGCGACGTAGACAGCAACAGGCTCGTTTCGCTGTTGACCTGGCTCATGGCTTCACCATGCTGGGCGGCGAAGAATTGGCCCTATTTTGGCGGGGTATAGAGGGCAAGGGGAGTAGATGTAGTTCTTATCGCTTTTCGCATGGCCCGCCATTTGCCGCCGATAGCGGACTGTAGCGCGATATTGCCGCCCAAGAGGGTATCTAGCGCTTGCGAAATTGCGGCTGGCGCTTGGAAACGAAGGCATCCATGCCTTCCTTCTGGTCCTCGGTCGCAAACAGCGAATAGAACACGCGCCGTTCGAACCGGATGCCTTCCTGAAGCGGGGTCTCGAAGGCGCGGTTGACTGCCTCCTTGGCAACCATCACCGAAGGTCTGCCGAAGCTCGCGATCGTGCCTGCGGCCTCGAGCGCGGTCTTGAGGACATCCTCATGGGGCACCACACGGGCCACCAGGCCGGCGCGTTCCGCCTCCTCGGCGTCCATCATCCTGCCGGTCAGGATCAGGTCCATCGCCTTGGCCTTGCCGACGGCGCGCACCAGCCGCTGGGTGCCGCCCCAGCCGGGAATGACGCCGAGCCTGATTTCCGGCTGACCAAACTTGGCCCGCTCGGAGGCGATCACGATGTCGCACATCATCGCGATCTCGCAGCCGCCGCCAAGCGCGAAACCGTTGACCGCGGCGATCAGCGGGGTCCGGGTCGCTGCGAAGCGCTCCCACCCGGCCTGGATGTCGGCCATGAACATGTCCATGAAGGACTTGTCGACCATTTCCTTGATGTCGGCGCCGGCCACGAAAGCCTTGTCGCCGGCGCCGGTGATGACGATCGCGCCGATTTCCGGATCGGCGTCAAAGCCCGCCACGGCCTCAAGCAGACCATCCATCACCGCGTGGTTGATGGCATTCAGAGCCTCCGACCGGTTGATCGTGACGATGCCGACGCCCTGATCGACGGAAGTTTCGACTTCATGCATTTGGTGCGCTCCGTTCGGCCTTTTTCAGATATTCGATGATAGCGGAGAAATCGCGTCCGGCGCCGCCCTCCTCCAGAAAGCGTGCGTAGAGCTCGCTGGCTCTTGCGCCCATCGGCGTCGCCTGCCCGGTTTCCTCAGCCGCACCTTGGGCAAGCTTCAGGTCCTTCAGCATCAGTTCGGTGGCAAATCCGGGCCGATAGTCGAAATCGGCAGGTGATTGCGGGCCGACGCCTGGAACCGGGCAGTACTTGTTCACCGACCAGCAGAAACCGGAGGAGGTGGAAATCACCTCGAACGCGGCTTCGGCGGAAAGTCCGAGTTTTTCAGCGAGCGCAAAGGCTTCCGATGCACCGATCATGGAGATGCCGAGCAACATGTTGTTGCACATCTTTGCAGCCTGTCCGCCGCCGCCATCGCCGCAGTACACGAGCCGGCCGCCCATGACATCAAGAACGGCCGACGCCTTCTCGAACGCCTGCTTCGCACCGCCCACCATGAAGGTGAGCGTGCCCGCTTCGGCCCCGCCAACGCCGCCCGAAACCGGCGCATCAAGCGACAGCAGGCCGGCTTCGCCCGCCAGTTCATGCACGCGCCTCGCGCTTGCAATATCGATGGTCGAGCAATCGATCAGCAACGCGTCGGCCCTCGCCGCCGCGAGAACAGCGCTGACAACATCGAGCACGATTGCGCCATTCGGCAGCATGGTGATGATGATCTCAGCATCGCCGACAGTGTCGGCGATACTCTGCCCGCATGAAAGACCCGCCTGCCCGGCCTTTTCCAGCGCCGCCGGAACGGCGTCGAAACCGACGACGTCATGGCCGGCCTTGTGCAGATTGATGGCCATGGGCAAGCCCATATTGCCAAGCCCGATAAACGCGATCCTGCTCATTTGACATCTTCTCCCGCAGACATTGCACGACTGTTTTGAAACTTTCGACCCTTCAACGCTCGAACGTCAGTTCGTCGGGCCCGAGCGGCGCGAGCATGTCATCAACCATCGCTGGATCGATATCCTCGAGCCGGGCGTGGCTCCATTTCGGCTGGCGGTCCTTGTCGATGATCTCCGCGCGAACGCCTTCCAGGAAATCACCCTCGGTCATCGAGCGAAAGGTGAAGCGATATTCCTGCCGCACGGCATCGGCCACGCCCGAAAATGCGCGCGCGCGACGAACCATCGCAAAGGTCACCGCCACCGACAGCGGACTTGCATGGCGGATCATCGACGCCGCCTTTCGCGCCAGTTCGCTGTCATCCGCCTCCAGCGAGAGCAGGCAGGCGAGCGCGGTATCCTTCGAAAAATGCGCGTCGATCACGTCGCGATACGAGGCAAGCGCGCCAGCTTCTGGCGCGCGGGCAAAACGTGCGATCTCCGCCGGGTCGCCGCTTTCCTCAAGCGCCGTCTTCAGCGCGGCGAGATCCCCGCTGGATACCGCGACATCGGCAAAGCCTGCCGCCACTGCATCGCCGGCGTCCATGCGCCAGCCGGTCAACGCGAGGAACATGCCGAGTTCGCCCGGCGCGCGGGCAAGCAGAAACGAGCAGCCGACATCCGGCACCAGGCCGATCTTGCACTCGGGCAGCGCAAGCTGCGAGCGTTCGGTTACGATCCGGTGCGATCCATGGGCGGAAATGCCGATCCCGCCGCCCATCACAATTCCGTCCATGATGGCGACATAGGGCAGCGCGAGCTCCGAGATCTTCACATTCAGCCGGTATTCGTCCTGCCAGAAACGGCGACCGGCACTGACATCGCCCGCACTGCCGCTGCGGTAGAGCGTGGCAATATCGCCGCCAGCCGAAAATGCTCGCTCGCCCTCGGCATCGACCAGCACCATGTCAACCTCGCCCTGGGCGCACCAGCGATCGAGCGCATCCTCCAGCGCCAGCGCCATCTCGTGGTTCAGCGCATTGAGCGCTTTCGGCCGCGTCAGCGTGACCCGACCGACGCGGCCAACTGTTCCGATGTCAATATCGGCCATCTCAGCGCGCTCCCAGCAATTGGCGGGCGATGATGACCCGCATGATCTCGTTGGTGCCTTCGAGAATCTGGTGAACGCGCAGGTCGCGCACGATCTTCTCGATCCCGAAATCCTCCAGGTAGCCGTAGCCGCCGTGGATCTGCAATGCGTCGTTGGCGACATCGAAGGCGGCGTCAGTCACAAACCGCTTGGCCATGGCACAAAACTGCGTGGCCTCGGGCGACCCGGCATCGAGCAGGCTCGCCGCCTGGCGAAGAAAGACGCGCGCGGCCTGCAGCGCGGTTTCCATATCGGCAAGCTTGAACTGGATCGATTGCAGCGCGGAAAGCGGCTCGCCGAAGGCCTTCCGCTCGCCGACATAGCGCACCGCCTTGTCCAGCGCGGCCTGCGCGCCGCCGAGCGAGCAGGCTGAGATATTGAGCCGGCCGCCATCCAGCCCGGCCATGGCGTATTTGAAACCCGCGCCTTCCTCGCCCAGAAGGCAATCGGATGGCACGCGGCAATTGTCGAGCTGAACCTCCGTCGTCGGCTGCGCCCGCCAGCCCATCTTGTGTTCCTTTGCGCCGAAGCCAAGCCCCTCCGATCCCGCCTCGATCAGCAGAGCAGAGATGCCCTTCGGCCCTTCCGCCCCGGTGCGGCACATCACGACATAGAGATCGGAATAACTGCCGCCGGAAATGAATGCCTTGGTGCCGGTCACCCGAAAGCCGCCGTCTTCCCTGAGAGCCCGTGTCCGCAACGCCGCCGCGTCCGATCCGGAGCCCGGTTCGGTGAGGCAGTAGGAGGCGACTTTTTGGAAGCTGCAGAGGTCCGCCAGCCACTTCTGGCGCTGGGCGTCCGAGCCGAAACGGTCGATCATCCAGGCGCACATGTTATGGATCGAGATGAAGGCCGCGACCGAAGGACAGGCAGAGGCCAGCGCCTCGAAGATCAGCGCGGCATCGAGGCGTGAAAGGCCAGATCCGCCGCTCTCGGCGCGCACATAGATGCCGCCAAGCCCGAGCGCTCCGACTTCGCGCAGGAAGTCGCGCGGGATCGTTCCCGCCCGCTCCCATGCCTGGGCGTTCGGCGCCAGCTGCGTCGCAGCGAAGTCGCGCACCATCTCGACAATGGCCGTCTGTTCATCGGTAAGGTCGAAATTCATCTGCTGTATCCGCTCAGTTCATGGTCGGGATCACGAATTCCGCGCCTTCCTTGATTCCCGACGGCCAGCGCGATGTGATCGTCTTGGTGCGGGTGTAGAACCGGAAGGCATCCGGTCCGTGCTGGTTGAGATCGCCGAATCCGGACCTCTTCCAGCCGCCGAACGTATAATAGGCGAGCGGGACAGGGATAGGCACATTGACGCCGACCATGCCGACATTGATGCGGCTCGAAAAATCGCGCGCGGTATCGCCGTCGCGGGTGAAGATGGCGACGCCATTGCCGTATTCATGGGTCATGGCGAGATCGAGCCCCTCTTCATATGTCTTGGCGCGCACCACCGAAAGTACGGGTCCGAAGATTTCCTCGCGATAAATGGTCATGTCGCGGGTGACGTGATCGAACAGGCTTGCGCCTGTGAAGAACCCGCCCTCATAGCCCTGCATAGAGAAGGACCGACCATCGACGACCAGTTCGGCGCCCTCTTCGACGCCCTTGTCGACCAGGCCCCGTACGCGTTCCAGCGCGGCCTTGGTGACAAGCGGTCCGAAATCGATGTCGTTGCCGGCGGTGTAGGGTCCGATCCGCAGCTTCTCCACGCGCGGCGCAAGCTTCTCGACAAGACGCTCGGCCGTGCCCTCGCCGACGGGAACGGCAACCGAGATTGCCATGCAACGCTCGCCGGCAGCCCCGTATCCCGCGCCGATCAATGCATCCACGGCCTGATCCATGTCGGCATCCGGCATGATCAGCATATGGTTCTTGGCGCCGCCAAAACACTGCACGCGCTTACCGTTGGCGCAGCCGCGCGTATAGACATATTCGGCAATCGCCGTCGATCCGACGAAGCCGACGGCCATGATGTCGGGATGGTCGAGAATGCCATCGACAGCCTCACGGTCGCCATTGACGACGTTGAGGATGCCCGCCGGAAGTCCGGCCTCGATCATCAGTTCGGCCAGCATCATCGGCACGGAAGGATCGCGTTCAGACGGTTTCAGGATGAAGGCGTTGCCGGCGGCGATCGCCGGGCAGAACTTCCACATCGGAATCATCGCGGGAAAATTGAACGGCGTGATGCCGGCAACCACGCCAAGCGGCTGGCGCTGGGAATGGATATCGATACCGGGGCCCGCGCCTTCGGTGAACTCGCCCTTCAGCAGATGCGGCGCGCCGATGCAGAATTCGGCGACCTCAAGGCCGCGGATGATGTCGCCCTTGGCATCCGGCAGGGTCTTGCCGTGTTCGCGCGAGAGCATTTCCGCAAGCTTGTCCATGTCGCGGTGGAGCAGATCGACGAACTTCATCATCACCCGTGCGCGCTTTTGCGGATTGATGGCGCCCCAGGCTGGCTGGGCGGCCCTGGCATCGGCAATCGCGACCTCGAGCTCCTGAGCGGATGCAAGCGCCACCTGCGCCTGAACCTCTCCCGTTGCCGGATTGTAGATGTCCGCCGTCCGTCCGCTGTTGCCGGCCACAGACTTGCCGCCGATGAAATGCCCGATTTCGCGCATGATGTTTTCCTCCCATTGCCGTGACACCATAGACGGCAGAGCTGTGCAAATCTATGCGATTGATCTCAACACCATTGTGCATATATGCTCATACCCATGAGCTTTGACTGGAACGATTTGCGCTATTTCCTGACGGTGGCCCGCACCGGTCGGCTGACGGTTGCAGCCGAACGCATGGGCACCGACCACGCCACCGTCAGCCGCCATATCGCCAATCTCGAAGCCGGGCTCGGCGCTGAACTGTTCCGTCGCTCGCCGCGCGGCTATTCGCTGACAGATGCGGGCGAGCGGCTTTTGACGCAGGCCGAAGGCATAGAGAGTGCCGCCACGGGAATTGAGAACGACATTGCCGGCGAGCGGCTCGCGTTAAGTGGTGTGGTGCGGATCGGAGCGCCGGAAGGTTTCGGCTCGCTTTTTCTCGCCCCGCGCATCGGCGCGCTGACCGCCGCACATCCCAAACTGGAGCTGCAGCTCGTCGCCATGCCGCGCATCTTCAGCCTGACCAAGCGCGAGGCCGATATCGCGATCGGTCTCGAACGCCCGGAAAAGGGAAGACTCTACTCCCGCAAGCTCACCGATTATACCCTCCATCTCTATGGGTCGCAGGGCTATCTGGCCCACCACGAGGCCATCCGCTCCAAACGCGATGTCATGAGCCATCCCCTGATCGGCTATATTCAGGACATGATCTTTTCGCCGCAGCTCGACTATCTGAGCCAGGCCGGCGAACACCTCACCCCGCAGCTTTCCAGCACCAGCCTGTTCGCCCAGCTCCACGCCACCAAAGCCGGTGCCGGGCTCTGCATCCTTCCCGACTTCATGGCTGGGAGCGACCCAGCGCTTCAGCCAGTGTTGGCCGAAGAGATCGAACTGACGCGCACCTTCTGGGTCATCGCCCATGAGGACGCCCGCGGTTCGGCTCGCATCCGGACCGTGATGCGGTTCATTGCCGATGAAGTCGGCAGAGCCCGGGCGCTCTTCAGCGTCAGGTCGAAAGAAATCGACCGTGCCGATTGAGCTTTCAGCGGCCACGGAATGGAATCACCGCGGCGTTTTCCGATCATTTGCGAATCTTGTCCGAGACGCCAAAGCGCTCCACTCCTGAACGTGATCCGCCTTGCATCCGACTGTCTTCTGGTTGATCCCGTACCGCTTCGAAAGCACTCTCAGGCTCTCTTGACTATTTTGTATTGCTCGACGGACTGCCTCTGTCGTGGTGGCGCTGCGGTTTCCACCAGCGCCGCGTCTTCATGATCGTCCTCCTGCGGCAGCGTCGAGACGAACGGGCGGTCCGCGCCGCCATCGCCTCCACCGAGGTGAACACACAGATCCTTGACCATGTCGGCCTCCCTGTGTTGCCAATATCAGTGACAGTCGATCACTGGCTGCCGCAAAGAGCATTGATCGTTATATAAAAACGAAATGACGCCGGTCAGGGAACAAGAACCGCGGCACCCTGGAAGCGGCCGTGCCGGAGATCATCGAGAGCACGGTTGGCCGCTTCGAGCGGATATCGGCTGATTGTGGTCGAAACACGGGCGGCCTGCGCGATCTTCAGAAACTCAAGGCCGTCCTGCCGGGTGAGGTTGGCCACCGACAGAATATGCCTTTCCTCCCAAAGCAGGCGATAGGGAAAGGCCGGAATATCACTCATGTGAATGCCGCCGCAGACCACCCTGCCGCCCTTTCGGGTAGCGCGGAGCGCCAGAGGCACGAGTTCTCCCACCGGCGCAAAGATGATGGCGGCGTCGAGGGCCTGCGGCGGCATCTCTTCCGACGTCCCGGCCCAGACCGCGCCGAGGCTCAGCGCGTGCTCCTGACTGGCGGCATCGCCGGCGCGCGTAAAGGCATAGACCTCGCGGCCCTGCCAGGCGAGCACCTGCGCGAGGATGTGCGCCGCCGCGCCGAAGCCATAAAGCCCGATGCGCCTGCCCTCGCCCGCCATCTTCAGTGACCGCCATCCGATCAGGCCGGCGCACATCAGCGGGGCCGCGGCCGCCGGATCGTCGAACCCGTCCATGGGAAAGGTGAAATCGGATGCGGCAATCACATGCGTGGCGAACCCGCCATCCCGCGTGCAGCCTGTAAACTGCGGATGATCACAGAGGTTTTCGCTGCCTTCCTCGCAATAGGCGCAATGCCCGCATGTGTGCCCGAGCCAGGGAATGCCGACCCTCTGTCCGATGGCGAGCGAGGCCACGCCATCGCCGCGCTGTTCGACGATCCCGACAATCTCATGGCCGGGGATCACCGGCAGCCGCACTTCCGGCAGATCGCCGTCGACGACATGCAGGTCGGTCCTGCAGACGGCACAGGCCTCGACCCTGACGCTCACCTCGCCGGCGCCGGGCGAAGGGTCAGGCCTTTCTTCCAGAGCCAGCGGCGTTCGCAACGCCCGCAGAACCATAGCCTTCATGTCATCGCTCCAAGAACGGACTGGCATTTCCGCCAGCCCGTCATGTCTCAAAGAACCGTGATCCGGTCATCGACGTGCCGGACGCCCGCCGCCGACCATGCCGCCCGCTCTGCGGCCTGGCGCTCGCGATAGGCCTTCACCTTGCCTTCAAGCGTGACCTTGCCGTCCTGAACGTGAACCTTGATCGCATCGGCTTCGATCTCTGCATCTCGCCTGAACGCATCCTCGATGCGTTTCTTGACATCCGGAGCGGAGACCTTCGGCACGACTTCAATCAGATTGCTGATGCCGATTATGCCGGCAAGCCCCTTGATCGCGCGCATCGCCGCTTCGCGTTGATATTGCCACTCAACCGTTCCCGTCAGCTTCAGCCAGCCTTTGCTGACCGTGACCTGAAGCTTTTCGTCAGGAACGAGGTCATTCCATTTCAGGGCGATGACCGCCCGGCGGGCAATCTCATCATCGGCGGTAATATTGGCACCCCGCGGCCGAACCTCGATCTCTTCGGCGATGCCGCGGACGCCCCTGATCCGCCTGACGACCGCTTCGACCGTGGTCTTTTGTGTGTAGGCAGGAACATGGCCTGTCAGAGTGACGATGCCGTTTTCAACCGCCACGCCAATATCCGCAGCATCAATGCTGGGTTCGTATTCCAGTTCATCGATTATGTTCTGGCGCAATGTCTTGTCCTGCATGACGACCTCCCTGAGGATTTGCGATGGATGCCGCAAGCGTGAGCGCGAGAGGGCGGCGGGTCATTGATAGCCGTCAACAGGATCCGCGGAGGAGATGAAATGATGAAAAAGCTGGATAGTCCGTGCGTGCTCGACGTCGGGCTCGCCGCTCCCGGGCGGCGACCTACATCCCCTCTCAGAGGGCCTGCATGCCGTTCCAGACCATTCAGAACCATGCCTCGGCCCATGCCGATACCGATCATCTCAACCGAAAGGGTGCAACCCCGTTTCTTCGAAGAGAACCTCGAGCCGCTCATGAATGCGGACAGCCCACCGGCTGTACGAAGATGACCGGCTTCCGATCGGAAAGCGACAGGACCGATTGGAGGGCCTCCCGGTTCGCACCGCCGCCAAGGCGCGTCGCCAGCCCCTCGGAAGCACAGAAGAGACAGACGTTTTCGGCGATAATCCCTGCGTCGACATGAGAACAAGGCAAATGATACGTGTTGCAGGGCGTGATCGGAAGCTCGAAAGAAGCCGTGATACCTTTCCGGCAGATGCTCCCGACGCTTCTGGCGCGAAATGGCAACGCCTGCGTTGATGGTCGTCAATGACGGAACGGGAGGGGCGCGCGACCAAGAGCAAGCTGTCGTCCGCCGGGCTATGGCGGGCCGTGCCGCCGCCACGTCTCCGCTCTACCGATGGAGTACCGGACCATTGACCTTCGCGAACAGGGATGAAGCCGGCAAACGGCTCGCCGAAGCGCTCCTGCCTCTCGGGAAAGAGGACCCTACAGTCCTTGCATTGCCCCGCGGCGGCGTGCCCGTTGGAGCTGCGATCGCCGAAAGCCTCGGCGCATCTTTCGACGTCCTGCTCGTGCGCAAGATCGGCGTACCGTTCGCGCCGGAAGTCGCAATGGGCGCTATTCTCCTGCAGTCCGAGCCGGTGATCGTGCGCAATGAAGAGATCATTCGTCGCGCCGGCATTGCCGACGTCACCTTCGACCGCGTGAAGGAAAAGGAGCTCAAGGAGCTGATCCGCCGGGACAGGGTCTATCATGGCGGCGAAACCCCAGTGGACGTTGTCGGCAAGACGGTCATCCTGGTCGATGATGGCATCGCCACGGGCTCCACGATGCTCGCTGCCCTGAAAGGCCTGAAGCAAATGGCCCCGAGGAAGATCGTTGTCGCTGTGCCCGTCGCCCCGGCGGAGATCGCGCCGGCGATACGCAAGCTCGCGGATCAGTTCATCTGCCTTGAGGATTTCGGGGCTGTCCCAGCCGTCGGCGCCCATTACGCCGACTTCCCGCAGCTGAGTGACAGCGAAGTCGTGTCCCTGCTCGAAAAATTCCGGAGGACACCGCGGCCGTGAAGCCTTCGCCCTGATTGATGCGCCGACATTGACAGGCATCAACGAAAACGTCCGACATCCGCACTATCGGTCGAAAAAGGCCTTTGTCCCCTTGATCCGCATGGAGGCGAAAATGGACGACATGATTCCGCATGGCGCTCTTGTCATTGTTGCAGATTTCAGCAAGGCGCTGATCTTCAGAAATATCGCTTCGGGCCAGAAGCCGAAACTGGATTTACTGCAGCATATGGACGCGCCGCCCAATCCCGCGGCCCACGAGCAGGGAACAGACCGCCCCGGACGCGTCGTCAGCGATAGCCACAGAAGCGCGGTGGAAATCACCAATTTCCACGAACTTGCCGGCCAGAAATTCATCAAGGACGTTGCCGAACGCGCCCACGAGATTGCGGCAAGCGAAGAGATCGACCGGTTGGTTCTGGTCGCGCCGCCCCGATCACTTGCCGCGCTGCGCGAGGCCCTTGCCAGCACGGAAGACACTGGACGCATTGTAATGTCAGTCAGCAAGGACCTGGTCAATTTTCCAGTTGATGAGATTGCCGAAAATCTGTCGGCATGACGGCGCGCCTGCATTCAACCGGTATTTCGCAATCAGGTTGGTGCACCTTACGTCCGCGAAAATGCCCTAAGAGAGAAACACCGGGATCGCCGAAGCGAAACGCGGCGCGACATCGATCACGTCCACAGTATCGAGACTGACGCGACCCCAAACGGTATTGGTGACACAGATGCCATCGATTTCCGGCGAGGAAAGGACCTGCAGGGCATCCTGCGAGAACAGACCATGCGTCGCCGCGAGATAGACGCGTGAAGCCCCATGGCGGCGACAGGCTGACGCCGCACGCGCCATGGTGACGCCGGAACTGATCATGTCGTCGAAAATGATCGCCACTCTCCCCTCGACGTCGCCCGCGAACAGTTCGCCGGTAATCCTGCCCATGCTCCGTTGCTTTTCCAGGAATGCCTTTCCAACCGGCACCCCCATGCTTCGCTCCAGCGTCTCACGAAACGCATCGGCGCGCTTGGCGCCGCCAAGATCCGGCGAGACAACACTGACCGGGTCGCCGCCGATCTTTGCCACGAAGTGCTCCGCGAATATGTCGTAAGCATCAAGATGGGTCAGAGGGCATCGAAAGGCATTTTGCAGCGCGGCCAGATTATGGGCTTCCATCGTGATCAGCTGATCGGTTCCCGCCGCTTCGAGCAATTGCGCGACATAGCGCCCGGTCAGGGGATCGCGGGGTTTGGTTTGCCGGTCCTTTCGCTGATAGCAGAGATAGGGAACGACCGCCGTCACGCAGTCGGCTCCATTGGTCTTGAGCGCCGCAACAAAAAACAGAAGACGACAGAGCCGGTCATTGGTCGACTGGACCGGGTCACCATAAAGGCTGGCTATGACAAACACCCGGCGACCGGCCACATCGGCCATCGGTCGCACTTTGTGTTCGCCATCCTCAAACTCACGTTCTTCAAGCGGAGTGAGATCGAAGCCGGCCCGTCGCGCGACACTCTGGCCGAACGCCCGGTCCCGCTCGAAAGCAAACAGCAAAGGCGATCTGTCAACGAAATGGACGGGATGAAGGGGGGCGTGATATGTAGGACGCAGCGCCAACCCGCCGACGATCCCGTCGGCTTTCAGGCCATCGCTGGATACAGGCAGCGCGAGCATCTCGCAGATCAGCGGGCCGAGACCGGGCACCTCGGCTTCGAACTCGACCAGCAAGGGCTCTCCCTGTTCAAGAACCCGGTCGAACAGACGACGGCAACGGACAGCGCCCCGACGGTTTTGCGCTGCCATCAGTGACAGCCCCGCCTCTCCAAGCAGCACACGGATAGTCCTTCCGCCGCTTTTCAGTATGTAGTCATGACTATCCGAAGCAGCGGGTACGAAACCGAAGGAAGTATCAGCCCTGAGACAGTCGGCCAGATCGTGCGCAACAGGCACAACCCTGCCCGCGGCTCTCCGTCTCCACCCAACGACCAGACGTCTGAGCCGCACGTCTCTGGGACTCGGGACACTGTCGATCCGGTAAAATAACCGTTCAAAGCCGTCATGGGTCCAGGTTTTCATTCGGTTGACCCTCCCTCTTACAAAAAGAACCGGGCCATTCCGCAAGCTAGAAACGGGTGCCTGCAACGGCCGGTCGCCGCGCGATGACCTCACTCTGCTTTCGATCTACAAGGGATTGACCACGTTCGCTCACCGCATCAGCAGCGAAGCCTAAAATCGAGCGTAGCTCGTCACCGCTCCTGCCCGCGACCCGCCCGAGCGCGGAGAAATCCGTGACAACGACGCGGCTACCGCTCACCAGCGTCAGAATATGTTGGCGGGCAAGCCTTTGAAAATTCCGTGACAGCGTCTCTGGCGTGGTCCCGAGAAAGGTCGCAAGATCCTTGCGGCAGATGGGAATGTCGAGAACGATGGCCTCGGTATTCAGGCTGCGGCGCGACCTCACCCGGGCCAGTGCGTGCAGATAGCCTGCGAGCCGCTGCAGGGTGGTCCGGCAATTGAAGAGCGTAAGCCACTCCTCAACCTCCTCCGCCTGCCTGGAGATCAGTTCGACGAGCCGGACGGCAATGTCGCTATCTTCCCGCATTCCTTGGATGAGAGCCGAGCGCGTGATCATGCAGACCGTGACGGCCGAAGCCGCCTCGTAGGAAAAACGTGAGCGCGCGACCACCGGATTGCCGATGAGGTCGTTTCTTCCCAGAAGCGCAATGACTGTCTCCCGTCCGTCAGCGGCGATGTTGATCAGCTTTACGGTCCCGCCGAGTATGATCCCGATCCGTTCTCCGACCTCTTCCTGCGGGAGGATCGTCTCGCCCTTGTTGAAACAGGCAGAGATTGAATTCCGGAACAGCAGGTCCTGGCCATGTGGACCGGCAACGCCGCAAGGTCCGCCTTCGCGGGCCGGGCAGTGCGCACACCTAAGTTGCGCATGGCGAACATTCAGGATTGACATGTGGCGCACTCCTCTGCAGTCCGGCGACTTTAGGCGCCGTTCTCCGGGACCGAAGGCACCGCTTTCTTGTCTTATCTTGCGGTGATTGTCTGCGCCAAATTCAATCACAGGTAATGAAGGCCGGGCAATGTGAATTTTGTTGAGATTTGTTGAGCGGCTGGACCCCTCCATTGACTGCGCCTCTTGCAAGGGTCAGTCACCTTTCCCGAGACAGCCGCAACCTCGGACGCTCGTCTATCGGTAGCTAAGCCGGCGCGAACGACGGTTGACAAAATAGTCTCCAACTCGGAAAAATCCTAAGCGGGGAATGTAAGCGTCAGGGCAATTGTCTTCGTCCCCGGGAGTTCTCGTCCGGGCGCCGAAGGGGGCACCAGTGAAGCACGAGGATCAACTTCAGTCGCTGCTGTCGATACTCACCGATGATGACGATATCTGTTTTTGGCAAATGTCTGTCGAGGACGGATATCTCCATTTTCCCGAAACAGCTCGTTTCTTTTTTCATATCAACAAGGGTTCGTTGCCGGAAACCGTCGACGAATGGATCGATGCGCTGGTCGTGCCCGAAGACCGACAAACGGTGACCGATCAACTGTCGCGCGCAGGGAAGACATCAGACTATGTTCCGCGCTTCACATTCAGGATCAGGGGTGACGACGGAGCCACAAGGTGGATCGAACAGCGAGGAGCGACCACCGGAAGCGCCGCGCAAGCCCAGGTCATCTGGCTCTCCCAGGACATCACGGAAAAACTCCAGACCGCCGATACGCTGCAGGTGACCGAACGAACGCTGGACGAGATCGTGACACGCGCGAACGTCGCGATCGTGACCCATAGCGCTGACGGCAAACTGAGCTACTGCAATCCGGGCTTTTGCAATCTTGTCGACATCAATTCCGCCGACCTCATCGGGCGCAGGATCAGTTCCCTGATTTTTCCGAATGACAGGAAAGCCCATGCGGTCATGGTCCAGCGGATCCTGGACGGAGAAATCAATGCCTCCAGCGACGAATGTCGGCTGCTCGACCGGGATGGAAATCCGGTATGGGTGGAAAGGCATGTCTGGCTTCTTCCGTCGAAACCGGGCGAAACGCCAGAGTTTTTCGCCATGTTCTCTTCGATCGAACAACGGCGGCAGACGCTGGAACTGCTTCGCCAGGAGCATGATAAATTACAGGCCGTATTTGAAAATGCTGATATCGGCCTGGCAATTCTCGACGACGCAGGCGAGATCATCGCCTTGAACACCGCGGCGCTTGAAATTCTCGGGCTAAGGGACTTGCACGAAGCCAGGCAGAAGCTCGGCGCCTTTGAGCAGTACTACGATTTCCGCCATTCGGACGGCCGGCCCATGCCGCCCGCCGCCTGGCCGCAGAACCGGGCGAGAAGGGGTGAATATCTCAGCGACTACGAGCTCATTCTCGTTCAAAAGGAAAGCGGCCAATCCCGGTTTCTGCGCTACACCGCGACGCCGGTACTCGATGATGCCGGAAACAAGATTTTGCAGATCGACTCCATCAACGACCTTACAGAAATGCGCCGTCTCGATGAGGCGCTGACACAGTCGCGCCGGCTGGAGGCGCTCGGGCGCATCGCGGGCGAAGTCGCGCACGACTTCAATAATGTCCTTACCGTGATCGCCGGGAATCTGGAGCTGATCGCCGAAGCCGCCGTTGACGAACGCCAGCAGCGCCGGATTGCCGGCGCGATCGAAGCCGTTGAAATGGGCGTGAATATCAATCATCGCCTCTTGTCTGTCGCGCGCAAGAGGTCGCTCGTGCGCCGCCGGGTCGATGTCGCCCGCCGCATCCGCGAGATGTCCGACCTGCTGGACCATACGATCGGCGAAAAGGTGAAGCTCGATGTCGATCTGCCCGATGAGGCCTTGTTCGCGAAGCTTGAGCCCGGCGACTTCGATGCAGCCTTCCTCAATCTCGTTGCAAACAGCCGCGACGCCATGCCCTCAGGCGGAACGCTGTCTATTTCGCTGCAGCGCAGCAGCGACCGCCCCCCGAAGGACAATGGTGAAAACCGGGAGCGCCGCTTCCTGTTATTGACCGTGCGGGACACGGGCAAGGGCATGTCCCCGGAAATCCTGCGCCACGCAGCGGTTCCCTTCTTTACAACGAAACCTCCCGGCCGGGGTGTCGGTCTGGGCCTGACGGGCGTTTATGCATTTGCCGACCAGAACGGCGGGTGGGTGGAGATCGACAGCGCGCCGGGTAAGGGAACCGAAATACGGCTCTATCTGCCCGAGATCGCCGGCGCCACGGTCCGGGAACTCGATGCCGACAACGCGGCCATGCCCACAGGCAGCGGCGAACTCGTCCTGCTGGTCGAGGGCGACCGCGAACTCCGCTCGATGACCATCCAGCGGCTCACCGAACTCGGCTATGATGTCAGGGAGGCAAGCAATGGCAAGGAGGCGACCACGATCATCGAGACGGGCCTCAGGCCGGCATGCGTCATCTTCGATATCGCCGCGGACGGCGCCGTCGATGGGTTCGATTTCGTCCGATGGCTGCAAAACCAGCACCCCGAAACCGGCCTCATACTCGCCACAGGCTACAATGAGGAAGACTGGCCGCATCAGACCGAGGAAGAAATCTCCTGCCCGATCCTTCTCAAGCCCTATTCGGTGAGGGAGTTGGCCTCTGCCCTATACAAAGCGCTCCACGGGCCACCGGACGAGCATTCTCCGGTGAAGACATAACCAACCCCGCGAACGCTCCTGATGAGGAACGATCGCTTGCCAGCGACATCCATTTTTTGACGCAGATGCGCAATATGCCCGTCAAGCGTGCGATCAAGCGGATCACGCTCGTGGCCACGAAGCGTCTTCCACAGGTCGTCGCGTGACAGAATTCGGCCCGGATTGGTGAGGAAAAGCACCAGAAGCTCGAACTCCGTATCTGTCAGTTCGATGCGCCGGCCATTGGAACATTCAATCGCGCGATGCCGGAAAGACAGGACGCAACCATCGTCGAACGGGAGATCATCCTGCGCGCCGGCGTCATGGTCGGCCGACGCCGGCCGGTCGTAACGCGCCAGCACGGATTTCACCCTGATCAGGACTTCCCTGACATGGAAAGGCTTGGCGATATAGTCATCGGCGCCGCTTTCCAGACCTTTGACCCTTTCGAGCGGCGCTGTACGCCCGGTAATCATGATGATCGGAATATTGGAGGTGGCGCGCATCTCGGCAGCGATGTCGAGCCCGTCTTCGCCCCCGAGATTCAGGTCGAGCGTGATCAGGTCGACCGCGCTTTCGGCGATCACCCGCTTCAGGCTCTCTCTGCTGCCTGCCGTCAGAACCTTGAAACCGGCATCGGAAAGTGCGTCGCGAAGAAGGTTCGCGACGCCTTTGTCGTCTTCGACGACGAGAACACACTTGCCCAATTCGGATGACACGTCAAAGCCCTCGTCGAAAGCCGCCCATCCCCTGCCTCTCGAGCAGGATTGGCCGGCAGTCTAGCAGTGGCTCCAACCCCAATCAATTCGCCTGAAGTTACCACGAAGAGAGCGTGTGTCTGCTATTGCTACGGCCTATCCGGCTTTTACCTTGATGTTCTTTTCCGACTTTATCGCTTCCGGCAGCTTCGGGAGCGTCACCGTCAGCACGCCCTTGGCAAAGTCGGCTTCGATCTTGTCGCGGTCGATGCCCTCGGGAAGGGTGAAGGTGCGGCGAAACGAACCGTATTGCCGCTCGGAAAAGAAATAGTTCTCGTCCTTGGTTTCCGACGAGGCTTCCTTCTCTCCCCGCACGATGATCGAACCGTTGGAAAGCTTGATGTCGATATCGCCGGCATCCATACCGGGAAGTTCCGCGGTCAGCTTGAAAGCCTTCTCGGTTTCGGCAATGTCGACGGCGGGGACGTAGTTCCAGTTGTCCTCCCGTCGCAACATCCGGGAACGACGGCTGCGCGTGAAGGGGAAGCTCCAGTCGAACAGACCGAAATCATCGAAAAGGCGATCGATTTCACTGCGCAACTGCTGGACTGCGGGAACATTCTGCTTTGCGGCGTCGCTGGTCTCGGAGGATTTCGACACCGAAACGGATTTGGTTTTGTCGTTCATCATCATTCTCCTCAGCTATGTTTTCGGGCCCGTCCCGCGGTGACTTCACCAGATGCTGCGCGCGACGCGGGCCCGATGGCCGAATGTTCGTGCAGACTGCGTTGGCCGCATTGATGGCGATCAAGAACTACTATAATCCGGCGCTTGCCGAACATTAGGACCGCCAGTCTTGATGACCATCAATGTTCACGCGCGCATCGGATGTCTGAGTGATATTCGTCGGCAAAGCGACAGGAGCAGCGCGGGCCGCTGACTGCAACATGCGGGCGTTTGACAATGGACACTTCGGAGCTGGTTTCGTTTCTGTCATCTTCCCGGGCGTTTCCGGCTGACACTGTCCAGGTGAAGGAAACCCACACGGCCTTCGTCTTTCTTGCCGGAAACCGCGCCCTGAAGATGAAAAAGCCGATCAGGCTGGCCTATCTCGATTTCTCCACCCTGGAAAAACGACGCGCCATCTGCCTGGAAGAACTGCGCGTCAACCGGCAGATGGCGGGTGATGTCTATCAGCGCGTCATCCCGGTTACCCGCGAAGCGGACGGAGGACTGGTCATCGATGGCAAGGGCGGCGCGGTCGAATGGCTTGTGGAGATGAAGCGGCTGCCGGATCGCGATATGCTCGACAGGCGACTTGCGCGCCGCAACGTCACCGCCGCCGAAATAGCAACGCTGGGCCGCCATTTATGTACCTTCTATCGCAAGCAGCCCCGCAGGCCGGATGCCGGCGATATCTACATCCGTCACCTGTCCCGGGAAATGACGACCAACCGGCTGCACCTGCTTGCAGTGAAATCCGACCTCGATCTGCGTATACCCCATTCGCTTCTGCAGCGGATCGAGGAGCGGTTCGACAGCAAAGTCGAGGAGATTTTCCGGCGGAGTACCGCGGGCCTCATTGTAGACGGCCACGGCGACCTCAGGACCGAACACGTCTGCTTGACCTCGCCTCCCGTCTTCTTCGATCGCCTGGAATTCGACGCGCGGATGCGCCAGATCGACGTCTATGACGAAGTCAACTATCTGGGGCTCGAATGCGAGATGGCGGGACACGGGTGGATCGGGCGCGACCTGCGCCTGCTCGTCAACGAACATTTTGCACCGGCGCCTTCGGTAGGGCTATGCCAGTTTTACAGCCTGTTCCGTCTATTCCTCAGGGCGCGCCTTGCCATCGACCATCTGCGTGATGAACCTCCCGTCACCCCGGAGAAGTGGATCGCCCAGACAAAGGTGCTGCTTGCGCGCGCCGAAGAGATTGGCGGGAACCTGCTTTAAAACCGTCCCTGCACAGACATCAACAGCTCCTGTCTTCGATGATAGAAGGGCCGGGTGATATGTCCATCGATGTCTCGCGACCAGGGCTCGCAGCTCATCTCGATGGACTTCACGGCGGTGCTAAAGAAGGCGGAAATCGCCATCGCGATGGATGGCAAGGGTTCGTGGCTGGACAATGTCTTCGTCGAGCGGCCCTGGCGCTCGATCAAACACGAGAAGGTCTACCTCCACACCTACAAGCCTGTGTCCGAGGCCCACGCTGGCATCGGTCGTTATCTCACCTTCTAGAGCACGTCCGTTGAAATCGGAATCGTTTTGAGGATTCCCTTGGCTGGCGAATTCTGATTCTCTTGCTCCGACTTGTGATTTGGTCGGAGGCAATATGACCCGAGCTTTCAGCAATGATCTGCGTAGCCGCGTTCTGGATGCGTCACGTGATGGCATGTCGGCGCGTTCGGCAGCAGCCCGATTTGGGATTGGTGTTTCGACGGCCATCGCCTGGATTGCCAGCGCCCGACAGGGTCGATTGACACCAGAGAAACAAGGGCGCCGCGGCGGCTCGCGCCTTGATGCCCACGAGGATTACATCATCGGCCTGATCGAGGAGGCAAAGGACATCACGCTCAACGAGATGGTCCTGCGACTGGCCGAAGAACGGGCAGTATCCATTGGCCGCAGCGCACTTGATGTCTGGCTGCGAAAGCGTGGCTGGACGTTCAAAAAAAGACCGCACATGCATTGGAGCAGGAACGCGCTGACCTTTTGAAGCGGCGTCAGGACTGGTTCGACGGTCAGCTCAATCTCGATCCGGCACGTCTCGTCTTCATTGATGAAACCGGACTCAGCACGAAAATGGCCCGGCTTCGCGGACGCGCTATTTGTGGAGAGCGGTGTCGTTCCCCGATCCCGCACGGACACTGGAAAACAACGACCTTCACAGGAGCTCTCAGGCTTTCGGGCATGACCGCGCCCATGGTCCTCGATGGCGCGATGAACGGGATCGCTTTCGTGGCCTATGTTGAGCAGGTACTCATTCCAGCCTTGGCACCGGGTGACATCGTCGTCATGGACAATCTGCCAGCACACAAGGCGGAGGGCGTACGGCATGCAATCGAAGATGCAGGATGCCGCTTACTCTATCTCCCGCCTTACAGCCCAGACTTCAACCCCATCGAGAAGGCCTTTGCCAAGCTGAAGGCGCTTCTGCGCGCCAAAGCCGAGCGAACGGTCGACAGCCTATAGAACACGGTCGGACAGATCGTCACACTGTTCGAGCCGCAGGAATGCGAAAACTACTTCGTCTCCTGCGGATAGGACCCCGAGTAAAATGGACGTGCTCTAGCACTCCCGACGACCACATTCATCCCGTGACCGGCAGACGCCGGATAAGGCCTACTTCCGCGCGCCGACACCGATGATGCTGGCGGCATAATCGAGGCGGAAATCCATTTATAGCAATCCCAGGTGAAATGGACACCGGTTCACCGTCCAGAATAGCGCAAAAACAACAAGATAGAGCGTTTCAGCTTTTAATGGAAGCGTATCTGGCATTTTGGAGATAGTTTGAGCATTCTTGCGGCTTGATGGTTGCGATAAGGCGACCAATTGTGCGCCGTGTGTCCTCGATGGTTCGTTTTTGGCTCATACGCATCCAGTGTTTGATCTTGGCGAACGCCTGTTCGATCGGATTGAGGTCTGGCGAACAGGGCGGCAGGAACCAGAGCCTTGCGCCTGCCGCTTTGATCGCCTTACGGACCACGGCTGACTTGTGGCTTCCGAGATTGTCCATGACGACGATATCACCGGGCTTGAGAGTGGGCACGAGAATCTGCTCGACATAGGCTTGGAAGTAGTGGCCGTTGATCGGCCCGTCGAAGACGCTCGGGGCCGTCAGCTGGTCGCAGTGCAACGCGCCGAGAAAGGTCAGGGTTCGCCAATGGCCATGCGGCGCAAAGCCCCGAAGGCGTTTGCCGCGTTTGCCCCATCCCCGGAGGGGCGCCATGTTGGTCTTGATCCAGGTTTCATCGATGAACACCAGCCTGCCGGGTCGAGGCCAGCCTCCAAAGTCTGCCAGCATTGACGCCGTCTGGCGATGTCGGCGCGCGCCTGCTCAAGGGCGAACAGTGTTTTTTTTTGAAGCTGAGGCCCTCGCGCCGCAGGAACCTCCAGATCGTATCGTGCGACACCTTTACGCCACGCGCAGCCAGTTCATCCTTCAGCCCATGCAGCGTCAGATGCGAGGTCTGGTTGATGCGCTTGATGATGAAGGCCCGGTGCGGTTCCAGAATGTGCTTGCGGTGGCCGCCCAGCTTGCCGGGCGCTACCGAACCGGTCGCCTGGTAGCGCTGTGACCACTTCACTGCAGCAGATACGGAAACCCCAAAACGGGAAGCAACCGTTCGGCAGCTCTCGCCAGCCTCAATGGCAAGAACCCCGATCGTGTCCCGCAGCGTGGTGTATGCGGTTCGATGGGGCGAGCAGACGTGATGATCTCCATCTTTCATGCCGCCGCGAGCTATGATCAGCGGTAAATATGCTTGTATGCTAGTGCCACCCAGATCGCTGGATAGCTCAGGTTCCACAGAAGCATCCAAAGCATTAGCGAAAACGGGTTTGTAATCGAGTTCGCCCATACAACAGCGAAGAACCCCACTGCAATAGCGAAAGATGCAAATAGTTGAATATGATTGGCTTCAATCACGTTCGATACGATGTTCAGGCTGAACTTGAAGTTCACCACGAACAGCCATGCGGCACACAGCGCGATGAGCGGCCAGAAATCGGCCGGGCTTTTCCCCTGCAACAAGAGGAAGGCTATCGGGATGGCGGCAAGTTGCAGAAGCGACATGAGTGCGGAGGAGATAAGGCTCTTACGGGTCAGGTTACGCAGGCGCTGCCTGAGGTGATCGAATGCCCCCTCATCGAAAGCCTTCGACAACGCAGGCCGGTATTGTCCGGCCAACACCACGCTGGGCAGGAATTTCTCAGCCGACTCGGTTAGCTGGATTGCATAGGCGAAGAGAACGGCGTTGGGATGGTTGCTGCGCAGGACCAGGATCTTGACAGTATTCAATGAAACGAGGTTGAGGAATAGCCGTGACAGGTAGTTCCAGCCGAGGAATTTTAAGACAATGCGGCTTTGGGGGGCGGTACTGGAAATATCGATGGGGCGTCGCATGAGGACGATGATGCAGTAGAAAGCGGCGCAGCCTGCCGAAAAGACCTCGACAGTCAGCATGGAATTCAGCGACAGCACGCTCATCGGCAGAATGAAGATCAAGAAACGTAAAACCGCCCGGATCAGATTCGAGATCGCAGAGGCCATGTAGAGCAGAACGCCATTCAACAACGAAGACAAAGTGGTGAAAAAGAACGTGAAAAAGGCCAACGCAAAGGCATAGGTCTGCACATTCAGCAGGCCTGGATGCACAAAATTGGCGAGCGCAACGAAAGCGAAGAGAAGACCGGTCCGCACCAGCGAAACGGCAAGGAGCATGAACATCAACTGCAACCGCGACCAAGTCACCAGTAGGCCGCGGGCATAGCGCTCGATCCCTGTGTCGATGCCTAGACCAACAATCAGAGCTCCGAGGACGATGTAGCCCAAAATCAGGATATAGTCCCCGGCCAGTTCGGTTGGCAATTCCCGCACCACGAATGAAATGAGCAGGAAGTTCAACAGAGCAGCCAACGACTTCAGAAAATAGATCTTCATCCTTTGAAAACGCTTTCGCAGAGGGCGCCGAAGGTTGCGCGCAGCGCAGCGCCTTTTTCATTGAGGATCATGCGGATCTCGTCCTGGGCGCCAGCCACCTGCTGGAATGTTTTTTCCAGATCATCCGTGGTGATGTCCCATGCATTGATAAGAAAGGATTCGTGTCCGAACAAGAAACGGTTTAGTCGAGGCGCCTTGGCGGAATAGGCAATTGACACAACCGGTGTCGCGCTGGAAAACCCCGCTATGGTGACGTGGGTTCGTGAGGCAACGACAAAGTCCGATCCCGCAACGATACCCTTGAACTGCGCCGCCGTAAGTTCCTCCGGCACGAGGTCCACATTGTCGTTTTCCATAACGTCCCGGAAGACATTGCGGATCGTTGCGGAGTCAGAACTGGTTGCCGTGTTCACATGGCTTAACAGCACAATTCGGTAACCTTCGGCAATGCGCTTATTGACGAAGGCTCGCAGCGCCGGTTCGACGACTTCTGCCGTCGTCTTGCGATAGATATATGGGCTGATATTGACCACGATCCGCTTCTGCCCGGGTTTCGGGGTGTAAAGGTCGTTGCTCTTAGACTTAAGGTTGAAGGCGGGATCAGCCGCGAGCACCGCCGGTATCCCTTTAGATTGGAGATAGTCTCTGGATTCGACCTCGCGCACAGTGATCCGGTTCAACTTGCGAAATTTGGCAAGCACGCGCCGCTCCAGCGGCGGACATGAATCGAATGGACCGACGGTGGCGCACCAGATTTCCTGGTGTTTCCCCAGACGGGCGATTTGCTCGATCTGCGCCGTGTTGGATATCAGCCCCGCGTAGGAATAGTCATAGGAATAGGTATCGCCACCGATATGCAGGATTCGGTCACTGCTGCGCAATTGCTCCAGCGTTTCCCTATCCCAATTCATTTTCTCCGGAACCCATAAGGAGGCCAGCCACGGGAAATAGCGCATCAACCTGTTCCAGACGCGGATAGTATTCGTGATTTCCGGAGCGGGCACGAAGGTGTAGTTGTCGAATCCGTATTTCGACATAGCCGCGCTGTCACGCGCGATGTCTGTGGAAGGTATGACGAAAGTGGCGTCGGGGCGGGCTGCGCGCAGCATTTCAAGCGTAGATGCGACCAATGCCTCACATCCGCGGTTGGCGAGGGTCTGCTGACCGGCAAAAAAGATTTTCATTCCAAACCTTCCTCCATGGCCTGGACAATCAACGTATATGCGTCGCAAAGCGAATCTGGCTTGACAGCCGCTTCGAAACTGGATGCCAGTAGCGCCTTGGACGATTTGACGCCGCTGTTGGGGTAGGTGTAGCCGCTGATATCCGGCCTGATCGGGCCATAGGTGGGGGAAACGCCAAGGATCGTGCTCGGACGCCCTTGGGCCTGGCAGAAGACTTCATCGGGTTTGCGGATACGGATGTCGGGCGAGCCCGCGGCATAGGGCGAGTCCATTGATCGCGGCTCATAAGGCTCTGCTGCAAGGTCCAGCACGCGAAATTCCGGAGTCTCGTTCAACGCGGCGCAGATTGCGTTCACCGTTTCTACGTCGCGGCTGCGCGTTCTGCCACCAAAACGATCGTCATTGAGATAGATACCACAGAAATTGCCGGTGTCGAACACCGTGCCGAAAGCAAGCGAATCCGATGTCGGCGTGCGCAGGGGATGGCGCTTGTTCTGCAAGTTCAGGCTGGCCTTAACCCGGGATTTCATGGCTTTGGGCATGTGTCTTGCGATCAGGCTTCTAATCTTTTTCCTGGTGCCATCCTGAACGAAACGGAGAAAACCGAGGCGCTCGAGAATCAAGTCAACGTTGAAGTCATACTTGTAAGGCACGGTGCCATGGTCAGAAACGATGATGATCCGCTCCGGCGCGAGCCGCTCGATCATTGCCTTGAAGTCCGCGAAAACAGAGCGAAAATGCGTCTCCAGCGCAGCACGCACTTGGGGGTCTGACTGCTTGGGGTTCAGCACGTCGAATAGCGCGAGATTCAATATCTCGACCGTAAGCTTGTTCACGTAGAAGCCGAAATCCGCATCCTTAGTTTCGCATAATTTTACAAGAAAGGCCGATTGAGCCCTGTGAATGGCATCGAGTTCGGCGCAGAAGCTTTCAATGTCAGGATACTTTTTGTTGAGGCGGATATCCAACCGATATTCGGAATTGATGAGGGCGCCGATATCGCCGGGATAATACAGGTCCGTGTCGAGCCCGTCCTGCGGGTAACGGCCGCCTCCGATACCCGAAACAAAGGCCGCGCCCTTGGAGGGAGCAGGCGATGTTGTTGGCATGTTGACGAACACCGATCGCACGCCCAGCCTGTCGGCAACGTCCCACAGGTACTCAAATCGGCCATCGGACTCGGCACCTGGTGTTGTCAGGTTGTAGTTCTTGTCGATCTTGTAGGAACCGTCGGCCACTGGCATCTGGAAATAGGCATTGGTGATCTGCGGCGACTGGCCACTGTTGATCTTGGTCCATCCGCGACCGAGCGTGTCGTCGGTGATGTCGTGAACCTTCAGTGTGGCGATATACTCCGAAAACTCCGGCGATATCGCGTTCAGGATGGCCAAGCTCATTCCGTCAAAGCCATAAACGAGTGTCTTCATTGTATTTCCCTAAATAAATCAATATGTTTATTATTATCTGATGTGTTTCCTAAGAAAGTAGGCAAAGCTATTCTTTCCGAACGCTAGAGTATTTCGAACATGTCTGCGAAGAAATTGAAGATGCTGTGGGAAACTCCAAGATTGACGCGCGTGGAAACGGACTTCGTTTCCGAGCAATTCTGCATAGAGCCTGGGCCGGTTGGATGTCAGCCGCTGCTGGGTTCGGCGACGCAACAGATAATGCGTTTTGCTAGTCGCAATGATTTTCTCGCCGCGTTGCATGATCTCAAGCAGAAAAATGAAGTCTTCGCCGCGGCGGATGTCCTCGGAATAGGTGACTCCGATCCTGCGAAGTTTTTCCAAGTCCAGCATCGGCTTGAGGAAACCAAGATCGTGCCTGATCATGTCCTCTGCCCTCAGTTCATGGGTACAGCCGGTGAGCGGAACGCGGGCCAGCTTGCTCCACATGATTTCCCGCGTCTGGCTGTTGAAAGCCAAAAGTTCGTCAACAACGACACAGGCGTCAGTCTGCCGCGCCACTTCGGACATAATTTGCAAGCGCTCCGGCGGGATGATGTCATCCGCGTCGATGGCTGCGCAGTAGCGGTGCGTAGCTGCGGCAAGACCAATGTTACGTGCCGCAGATGGTCCGGAATTTACCGGCAGGGTGATGACGCGCATCTGCGGAACATCGAGCTTTTCAAGAACTGCCTGTGTGCCGTCGGTCGAGGCATCATTGATCACGATGATCTCCGCGGCACCGGCCGCAACGATGCTTTCCAAGCATTCGGCAATGTAGGCTTCGTCATTGTAAGTGGCGACAATGACTGAAATGTCTTCCATTTCGACCTCTTTTGACGTGCTGAGCTTTGCTCAATAGAGCATCTCGGTTGAGACGGATTTCACCAATCAAGACGTTCGAAATACTCTTTTGCAACAACGTTCCAAGTATAGCGGGTTTCTGCAATCCGGCGCATCTCAACGCCGATCTGCCTCATCGTGTCGGGGGCGGTTCCGTCCAGAAGCCCTACCAATTCTGCGGCAGTCTTGAAAAAGAGTGCTTTGTTTTCCGTGCTATGGCGATTAAAGTCGCAATCAAAGGCGAGCACAGGCACACCGAACTGCATTGCCTCGGTGAGCGAAGGGTTCGTACCCCCGGCAGAATGCCCATGGAGGTAAAAGCTGGCATTTTCTCTCAGGGATCGCAGCTTTCCCACATCGTAGATCGGATCAAGGAGTATGATGCCAGGTACGTCCGCATAGCGCTGCTTGAGTTCTCGGCCGTAGGGACTCCGATCCCAGTTTCCTACGCAGACTAGGGGGGTCTCTTCTCGGTGCTCGAAAGCCTGCAACAAAATATGGACGTTATTCTCAGGCTCAATCCGGCAGACGTTGAAGGCATAGTGAGCCGGCAGATCAACTTCTGTCAACGGCACCGGATCAGGCCTTATGGCATGGTCTCCCCCATATGCAATAGTACTGGGTATCTTGCCATATTCGCGACGCACATACTCCGAGATGGCTCCGTTGTCCGAAATGACGACATGCGAATATCGTACAGCAAGCGCCTCACTGAGCCTGAGAAAACGGCGCTGGAGACGTCCCCATTTCTCACGACGCCATTCAAGGCCATCTATATTGGTCACGATGCGCGCGCGGGTGACAAGACGGATCAAAGGCAGGGCAATCGCCCCTGAAACGCCCAACAGAAGCAGGGTATCTGCGCCGCCTCGTATCGCAGAAACGAGCGACCAGATGTCGTAGGGAATGCTCTGCACGCCGTTGGCCTTCAGCGGCACGTACACCAGACTCGCGTCTTTGTAGGTGCAGGGGCGCTGTTGGTAGGCAGGTTTACTGCAGTAAACTGTCAAAAGACGTGGGGGGGAAGACTGTTTATTATAGTCGAGCAGGTTCTCTACCAGCGTCTCGAAGCCGCCATAGCATGCTGGCACTCCCACGGTGCCGATGATGGCAATGCGATGTCCGCTCATGAATACTGGCTTTCATCCTGCCAAAATATCCGCGCCTGCGTATGGCGACGAGGGTTTGCAGTCATGACATGCTCCCTTTTATGCCAGCCGGCGTTTGATCGTTTCGCGCAAGTTTTTGAAGCGGCGGATGTTTAGTAGCAGAGCTGTACCCGACTTGACTAGGAAGCCAACCGTATGAAAGAGTTGCGTAGGCGCAGGCATTGGTCGAGCGACCGGCGTATAATCCCAAAAGTCCATTTCCTTAGCTGTCGTTGCTTCGCAAATCGCTAGTTCGGAGGGGGTAAGACTGCCGTTGCGCCACGCATCCACGCGTGAGGCGTCGACGCCGATTTGATCGGGTTTATCCGAAGCGGTCGACGAACCTATCAGTGCTACCTCCATCATCTCTTCTTCGAAGTTAATTCCCGCCAAATCGCAAAGCCCTTGCAACTGGCGTCGAGGATCGGAAAGCAACATTTCATACTGGATGACAATTGCGCGAGGGTGCTTTTCCAGCTGCCGAGCTCGCCGGCTGGCGGATGCCCACATCAACGCCATAGTCTTGGGGTGATAATTCACCCATGCGCGAAACGCCCAAAAGAGCGGCATCCGATCTCTGGCAATGCTATAGCGCCGCCACTTGTTTTTTTGAGATGCAAGAACCGCACGCGGATCGCGAACCATACAAACCATTACCGCGTCGGGAAATGCCTCCAGTATTTCCTCCGCGACATAGAGGTATCTCGGAGTTTGCTCACAGGGTATGGCCTTCCCTGATGCACGTGTAATACGGTCAAGCATGGTAGCATAAGCCGAGATGACGTCGGATGCGTTTGTCTCGTTCAATATTTCCTCTGCTTCTGCGGTGAAGAGGCCAGGCTGCACCTTGGCAAAAACATTGTCGCGGGCAGAGGTCAAAAGCCTTTCGATCGCTTGCCGCCTTTTATCCCGGGGCCAGTGGGGCCGCTCGCGAATAGTCTTTGAATCGACCATCTGTTCAAAGAAATGGAGCTCTTCGAAGGTACAGACATTTGAATGCCTATCAAGCATGCGCCCCAGCAGCGTGGTGCCGCTGCGGCTATTTCCAACGACGAATATCATCGGGATGCGGTCCTGTTTTCAAATAGATCTAATTCCTAGCTTGAATGACAAGCCTATGTTTTTAATTTGTGTTTTAAATTCGTGCATTTAATCGCGCTGGCGTAAAGACCGACGCTTAACCAAAACATGAATGAAAGTCCTCGGTTTTCGAAGCTCTGGTTTCCAAAACTGAGGATGTTTATTCCAATTATTCCCCAAAATACGATTCTTGCCGGTTGCGCCAATAGCGGATTGTCACTCTTCCTGCCCGCTTTGGCCCCTGCGAATATGCGGTATTGCGCAAGGTAAAACAGCGCCGTGCCTATAAGACCATAATAGCTGAGCAATGCAATGGGGTAAAAATCCTCCAGCGTGTGGTAGAAGGTCGCCAAGTAGATGTATGGCAGTTGCTGACCATAGTTTTCAAGCACGTATTGTTCAACCAGACGACGGTCCGGCGAAAATCCTATCAGCGCCATCGGATCTCCGAGTAATTTCGGGAGATACAGGACCACGTGCCCCAAGCGCTGATTCAAAAGAGCATCTATGAACTTGGGATTGAAGATGCCTAGAAAGCTAGTGTATTCAAATGTTGTGCTGGCGGCCATTTGGCTAAAAATGTTGAGTACAATCGGGGCGATCAAAAGGATGATCAGAACCATCATGACGCGCCAGGCGACTCGTGCCCTTGAGAAGAGATAGAGTGTCAGAAGTACCAGCGCAGCAAGGAAGATGGTGCGCGAACCACTAAAGAACACCAGAGCAAGAAACATCAGTAGCAAGGCAACGGTTCCCGGCCCGCGTTTCAGCCGGGCTATCGCGAATATCATGCCGAACAGCATCATATAACCGAACGAAATGAAATCACCCATACTACCGATCAGCATCCTGCGGCTGAGGCTGCGGTTTGAGGTGAATGAACGCGCGTCACCCGTCAAAATGTTGCTGTAGTCGTTTGGTTTGAACAAGTCTATGACAGAGGGCCCACCCAGAAGCTGCAATATACCAATTGTTGCCTGGAAAATGATCAAGACAAACAGGAAGCGGAGCAGTCTTTGGACTTTCTGATCGCTGTTGACCACATACGGCAATGCCATAGCGAGGAATACGAAGCGATTAAGGACAAAGATTTCACTGCCGTTAGTCAACAGGCTGGCCTGCGTTGAAATCAGGCTAATAACGATCGAATAGCAGAAAAAGAGCATGAAGGGGCGCTCGTAGCGAATGCCGCTCAGTGAAATCGTGCGTGACCGGAGCGTCGCGGCAGTCGCTGCCAAGACGAACAGGACGACTGACGAAAGGTCGACGGCAGCCCGAGCCAGAAACAAGGTGCCTCCAGACAGACCTAGCAACGCGAAAATGGTCTCTTGCGTCGTAACAAGAAAAGCAAAAAAGTAAATTATGTACATTTGTTTGGGCTGCTCTGCGAGCTGTCTGTCATCCCTTCCGCTTGGAATGCGCAAAAAACTGCAACTGATTGAAATATATCGCTTAACTTCCTGACATCACAATGGCTTTGGCGCGAACGCCCAGATTTGACCTGAAAAGGCTGAGACGACGCTACAATCATGGTTGACCACCCTTTCGGCGTCTGCCTCGTCTTCACCCCTGCGCTTCTTCGACGGTTGTTGCGTAAATATCCAACAGGCGGGCTAAGTAGCTCTCAGGCGAAAAGCGCGATGCGGCATCCTGCCTCGCGGCATTCGCCATCGCGGCAATATCGGCGTTCTGCAGCGCTTTCAATGCGTTTTTCAAGGACCCCACATTCCCCGGCTCGAACAGGAAGCCGTCTTGACCTTCTCTGACGACTTCGGTCAACCCGCCTATGCGCGAGGCTATAACGGGTGTACCCGCGGCCTTTGCCTCAAGAGCCGTCAGCCCGAATGTTTCGTACCATTCTGAGGGAACCACAACGGCGCGTGCTTGTGCGACTAGCTCTTTAAGGGGTTCGCCGGACACGAATTCAAGGTATTCGACGTTCGGCATACCTCTGATCTTTTCGCGAAGCTCTGCACTCCAAGAACCTATCCCTGCTATTTTCAGTCTGATAGCCGTTCCAGCCACCGCCTCCAGCAGCGTTGGCACCCCCTTCAGCTTCTCAATGCGTCCGAAATAGAGCAGGTAGTCTCCCCTTGGCCTGTTTCGTTGCGGCAGGACTGCTCTGAGGTCGACGAAATTGTGCAGTGTCGTGAGTTTGTGTGCGTGAATCCCGGCGCGAATGAACATCTCGCGCTGAAAGTCGCTAACGCAGATGAAGCGGTCAATTGACTGGCTGCTGCCTTGCAGGCGGGAAAGGTTATGCTCGAGCCAGAGCAAAGCGCTTTTGTGAAGCGATTTGTCTCTGCAGCGGTACCGAATACAATTGGCAGTGGTTCCATTGATGCAGGCTTCGCACACCCTGCCGTCCCGCTCCAGCGTGTAAACAGGACACACCAGCTTGTATTCATGGAGGCTCTGAATGACAGGTATGCCACGCCTCTTCAGCGGCTGGAGGATCGAAGCGGTAAGTCGACCGTAGTAGATATGCAGATGCGCGAGGTCGACACGTCTCTTTGCCTCCAACATACGATTTAGCATAGCGCGAGCGTCTGCATTGAAGAGAAATCGCGTAACATCATGAAAGCTTGCATTCTTTGTATCGACTGCATTGCAGAAAAATTTTGAGTCTGCACAGTCAATATCGCGATCGCTTCGCGCAGAAAAATAACTGACAGCATGACCGGCGGCTTCAAGTATTCGTCCCGTGTTGAGATATAAACGATCCGACCCGCCAGTGATCCTATGGTTGTTGTTGATCTGTAGAATATGCATCTTTTCTGGTTCTGATGCCTTTGTTCAAGGGCGTATCAATTTGTGCGCTGTTGTCAGCATTGCATAAGCTGAATTGCTGGGTTTGCGTTGGTCGTGAGGCACCAGCTCGATAACTTCTTCTCTTCCAACCGAGACTACTGGTGTCGTGGTCTTGATTGCGCCGGCTGCCGCGCCGGTTGCGACCTGCAGGTTTAAAGAGGCGTGTGTGTGTTCAGTTGTAGCACTGCCAGCCAAGTTTTGATCTGGTCACCGCGACAATGCTACACCGCGACATTCCCGGAATGCACCGCCGAGGACGGATTATGCGACCTCCGACCCTTTTCTGTAGCAGGCTGGGTTAGCTTGTCATTTGGGTCCTTGTCTCAGGCTAACAAACCTGTACAACAATGAGGCGTCGTGTGTTTGGCAATTAATATTATGAGCAAAAAAACTTCGTCATGCAGCCTTGGATCAGTAGCATATAGCTAAGCTGCAGGCTAGCGGTCCTTCGAAGAGAGTTTCTGGTGTCGTTTGACGTTTGTAGACGGAAGCCATGCACGACACGCAGGACGGCTTCGAGCCGACGATCTAGGGTCTGTGGACACATAGGATTCACGGCCAGTCAGTTTTGTGATTCAAGCTTCCTTTTGAGGAGGCTTTCGGAACCAGTTGGTGAATCCCCACGGGTTGGACGGCACCCGCAACGCCGGACCGGTGTCGGGTGCATGGAAGATTTCGCCGACCCTCTCCACGGCGAGGCGCTGCTGCCGGTCGAGAATCGTCACGTCCATGTGCATGAACGGAAACTGGAGCTGTACGCATCGGGTGCAACGCACGATCTTGTTCACGCCCGGAAATCCCTGCAACGACTCTTCCAGAATGTCGAGCGCCCGGCTGTTGTCCCAGTCGGCGGGCACGTCGATCTCGACGATGGCGTCAACGTCGAACCGTTCAGAAACAAGTCCTCCATCGCCGCGATGATAAGCTCCACACAACCCGAATTCGCAGTCGGCCGCGTGTATGATACGGGCCGCGAACGCATCCGAAAGCACATGCCCAGTTTGAACGAGATCTCATCCGCGAGAGAACAAATGCAGGCCTCCAGGTGGCACGCGAGAAGGGACGCTTGGGTGGGCGAAAGCCTGTCATGTCACCGGAAAAACTCGCCAAAGCACAGCAACTCATATCGACTGGCCTCAACGTGCGCGAAGCCGCTACGCGGCTTAAGGTAAGCAAGACAACACTATATCAGGCGCTCAAGCACGAAACTCAAAGCGAGTAAACTGATTGAGCCCAATAGGCGACTGCCCCACTACACGACCAAATTGGGGCCGGAAACAGACTGTCGGCTTCGAGATGCTCTTCCTCGGGAAGTGGTCATGTGCGTATTAGCATAGCTAGCGTATTGAAATTCGGCATAGGCGGACGAATCCGATCGGCGCGATGAATCTCTGAAAGGCCGACAGTATGCGGGGCCCGGGACCACGTTGAATAACAAGAATGACTACGAGGTCTCAGGTCAAATCTCCAATTCAATTTGCCTATCGCGCCGCAAAGCGCGAACCGGCCTAACTGCATTTTATGGTAGCATGCCGTTCTTCTTGCTATTAAAAGAGGAACACCTCAATTAAGTTTGTAAAACCTCCCTAAAATGAGAAGGCCTGCTGTATTGAATGGCGCACCATGCCGTAGCATTACCTAAGCGGCGGAAATCGGCAGGACAGAATATGATAAGGTTTTTCATCTCGCGCTACAGCTCCCGCAATGGAGGTGAGAGGCAGAACGATAGCGGCTTTTTCGGGCTCGGACTAAGCGTTTGCATCGGCCTCCTCGCGGTGACGCTTTTCCTGCTCATGCCACAGCCCGGCAACGCACAGGACCTGTCAGATGATGTCGTATCCGAAAGATTCTGGGCTCAGATACGCACCGACTCGCCGCGCTATACGATGGAATCATTCCTGAACGCCTCAGATGCACTGCAGGACAGCGTTGAAGCCTATCTGGAGGATCCGAGCCTGGAACTTCAGGCCGAGATCGCGCTTTTTTCAGACCTCCTTGTGGATCTTGTGGATCTGGAGAATGTGGCTGCGGCGACTCGTCGAGAAACAGGCATCAGAACATTCGAATATCTGATGGATATCTTTGGGCGCATTGGCCCTCCCGACGTTACGATGTTTCCCGACCTGGACATGGCCTCGGGAACCGGGTCGGACAGTTTTCGGATACCAAATACGCCTTTGCGAATAGAGCGTGTTGTAAACGGGCCGCGCAAAGGAGAATTTCTGTTTGCGGAAGAGACAGTTCGCGTTGCGCCGCGTTTCTTTGAAGCGGTGCGCCACCTGCCGCTGATAAGCCCTCTGGGTATTGAAAGCTGGGCGAGTTTCGGCCCTCAGCAGACAGGACCGCTCGTTCCTCCGGCCTTCGTGGAGGCCATGCCGCCGCTTCTGACCGAACTCTGGTTCGAGACCCCGGCCTGGAAGGTTATTTTTGAGACAGCATTGCTGCTCGTTTTCGCTTTGGTTCTGTTCGGAATTCACCATGCTGTTCGTTCAATGGTCAAAACCGGTCGGGTGTCTGTCTTGGTGGCTCGTACCTTGGCCCCGGTGCTGTTAGTTTACTGCGCGAGTTCAGTATTGCCTTTCATCGCGCTTCAGATTCATTTGTCTGGCTCCTTCGCCCGGTTCTATGATGTCGTGCTTACGATTGCCATTTATGGCGGATCGGCCTTCATCTTCTGGCTCCTGACCAGAATACTCGTCGAAACCATTATTCTGTCGCCACGCATCAGAGATGAAAGTCTTGACGCAGATCTACTTCGTCTCGGTGGCGCAACGCTCGGTCTCTTCGGTTCGGTCTGCATCCTGGCGCTCGGTGGGCATGCTATCGGATTGCCAATTCTCAGCGTGGTGGCTGGACTTGGTATCGGGGGTCTAGCTGTCGCCCTTGCCGTGCGGCCAACATTTGAAAATCTGATTGGAGGTGTAATCCTGTTCGTCGACAGGCCCGTTCGCGTTGGAGATTTCTGCAGCGTCGGCGATCAGAAGGGGACCGTTGAGGGGATCGGGATACGCTCGACAAAGCTGCGTGCGGTTGACCGCACGGTCATATCTATACCCAATGCACAGTTTGCGGATATGCAGATCATCAACTGGGCTCAATGCGACCAGATGCTGATCAACGAAACCATCGGGTTGCGGTATGATACAACTGAAGACCAGCTGCGCTACCTGTTGGTCGCGTTGCGACGCATGCTTCACGCCCACCCTCGTATTGATGCTGAAACCGTCCGGGTCCGCTTCGCCGGTTTTGGGGACAGCTCGTTGAAAATTTCCATCCGAATCTACGCGCAAACGCGTGAGTGGAACGATTTTTTCGCGATCAGGGAGGATGTAGACCTCCGTATTCTGAAGGCCGTCCACGAAGCCGGTACCGATTTCGCATTTCCTTCTCAGACCGTTTATATGGCCAAGGATCAAGGGCGCGACGAGGAGCGCAGCACGCGTGCGGAAGATGCCGTGAAACGCTGGCGTGATACGGGGCAGCTGCCTTTCCCACGTCTGTCTCGCCTAGAACAGGAGCGTCTGAAAGGGACACTTGATTATCCGCCATATGGCAGCGCTGATGCAGATGACATAGTTGAACCGGAAGCGGCAGAACCGCTGTCCGATCCTTGTCAACCGCCACCGGAGCTGGCTGAAGAGGCTTCAGAGGTGGAGTCGTCTTCAACGTCCGAACGTGCGCGGCACCAAGGGAGCTAACTAGGGTCCATTCTCAATAATACCTGAACGTCGCCGCAGTTCTAAACTTAGCGTCATTGCGAGAGCACGGACTGTGTCTGTTGTCGGTAAAGTGTGAAAGGGGCTGAATGACCAAAATGGGGGCGCCTTCCGGACCGGCTACAACGGGGCCGGAAGCAGGCCGTCCGGTCGTGGAACGACCATTCTTCTCGCTAGGAAAGCGACCCCGGACCAAACCGATTCTCTACCGCGCCGCTTGCAGCCAGGATTTCAGTCCTTCAGCGCTTCCAACACCTGTTCGGCCAAGGCCTTCTGCGCGCGCACGCCGCCGCTTGCAAGATAGAGCACCCCGCCATCGGCATAGATTACCTGGTCGTTCTGCCAGGCTTTGGTGCGTGCGACGAGTTCATTGTCGAGAAGCTGCTGCGCTGCTTCGCCTTCACGGCCGATGGCAGCGTCGCGGTCGAGCACATAGAGCCAGTCCGGATTCTGCTCCATGATATATTCGAACGAAACCGCCTGTCCGTGCGTGCCGACGTCGAGAGTTTCGTCGGCCGGTTCGAAGCCATAAAGGTCATAGACGTCGCCGAAGCGTGAACCGGGGCCGAAGGCGGAAATCTTGCCGCCCGTTGTCAGCAGCACAAGTGCGGTTCCGGCGTCTTCGGTCAGCCCCTGGAGCGTCTCCAGCGTGGTTTCCAGGGCCGTAATCTCGGCTTTGGCCTCTTCCTGCTTGCCGAAAAGTTCCCCCAGAAGCCGGGCATTGCCTTCGACCCCTTCGAGGAAAGCGTCATTGGCAATCGTCAGGTCGATCGTCGGGGCGATCTTCGACAGGTCGTCGTATTTTGCCTGCGAGCGGCCGGCAACGATGATGAGATCGGGCTGCAGCGCGTTGACGGCCTCGAAATCCGGCTCGAACAACGAGCCGACCTTCTCGTAGTCATCGGAGGAAAACTCAGAAAGGGAAGGCGGCATCGGTGCATCCGGCACGGCTGTTACGCGCACGCCCAGGGCATCGAGCGTATCGAGTGCGGAGAGGTCGTAGACAATGACGGTCTCGGGGTTCATCTCAACCTCGGTGCTGCCGCTTACATGCTCGATCGTCATGGTTTCGGCAAGCGCCGGCACGGCGGCAAGGGTCGGAACGATCGCGATGGCGGCGAAGAGCGTGGCACGGTGGACTGCGTCGATTCTCACGGGAGACTCCTCATACTTGATTGTTCTGGTCAACATATTCAAAATGGCATGGCTGACAAGCACGTCTCGGTCGTGTCGCGCGATGGGGTGCACACTTTGCCGTGAGCCCGGACGGCCGCGCCATTGACCCCGGGCGACGCGCGCCGCATAAGGCCGGGAGTTGAAAAGTAGACTTTCATGATCCGCATTTTTTCCGCAATTGTTCTCGGCCTCGTTTTGTTCTTCGCAAGCCTCCTGACGGGTGCGAGCACGCTTGGGCTTTCATCGCTGTTCTGGGCAGAGGACGGCGGACTGGTATTGCTGGCAAGCCGGCTTCCGCGCACATTGGCGTTGCTCCTTGCCGGCGGCGGACTGGCGATTGCCGGCACGATCATGCAGATGCTGGCGCAGAACCGGTTCGTCGAACCGTCCACGGCCGGCACGGCGGAATCCGCTGCCCTCGGCATGCTGACGGCGGCCCTGTTCTTTCCCGGAATGCCGGTGATCGGCAAAATGTTGCTGGCGGCCGTTTTTGCAATGGCCGGCACAGCGCTGTTCCTCAGGCTGGTGCGGCAAATTCCGGCGCGCGCGGTATTGATGGTGCCGCTGACCGGCATCATGCTGGGCGGCGTCATTTCCGCGATCACCAGCTTTATTGCCTATCGCTATGACCTGCTGCAGTCGCTCGGCGCCTGGACCAACGGCGATTTTTCGATGGTCCTGCGCGGTCGTTATGAACTGCTGTGGATTTCCTTTGGCCTCGGTGTTGTCGCCTACGTCACCGCGGCGAGGTTTACGCTTGCCGGTCTCGGTGAGGCCGTGGCCATATCGACCGGGCTCAACTACCGCCGTGCCATGCTGACGGGGCTTTCCATCGTCTCGCTGATTTCGGCATCGGTGGTCGTCACCGTCGGCTCCATCCCCTTTGTCGGTCTGATCGTGCCCAATGTCGTCAGACTTGTGATGGGCGACAACTTGCGGCGCACACTGCCGTGGATTGCCTATAGCGGGGCGGTGCTGGTGCTTGCCTGCGATATCGCCGGTCGCCTGATCATAGCGCCATACGAGATTCCCGTCGGCACGATGATGGGCGTGTTCGGCTCGGCGATCTTCCTCTATCTTCTCCTGCGGCAGGAAGCCCATGCACGCTGATCAAAGAGGTCGTAAAAGCGCACTGATCATCGCCGTGCTGGCAGCCCTGGCGCTTGTGTCGGCCGTTGCCTTCATGACACTTGGCGCCCGCGGCAACTGGTCCTTCGTGCTTGGTTTCCGCGGCGTCAAGCTTGCGGCCCTGCTGCTGGTAGCCTATGCGATTGCAGTCTCCACAGTGCTGTTCCAGACCATTGTCGGCAACCGCATCCTGACGCCCTCGATCATGGGGTTTGATGCGCTCTATATCCTGCTGCAGACGTTCTTCGTGTTCGCGCTCGGGGCCGGCGGGCTCAATGCCATCGATCAACGCGTGATGTTCGTGCTTGAGGCGGCGGTCATGAGCGGGTTTGCATTGCTGCTGTTTCGCTGGCTGTTTTCCGGCGCCACCCGCAGTATCCATCTCGTCATGCTTGTCGGCATTCTGTTCGGCGGTCTCTTTCGCAGCCTTTCCGCCTTCATGCAGCGGTTGATCGACCCGACCGATTTCGTGGTGTTGCAGGACCGGTTCTTTGCAAGCTTCAACACCGCCAACACCGAGCTGCTCGGCATCTCTGCGGTGATCATCCTTGCCGTCTCGGTTCTCGGCTGGCGGCTTTTGCCGGACCTTGACGTCATCCTGACAGGGCGCGAAACGGCGATTGCGCTTGGTGTCTCCCACAAGCGTGCGGTCACGCTGACGCTTTTCGTCGTCACCATCCTGGTTTCGGTCGCAACCGCGCTGGTCGGGCCCGTCACATTCTTCGGCCTTCTGGTGGTAAACCTTGCCTATATGATAATGCCGGACGGGCGGCATCACGTTGTGCTGCCGGCAGCGGTGCTGCTTGCCGCCCTCACCCTTGTCGGCGGCCAGACCGTTCTGGAGCGGGTCTTTTCCTTCGGGACGGCGCTGTCCATCATCGTCGAATTTGCCGGCGGCATCTTCTTCATCTTTCTGCTTCTGCGGGGAAATCTCCGATGATCGCACTCAGCAATATCTCAAAAAGCTACGGTGCCACCCGCGTGCTCGACGATGTGACGCTGACGATCCCGAAGGGCGGCCTTACCAGTATCGTCGGTCCCAACGGCGCGGGCAAATCGACCCTTCTCGCCGTCGTCAGCCGGCTGATGAAGGCGGACAGCGGCGCAGTTCGTGTCGGCGGGCTCGATATTGCGGAAACGGCTGACGATGTGCTCGCGCGCAAGCTTTCGATCATGCGCCAAGAAAACCATATCGCCGCGCGCCTGACGGTGCGCGATCTCGTCGGTTTCGGGCGTTTTCCCTATTCGCGGGGGCGGTTGACGGCCGAAGACGCGCGCCGGATCGATGACGCTCTCGTCTTTGCCGATCTCCAGGAGTTGTCGGACCGGTTTCTCGACCAGTTGTCCGGCGGCCAGCGGCAGCGGGCTTTCTTCGCCATGGTGCTGGCGCAGGATACCGATTACGTGCTGTTCGACGAGCCGCTCAACAATCTCGATGTCAAACATGCCGTGGCGACGATGCGGCTGATCCGGCGCATGGCCCATGACTTCGGAAAGACGGTCGTGCTGGTCGTCCACGACCTCAATTTCGCCTCCGCCTATTCGGACCGTATCATCGCCATGCGTGAAGGCCGCATCGCCGCCGAGGGTTCACCGGTCGAAATCATCGAGGAGACGATGCTGCAAAGGGTCTTCGATACACCCTTCGTCGTACGCGATTTCAACGGCAAACGGATCGTGGATTTCTACAGCTAGAATTCATGCCAGTGCGATGGGTTCAGCAATTTGCTTGCGGCCGGCTCTAGATGAAGCCAGGTTGCGGCATTTGGTTCTGTAGACAGGCGATGCTGATCAGTCGCCGCATCTTCATTCGCTCGCTTCGATCTATGATGGCGGCTCATCCGCACCACACGGCATGTTCGGCGCGATCTGCCCGGGCACGCGAGGACCGCTGGGCAGTCGCGTATTCTAACCAAAGCCTGCCAGCCTTTCCCCCTGATAGGCACCGCAGCGACCTGCGCGGATCGGCAGCTTTGATGGCAATCGAGAGCTCGCTTGGACGACCGAAATGGGGCGCAAAGCAGTCATGTGACGAGCGAACCCCATCTTGATGCCTTAGCCATCGTGCCCGCCTATATAGAGCTTAGTCCTATCTCACGGAGCGACGATCCGGAGCGGGGTAAGATCGGACTGCCCCTCTCCCTGAACACCAGATACCAAGCGCGCATCGCGGCTCTAGACGCCCAAAAGTTCAAGCCAAGTGACCGAAAGGGTCAAAGCCTGCACAAAAAGGTCAATCTATGTGACATTTTACAAATCAGGAAGTTTGGTGGAGCTAAGCGGGATCGAACCGCTGACCTCCTGCATGCCATGCAGGCGCTCTCCCAGCTGAGCTATAGCCCCAATCTTCGAGACCGCCGGGGCGGTGCGAAGCGACGTTTTCGCGTCGGGTGGCGGCTTGTTACTGTGGTTTTTCGCACGATGCAAGCCCCAAAAAATTAAAGCCCGGAAAAAAATCCTCCGGGCCCGGTCTGCCGCTCGACTTGCCCCGAAAACGAAGCCGGACACGCCTTTAAAAGCAGAACGCCGGGTCGCGTTGACCCGGCGTCGCCTGTATCGTCAAAGACCGCTTGCGGTCGCCTCAGCTGTCGTCGTCATCGTCCGACACGCCGATAATGCCGGAGACATCGTCGTCATCATCGTCATCGTCGGTCTCGAGGAAGGTATCGTCGTCATCATCATCGAGGTCGACATCGTCGTCATCGTCACCCGGGATGTTGTCGGAAGGGCTATCGTCGTCGGAGGCTTCGATCGAGGCCAGCTCGACATCGCCCTCCTCGGTATCGACTTCCTTGACGTCGTTTTCCTCTTCCTCGCTTTCGACAACCGCGATCGAGGCGGTATCCTCGAAATAGGAAAGCGGCCACGAACCGCCCGAATAGGGCGAAACCACCGGGTCCTTGTTCAGGTCATAGAATTTCTTGCCCGTATCGGGGCATGTTCTTTTGGTTCCGAGTTCCGCTTTCGCCACGATCGACCTCTCATGTTGCGGTTGAAGGCTGGCATCACCAGCGCCTGTGCGCTTTTGCATCAGGCGGTCCCTTATCGTCATGCCGTCCGTCTGTCAAAGGCTAAGTTCATCGTTTTCCGGACAGCGGCGCAAGCTGGCAAAAACCTCCAATTTCGACGTTAACCATTTTTAAGAACCCTTTCTTAAATCCTGCCGGGTAGATGCTGGTTCCATGTCTATTCGTCGCCTCATCACGCTCTTTGCGGTGATTTCGCTTGCCGCGCTCGCCTCCTGCTCGACCACGGTCAGCAATGTCGGCAATAGCTGCGCGATCTTCGCGCAGAAGAACGGCATCTTCGAAAACTGGCGGCGCGACGCCGAAAAGGCCTCGCGCGACTACGGAGTGCCGGTTTCGGTGCTGATGGCGACGATCTATGTCGAATCCTCCTTCGATTCCCATGCCCGTCCGCCGCGCAAGAAAATCCTCGGCTTCATCCCCGGCCCCCGCGCTTCCAGTGCGCTTGGTTATTCGCAGGCGCTGGATGGCACCTGGGCGGAATATCAGGCCCGCAGCGGCCAGCGCGGCGCAAGCCGCACGGATTTCGGCGACGCGATCTACTTCATCGCTTGGTATCACTACCAGAGCCATATCCGGAACGGCATCGCGCTCAACGATCCCTATAATCTCTATCTTGCCTATCATTCCGGCCACAGCGGCTATTCCCGCGGCGTCTGGAAGAACCGGCCGGTGGCCAAGAGCGCCGCGGCGCGCGCCCAGAAGATGACTGAGATCTACGAGGCGCAGTTGCGTCGCTGCTCCTGATCACTTCTGCTTCCCGAAGCATCCCGGCTGCATGGTCGGATTGTTGCGGTAAAGCAGGGTCAGATCACCCCCGAGCTTGGAATTGGAAAGCGGGCGCAGCGGCGCGAGCTTGCGGTCGAGACCGCCATCGCTGACAAGGCTCAGATAGGCCTCAAGAAAGGCGATGGTGAACGGCTCCTGTTCGGAAAGCCCCTGCGGCACCGACTGGTGCACGCCGGCGATTTCGGCAACCTTCGACGGGTCCTCGATCCCGGCGAGCGCGAAGCCAACGGCGTTTTCGATCACCGCTTCCTCGTCCGGGCTATAGCTGTAATCATTGTGGCAGATCAGCGCGGCGGAGGCCGAAAGCGGCGCGAGCGCATGAAGCTGATAATGCAGCGCGTATTTTCCCCGGCGCATTTCATAGGGCATGCTGCCATCCTCGGCGACCGTCGCCAGCACGGCGCGGTGGCTCGCAAAGGCCCAATTGATGTAATCTTGGCTTTTGACGATCAGCGCGATTTCCGTCACCGCATAGACGGCCCATAGCCGCAGATTGCCGAGCTTCGCCTTGGGCGGGGCATCATTGTCCCAATAGGCAATCAGGAAATCGCCATTCTTCGTCAGCCACGCCTCGATCGTCGCCTTCTCGTCGGTCAGGCCATCAGCCAGATCGCGCACCTGGCGGTAGGCGCTGGCAATGCCGCCGACACGGGCGGCATAGGTCATCTTGGCGTTTTCGGTCTCCAGCTTACCGAAGGCATCGGCCGCGGCCCAGGCATGAACGCCATTGATCACGCAAGCCGCGTTGAAGGGCGCGACAGCGGGATTGGCCCGGGCATCATTGGCAAGGCCGGTGATTTCGCGAATAAAGTCATCGGCGTCCTTCAGCGCCGCATCCACCGCGGCGTCGCTGTCCTCATCAAGCGTGGAGCGATCGGCGCTGCCTTCGTCGTAACGGCTGCCATAGTCGAGGGTGACGGTCGGCGGCGGAAAGGCCGGGCACGCTTCGTCGTCCTCCTGGGCCAGGGCGGGCGAGGCGGCGAGCGCGAGAACGGCAATGCCGGCCGCCAGCCGGCCGATTTGCGGGAAAGATGGTCGGAGCTCTGACAAATCGCGGCCCTTTCGCTTGGTCATGTTCAATTGGTGTTGAGGCCGGGCAACAGGGTCCCGGCGGTTTCATCGCCCGCTGCCGCCGCGGCCTTCAGCCATTGCCCCGCCTTTTCGGCGGAATGCTCCACGCCCGCGCCGAAGGCATAGGCCTGCGCCAGCAGCAGCATCGCCTCGGCGTCACCGGCATTGGCGGCCTTTGTGAGCCAGTCGGTCGCGTCGCTCAGCTCCTTTTCCGAAGCGGGATCGCGGTTCAGCATCTTGGCATATTCGCGCATGGCCACGGGATCGCCCGCTTCGGCGCCCTGGCGATAGGCGTCCTTCATGTCGAAGACCGCGCTGACCCTGTTTCTGACGGCTTCGGGCGCATATTTCAACCGGTTGGCCAGTCCGTAAAGCTCGGAGGGAGCGGCTTTCTCGAGCTCCTCCAGCAGAAGTTTCGCGTGTTCATCCTCCTGATAGAACCGGCTGTCTGGATCGGAATACCAGTCGAGCAGCCGGCGCGAGGCCGGCTCATAGCCCTGACCATGCGCGGCTTCATAGAGCTTGAAGGCCTCCTCGCGATCGGCGATCGAGCCGAGCGTGGTGTAGATGTCGGCGAGCTTGACCTGCTGCCACCCCTGATCGGGCGAAAGCGCCAGCGCGACATCCAGCGCATCGTCGGCCTCCCCGGGGCGGCCGGCGTTCAGCGCATACTGGGCCTTGCGGGCAAGAGCGTTCAAATCACAGGGCATAGCCGCCCTGGCGCGGTCATAGAAAAGAGCGCGATCCTCATCGCTTGCGGCCCGGGTCGCGGCGAAAAGCAGAGCCTCGAAATCGCCATAGGCCGCGATATCCGAAAGCAGCGCCTGCGGCGGCTCGTAACGGCCCTTGCCGGCGGCGCGGTAGGCGTCGTCGAGGTGCCAGAGCGTGGAACCCTTGATCTGCCCTCCGGCGTCTTCCACAAGGGCCGTGGCCTTGTCGAGCGAAGCGGCGTCACTGCCCGCAGCCGCCATATGGATTTCGGCGAGCACGGTCTTGGCCGCGACATCGCCGGAGGCGGCAAGCGTCTCCAGGGCGGAAAGCACGCTTTCGCGCTTCGCATCAGAGTCCGCGGCGTGATAGGCGCCGTCAAGCACCGCCGCCTCGCCGCCCGCCTGCCCGCGCATCGTCGCCCGCCAGTGCGCAACGATATCATCGAACCGGTCTGGATGCAGCCGCGCCAGGACCGACGTCAGGTCGCCGGCCGATTGGGTGCTGCCGGAAAGGGCGGCGCTCTGCAGGCTGGCCGTCGCCTCCGCATTGTCGGCCAACGCATCGGCGGTGATATCCTCCGGCAATTGCGGCTGGTTGTCGCGATCGAGGTGTTTCCACTTCTCCCACTCGGCCGTCTGGGGGCCATCGGGATTGGCGCACAACAACGCGTTTTTCAGCTCGTCCACGGCCGGCGTCGAACCCTCGGCGGCGATCAGTTCCTTGAGCAGTTCCACGGCCTTCTGGCGGTCGGCCTCGTCGCCGTCGCGCAGGTAAAGCCGGGCGAGCTCAAGCTTGCCGGCGCTGTCGCCGCGTTCGGCGGCCGCTTCGAAGAACTGCCGCGCCTCCGCCTGCCCTTCCCACGGACCGCTTTCCTCAAGCGCCATCAAGCCGAGCCGCGAAAAGGCCCAGCCCGGCGCATCGGGGAAGCGCGCCAGCGCCACCAGACGGTCGTGATATTTCTGACGGTCTTCCGGCGTCTCGAGCCCGCGCGCGGCAAGCAGTCGCGTGGCGCCGGCAAAGCCCTCGCGCTCGCCGTCGTCGGCAAGCTGGTCGTAGATCGCCATTGCCCGCTCGGGATCGGGCGGCACCAGGACGCCGTCTTCGTAAAGCCTTGCCATCTGCACTTTCGCCGGAACGATATCGGCGTCGAAAGCCTGCTGGAGGTAGCGCAGAAGCCTGGTATTGTCCTTCTCGATGCCTTCGCCGGAGAGATGATAGCGCGCCGTCTCCCAGGCGGACTGGCCATCGCCGAGATCGGCCGCGAAACGATACCACTGTTCAGCCAGCGCATGATCCTGGGCGATCACCTCCCCGCTTTCGAACGCCCGCGCGATGCGGCGCACCCGACCGCAGATCGCATTGTCGAGATTGCCAAGCAGAGAGGAAAAGCCGAGTGTGAAGGCGAGTTGCGGGTCCATGTCCCAGCCCGGAACCGCCTCCCCCTTGCTGGTCTTTTCGGCCAGATAGAGCACCGCGTCGGGATCGCCGTTATAGGCTGCCTGAAGTTTGCGCTGGATGCCGCGATCGATATCCTGCGGCACCGCCTTGCCTTCAAGATAAAGGTCGGCGAGGAAGTTGATCGTGCCCGGCGTTGCCGAAGGCCCGATGGTTTCCAGCTCCGTGACGAAGCCGGTTGCCTTCAATTCGTCGAACCGCTCGGCCTCGACATAGAGCGCCACGACATCGAGCAGATAGGCCGCCCGGCTGTAATAAGGGTCTTCCTGGCGGCGCAGGTCGTAGGCGGCCTTCACCGTGTCGAAATATTTGTTCGCGTCGATATTGCGAAGCCGCATCAGTTCCCGATCAAGATCGCGATATTCGACGCCGCTCGGCAATTGGCCGCCGTTCCAGTTCGACCATTGCAGCTCCAGCGCGTCGTTGGACTTGCGGTCGGCGCACACCTTCGCCGCCTCGATGTCGGGCGGACGGAAATCGATGACGGGCTGTTGCGCCATCGCCGCTGATGACGCCACCGATAGCCCAAGCGCCAACATAAGCGATCGGGCGTAACCGCGTCCGCTGTATCGCAATCCGGGAATGCTCAAACGCCTCATTCGTTTCCTTTCGCCGCCGCGCCGCAGCCGTCCGGTCCGCAATCGCCAGCAGCGCCTTTCGAAAGCGTCTCCCAGGGCTCAGGGCCATAGCTTGCGAGATTGCCGCCAGGCGGCACCTCCCATATCAGGAAGAGCGGCGGCTTCGCTTGAAAATCGCCCGACTGGAGATAGTCGGTGATCGACTTGAACGGACTGCCCGAAGCGCTTGCCCGATTATCGACGTCCATGCTTGAGAGCTGCTTCAGAAACCCGTCGAAATGGCTCTGCCCATCGGCCGAAAACCGCGACCCGACGAGGACGATCGGCGCCGGCGCATCCGCGCCCAGTATGTTGAAAGGCCGGTCTGCGGCAAAGGCTTCCTTGCCCACGGTCTCGTAGCGGGTTTCCGTTACCGGCGGCAGGCTTTCGCTGCAATGCACCTGGATCGCCTCGCGCAGGTCCGAACGGCGGCTGTAGTCCTCGCCCTTGGTGGTGGTGAAGGTCATCAGATTGGCCTTGCGCGACTCCGGCATGGCCGTAACCTTCTGCGCGATCGCCTCTGCGGCAATTCGCGCGCCTTCGGTGGTCCACAACGGATCGGCCTTCTGGTAGACAGGGCTATCACCGGCGGCCTTTGTTTTCATCGGCGTCAGCAGATCGACCGTGACCACGCCGGCGTCATTCAGCCGCTTGATCGCTTCCTGATAGATTTCGGTGTTAACGGTGTCCTGATAGCCGTAGAGCCAGGCCGATTGCGGCACCTTGTCGGCAAGCACCTGGCTGCGCGTGGGCACAGGCACGAAAACCAGAATGGTGCCCTGCGCCTTCAACAGCTTCGAAAACGCCGCAACGTTCTCCGCCAGCACTGGATCGGCGACGGATTTCATCGCGATATCATCCATCACCGTGAAGAAAAATCCGTCCTTCCCCTCCAGCGCCTGCGGATCGCCCTGCTCCGCGAGATTGACGCATCCGTAAGATGACGGCGCATCTTCGGCATGGGCAATGCCGCAACCAAGCCCGGTCGCGAGACACAAGGCCGCTATCGTTTTCATGCTATCCATGCTCATCCTCCCCCGGGATCGCTTCTGGCTCTGCAAAGGCACGCAGCAGGTTTTCCGCCGCCGTGCGGGTTCCAAGCTCCGGGCTCTGCCGCGCCACCTCCAGATAGGCGCGCACCGCCGCTTCATCCTCCGCCGTCAATGGCCCGCCGGAGGCAATCAGCATCGCCATCTGCAAGGCGATCGCGCCATCGATGGATTGCTGGTCAGCGACTGTCCGCAACAGCGCCCTCGCTTTCTCCGGCTTCGCACCGAAGGGGTAGCCCTGCAGGTAAAGCCGCGCCAGCGCCAGCACCGACGCCGCGTCTCCGGCCGCCGCCTGTCGGGCCAGCGCGTTTTCGATATGGGCGAGCCGCACAGGCGAGATATCGCTGGTCCGATCCGACAGGATATCGAACAGCGGCGGTACGGCATAAGTGCGGCCATCCTCCACGGCGATCGCGAGATAGTGCGCCGCCTTGCCGTTCAGCTCCGGCCGGTTCATCGCGAGAAGCCGCTGGGCGAGCCGGTAGGCGGCCAGCCCGTCGCCGACATCGGCGAGAATCTGGAGCTCGGTGATCGTGACAGGCTCATCGGCGACGATCCGCGCCCGGATATCCTTGAGGCGCGGGGCATTGTCGTAGATCGAGGCGACGGTCCGGACCGACGCGTCGCCCGCGAAAGCAATGGCAGGCAAAAGCATCAACAGGGCGGCAATCGCATGGACCTTCACCATATCATTCGCCCTCCCCGGGATGGCAGCCGGTGAAATCGGACAGGCGGAACTGCCCGCCATTGCCGCGAAACAGCGACGGCGGGGCAGACGCGTCGGCCGATATCCGGAAACCGGCATCGGATGCCTTCTCCAGAGCGCGCTGGAAGGTGAGATAGCGCGGCGTTTCATATTGCAGCGCGCCGGCGAAGATCACCGGCAACTGGTTGGACAGGTCATTCTGCTTCAACAGCAAACGCGAGAAGCGCTCGGCCGAAATGCCGGAAACATTGGCGAGGAAGATATTGTCGGTGATCTCGGTCTCGTCATCGGGAGAGATCGCATCGGTAACGGCGATGCCGGCGCCCTGGTTGCGGGCAAGCAGGTTGCCGGAAATGCGCACGCCGAGACTTTGCGCCACGCGGACGCCGTCGGCGCGGTTGCGAATGGCGGCGTTGGAAAAAATATCGACACAGGCCCCGCCCGCGACCGAAATCCCCTGGACGCCGTTTGCCAGAAGGACGTTGTTCGCAATCGTCGCATGGCCGACGCCGTCGCGCGCGAAAATGCCGCGGCCGGCGTTTTCCGCCATCACGTTTCCGCTGACCAGCGTGTTCTTGCCGCCGATCATCAACAACCCGTGCTGCCCGCTCGCCACGATCAGATTGTCGCTGATGACGCCCTGATCGACCCGCTCGAGCCTGAGCCCGATGCCGCGCGCGCCATCGAGCCGGTTGCCGGCAAAGCGAAAATCGGCAACGCCGGTCACTTCCACCGAGCGGATATTTTTCAGGACATTGCCGGCAACGCGCCCGCTGCTGCGTTTGCCGGCAAAGCGGCTGGAGGCAAAACTGATCCCGCTCATCAGCGGCTGGCCGTCATAGCCGAGACCGGAAAGCCGGCTGTCTTCGATCTCCGCGCGACCGCCGCGCACCGTCAGGATAAAGGGATGGAAATCAACGACCCTCGGCGCTGCATCCGTGCCGGTCACCTCGGCGTCGCGGATCGTCAGAAGCCCCTCATTGATGATGAAGACGCCGCGCTCCGTCGCCATTTCCAGACGGTCGCCCTTCGTCATAGCAAGCGCGGCACCTTCGGAAATGAAAAGCGGCAGCGTGAGGCGGTAACCATTGTCTGCGGCCGCAAGTCCGCTGCCGTCGCTGTCGCCGGCCAGGGCATCGGCAAGGCCTGCAAGCGTAAACGCCCCGCGCTTCAGCAACAGCGCCTGTCCGCCCGAAGGCGCGGCCGCCTCCATCAGTTCGCGGTGACCGAGATTGCCGGTCTCCAGCGCGACCTGTTGCAGGAGCGGCGCGAAAAGCACCGTGTCAAATTCGGCGGGGGCAGCCGCGTTTTCGCCCGCTTCGGCGGATCGGGTGACCGGCTCCGAGGGCTGCCGCGCGGGCTTGACGCCGGCCTCGTCCAGCAGCTTTCGCGCCGCGTCAAGCGCCGGCCCAACGCCCGATGCGTCAGTCTTCAGCGTCTCGAGCAGGCTGTCGGCATTGCGGTTGATCTCGGCCAGGCGATTATGATCATGCGCGTCGGCAAAAGGCGCGAAGGCGAGCAGCAGCAGTGCCGCGCAACGTCCATAAACGCGCCCGACGCGGATCATCTTGCCTCGCCTCCGGACGCCAGAAAGGGCGCGTCGTTGACGTCGTCGGCGTCATATTGCAGTTCGATCAGCGTCGCGGTGACGTCGCCGAGATTGCGCAGCACGCCGCCATGGCCGGCGGGAATGGTAAAGCTGTCTCCGGCCTCGCCGGCACGCCGGCTTCCGCCCTGCTCCAGGTGGAGATGGCCGGCGCAGACCGTCAGCACCCGGCGGCGGCTTTCCTCCGCCGCAATCGTCAGCGCCGCCCCCGGTATGATCTCGTGTTCGGCGAGGCGAAAACCGGGGCCGGTCTTCAACGGCGTTCCCGAATGCGCCCATTTCGGCTTGGTCAGTTCGCCCTTGTGCACCTTGAGCGCGGAGAGCACCTGCGGCACGTCCTGGGTGCGCTCAAGCGCGGCAACCAGCAGAACGTCCTCGGTGTCGATAATGGCGAGATTGTCGACACCGATCGTCGCGATCAGCTTGCCGTCCTCGGCGCGGATGTAGGAATTGCTGGTATCCACCGGCACGACATCGCCGCTCAGCACGTTGCCATCGCCGTCCTTCCGGCCGATCTCGTAGAGCGAACGCCAGCTTCCGACATCGTTCCAGGCGATATCAGCCGGCGCCATCAGCACCCGGTCGCTGTGCTCGAACACGACGCTTTCGGTCGCCGCGGCATGGGCCTTGCGGAAGCAGCGGTCGTCGAGAACGGTGCGGCCAGGCTCCCGCGCCGCCCGCTCCACCGCCGCCCGGACGGTCTCAGTCGTTTCGGGGTCGAGACGCTGATATTCCGAAATCAGCACATCCGCGCGAAACAGGCTGACGCCCGACGCCCAATAGGCGTTGCCGTTCTCGATCAGTTTCTCGGCGGTCTCGCGCGGCGGCTTTTCGATGAAATGAGAGACATTGCGCGCGCCCTCGAAGCGGTCGTTCGGCCCATCATCGACGATATAGCCGTAGCCGGTTTCGGCGTAGGCGGGACGGATGCCGAAAAGCACGATGCGACCGCTCTCCGCCGCCGCGCGCATCGACAGCACCACCGCGCCGAAATCGCCGTTGATCAGATGGTCGGATGGCAGCACCGCCATCAACGCGCCGGGATCGCGGGCCTCTATGGCAAAGGCGGCCGCCAGCACCGCCGGGCCGGTGTGCCGCGAGCTCTGCTCGATCATCAGCTCGCCCGTGCGGCCGATTGCATGAAGCTGCGCGCGCACCAGCGTTTCGTAGCGGTTGTTTACGCTGACATAGGGCTCGTGAAAGCCGGGCCCGGCATGCCGTTCGACAGTCGCCTGGAAGAAGCTTGGCGAGCCGCGACCGGCGACACGGTGAAACTGCTTCGGCGTTTCCGCGCGCGACAGCGGCCACAGCCGCATGCCGACGCCGCCGCACATGATGAGCGGATAGACGGCCCTCATCGGCCCGTCTCCGTGGCGGCCTGCGCGTTGCCGATCAGCGGCCACGCCTTGGCCCGCTCGCTCATCTCCTTCGTCGCGGTCAAGCGCAAGACCCGGGTCTTGATCCGCTCCAGGAAATTCGCATAGGGCTTGCTGGTCACCGTCAGCGCCACGGTCTTGCCGATATCGGCCGCCGTCAGCGCATCCGGCGCGGCGCTGAACGTCACCAGCGCCGTCGTGCCGGAAGCGCCGTCCTCAGCCTTGACGTCCTTGACGGTCAGCGGCAGATCGTCGCCATTCGGCAGCGAGGCATGGGCCTCGGCGCCGAACAGCAGAAGCTTTGCCAGATCGTCCGGCATCGTGACCTTGATCGTCGGGCCGGAATCGTCGGTCCTGACATAGGCGATCGGCGTTCCGGGCAGAACGGTCGCGCCCACCGCGCCGTTTTCGGTCAGCACGATCCTGCAATCGCAGGGATTGGAGAAGTTCAGCATGCCGCCGCGCGCCGATTGCAGCGAGAACACCACGTCCCCCTCGCCGGCGCTCTGGTCGACATAGGCGATCTGCCCGGCTTCCGGCGCCGTCAGCGGCAGGCCCGCCGGCGTGACGGTGGCAAGGCCCGGCACCCGGTGGACGAAGATGTGATAGTGTATGGTGTAAAGCGTGAGCGCGATCAGACCCAGCGTCAGGGCCGCCACCATTCCCGCGCCCGCCAGACGCCGCATCCTCTCGCGGAAGCTTCTGCGCGGCGGGGGTGCCGCCACCGATTTCTGCCGCGCTTCCGGCGGCACGCGCAGCAATTCATTGATCTGCACCAGATCGCCTGCCAGATAGGCGTTCATCAGATAGCGCAGATGCGCCAGATGCGGACCGGTGGGATTGAGGAAGACCAGCTTGTAGACGCCGCCGCTTGCCGATTCCAGCTCGGCGCGCACCTCGATCGGCAGCACCACCGAATAGCCCTCGAACTGGAAGCTGAACCGGGCGATCATCCGATGGCCGGATATGTCCCCGCCATGCCAGCCGCCGACATAGGCCGCGACCAGCGAAACGCCGACCCCTTCCAGCTCCCGACCGTCGATGAACACCGAAAACGGCATCCAGATCGAGGGGTGATCGGTGTCATGGCCGTTGTCGGGCAGTTCGATCGCGGATTCCTCGAGGTCGGTATCGGCGTTCGGGTGATGTTCCATAAGCATGCGAAGCTCCTAAGCGCCCGAAATATCGACGAACCAGATCATGCCCAGTATCAGCCATGCTACTGCGAGCGCGTGAAGATACAAAGAAAATCCGTCGGATCCGAGAAAGCCCTTCGTTTGCCGGGCTGCCCCTGTTGCGGTGTTCTGTCGGGTCCATTTCTGCCGGTCGAGGCGAAACAGCACATATGTCTTGACCAGCGCCCCGCCGATCTGGCCGAAATAGAGAAGGAAGGGGTAAGTGACCGGAAACCCTCCGGCCCGGAAAGTCGAGATCATCGTGCACATCGCGTAGCGCGATGCCATGACCCAGGCGAGATAGGCGAGGAAGACGTAGGGGTTGAAGACATAGGCCGCCAAGAGCATGCCGCAGGGACCTGCAAGCGTCGTCCACATCGACATGCGCTGGTCCAGGATCGACCACCAGGTGAAATAGCCGATCCGGCTCGCCGGCAGCGCCAGCGCCCGATTGCTGGTCCTGAGCGTATTGCCGAACCAGCGCCGCATCAGCACGATCGCGGAATCATAAAAGCTGTCGCGCGGCTGGGTTTCGACGGACACGGTTTTCACATCGGGCAGATAGCCCATCTTGTAGCCGTGCTTTAAAAGCCAGAACCATGTCGACTTGTCGTCGCCGGTCAGGAAGTTCACCCGACCGAAGCGCCAGTGATCGATGAAGTCGTGCTGCACGCCGGCAATGAAGCCGGGTTGGGTCGCAAGGTCGCCGCGAAACACCGACATGCGCCCCGTCAGGGTCAGCACGCGTTCGCTGAGCCCCATCGAGCTCATCATGAGCTGGCGCTGGGCGAAGCGCAGGTGGAACCAGTCCTGAAACAGCCGGCCGCCGGTCGCATCGGAAACCTCGTCGGAGGTGAGCGCGCCCATCTTCTCATCGGTGAAGAAAGGAGCCGACTTGGCCACCAGATTTGGCGGCACCCGCGTGTCGCCGTCGACGAGGAAAATCATGTCGTGCCGAGTCGGATTGAGGCGGGTGATGGTCCGCAGCGATGTCGCCAGCGCATCGCGCTTGCCGGTGCCCGCGATCCGGTCAAAGACCAGCGAAACCGTACCGCAGCGGTTGGCATCGGAGCCGGCGAAGACGGCCTTGATCAGGCGGATATCGCTTGCATCGACGACCGAGGCGACAATCGTCGCCCCGCCCTCGGAGTTGCGCGCCGCCTCGAAGATCGAGCGATAGACCGGCGCGGTGATCGCCGGATCGATCTTGTAGGTGGTCACCAGGAAGAAGGCGTGCGCCCGATAGGTTTGCGCGGCATAAAGTGCCTCCGCGCGCCGGCGGCGGCGGGGAAACGCGAAATGCATGTAGTATTTTGCGCGGATGAAATTCAATATCCCCCAGGAATAGCGCCAAATGCCGAGCACCCCGATCGTCAACGCGAGCGTGCCGGACTTGCCAACGACGTTCGGCGCTGCGAACAACGCGATATTCACGGCCGTGCATATATAGAGGATATGATAGAGCATCCCGTTCCTACCAGCAGATCCCCTCATAGCCATCGCCGGTCACCACGCCCGGCGCGATGCGGGCGAGATCGACCATCGGCTTGTCGCCGATCAGCGCGGCGAGCGGCTCGACGGCCTCCTTGTAGCGATGGCCGACCACGAGGATGTCTGACAACGCTATCAGCTCCTCCAAATCGGCGACGAGCCTTTCCGGCAGATCGCCGATCCTGTCATTGCCGCGGCCTGCCCCGCTCATGCCCTCGTCATAAGCGGCCTTGACGGACGGATCATAGATATTCACCTCATAACCGCCGTCCAGAAGCCGGCTGGCGAGCGCCGCGAGCGGGCTTTCGCGCAGATCATCCGTGCCCGGCTTGAAACTGATACCGACCATGCCGACCGTTCGCCCCTCGAAGGTCTTCACCAGCGCCTCGGCGCGGGCGATCTGGTTCTCGTTGGCCTCCAGCACGCCTTGAAGCAGCGGCGCGGCCACATCGTGGGAATTGGCGAGGAAGCGCAGAGCGCGCAGGTCCTTCGGCAGGCACGAGCCGCCAAAGGAGAAGCCCGGGCGCAGGAAATAGGGCGACATCGCCACCTTGTCGTCCGAACACAGGATCTTCATCACCGCCTGCCCGTCGACGCCGACGCTCTTGGCGATATTGCCGATTTCGTTGGCGAAGGTGATCTTGGTCGCACGCCAGCTGTTGCTGGTGTATTTGATCATCTCCGCGGTCTTCATGTCGACGGCATGATGTTCGCCCGGCAGGCTCGCGTTGAGCTCGCGCAGCATCGTCATCGTCGGCGCGTCCATTGCGCCGTAGACGATCAGGCACGGCTCGAAATAGTCCGCGACAGCGGTGCCTTCGCGCAGAAATTCCGGGAAATAACCGACGCCGAAATCCGTTCCGGCCTTCAGCCCCGAGGCGCGCTCGAGCTCCGGCACGCAGACGCTTTCCATCGTTCCCGGCACCAGCGTGGAGCGCAGGATGACGCTGTGATGGCCTTTCCGTTCAGCCAGCGCCGCGCCGATGGAGCGGCAGAGCGCCGTGACATAGGAAAGTCCGATCGCCCCCGTTTCCTCGCCGGGCGTGCCGACGCAGACGATCGAGACGTCGGTGTTCAGGATCGCTTCGGCGATATCCGTCGTCGCCGAAAGCCTGCCGGCAGCGTGATTGGTCGAGACCAGCTCATCGAGACGTTCCTCAACGATCGGCGTACGCCCGGCATTGATGGAGGCGACCTTGGCGGCGTCAATATCGACCGCGACCACCTGATGACCCTGCTCGGCAAGGCAGGCCGCTGAAACGGTGCCGGTATAGCCGATGCCAAACACGCTTACTCTTACCACAGGCCCCTCCTTCGGGTCTGAACGTCCGGGGCATTTTCGCGCCCGGAAAACACACTCTGACGGTTTTGATTCAACCGCATCGCCCGCGCGGTCGAGCCAATACGCTGCACTGTCCGGAAAAAGGCAGCAGCGCGATTGTCAATAGCTGTATCCGCAATTTCTAAAGATACCGTATTCATGACCGTTTTTTAACCCGCCGGCGGTTTTCCGCGCGAAACGTCAATGATTGTGGCGCGGCGGGCGGCGGGCGATATCGCGAAATTCCTCGGCGCCCGCGATCGTGCCGCCGTCGGAAAGCTGCGTCACCGTCTGGCGGTAGAGCCGCTGCCACGGCGTCGCGTCGTCCGGCACCTTCGGCAGGCCCTCGGTCTTGCGTCTCTCGATTTCAGCGTCGTCGACCAGCATGTCGCAGCGCCCCTGATTGAAATCGATGCGGATCGTGTCGCCATCGCGCAGGAAGGCGAGGCCGCCGCCGGCAGCGCTTTCCGGCGCGGCGTTGAGGATGGAAGGGCTGTCGGCCGTGCCGGACTGGCGTCCGTCGCCGATGGTCGGCAGGCTGGTGATGCCTTTTTTGATAAGATGATCCGGTGGCTGCATGTTTACCACCTCGGCGGAGCCCGGCCAGCCGAGCGGCCCGGCGCCGCGGATAACCAGGATGGTGCGCTCGTCGATATCAAGCGCCGGATCATTGATCCGCGCGTGATAGTCTTCCGAGCCGTCGAAGATCACCGCCTTGCCCTCGAACACGCCCTCATGGCCGGGCTCCAACAGATAGCGCTCTCGGAATGCATCGGATATCACGCTCATCTTCATGATCGCGAAATCGAAGAGATTGCCCTTCATCACCAGAAAGCCCGCGCGCTCCTGCATCGGCTTGTCGTAAGGCAGGATCACCTCGCGATCCACCGCCTCGCGCCCTTCAAGATTATCGGCCATGGTCGCGCCGGTGACCGTCGGCGCATCGCCCTCCAGCTTGCCGGCGTTCAGCAATTCCCACATGATGGCGGGCACGCCGCCTGCGCGATGGAAGCGTTCGCCGAGATACTTGCCGGCCGGCTGGACATTGGCAAGCAGCGGTATGTCATAGCCATGCTCCTGCCAGTCCTCCGGCTTCAGCTCGACGCCGGCGTGGCGGGCGATTGCGGCCAGATGCGGCTGGGCATTGGTGGAGCCGCCGATCGCGGCATTGACGCGGATGGCGTTGAGGAAGGCCGGGCGGGTGAGGATATCGAGCGGACGGATATTCTCGTTGACGAGTTCCACCGCGCGGTGGCCGGTGCGGTAGCCGACCTGACCGCGCTCGCGATAGGCCGCCGGGATCGCCGCCGAGCCGGTCAGCGACATGCCGAGCGCCTCGGCCAGCGCATTCATCGTCGAAGCCGTGCCCATCGTGTTGCAATGGCCGACCGACGGCGCGGAATCGAGCGCCGTTTCCAGAAATTCCTCGCGGGTGATCTCGCCGGCGGCGAGCTTGCGCCGCGAGCGCCAGATCACCGTGCCGGAGCCGACGAGTTCGCCCTCATGCCAGCCATCGAGCATCGGCCCGCCGGAATAGACGATCGCCGGAATGTTGACGGTCGCCGCGGCCATCAGCGCCGAGGGCGTGGTTTTGTCGCAACCGGTCGTCAGCACCACCCCGTCCAGCGGATAGCCGTAAAGGATCTCCACGAGGCCGAGATAGGCGAGATTGCGGTCGAGCGCCGCCGTCGGGCGCTTGCAGTTTTCAAACAGCGGATGGGAGGGAAACTCGATCGGGATGCCGCCAGCATCGCGAATGCCGTCGCGGACCCGGCGCGCGAGATCGAGGTGGTGGCGATTGCAGGGATTGATGTCGCTGCCGCTCTGGGCAATGCCGATGATCGGCCTGCCGGAACGCAGCTCCTCCGGCGTGGTGCCATAGTTCATGAACCGCTCCAGATAGAGAGCGGTCATATCCGCGTGGTCAGGATTGTCGAACCAGTCTTGTGAACGCAGGCGGCGATGCGACATTGTCATTCTTCTCCCGATAGAGCTTTCCTCAGCCGCAAAGTGGCGAAACTCTCCGCCCCGGTCCACGGGCAACGTGCAGATTTCCGACTTTCTCCCTTCGAAAAAGGCCGTTGCCGGACACAGCCACGACCTGCGATTGGAGCGCGGAACCGAAAAAACAGGCCGGTTGCGGAACGTTCGCGGCGTCAAGCCGTTTTACCGGATATCAATTTCAATCGGAGCAGAAAAATGAGTGGTATTATTTATCTCGTCGGTCTGATCGTGGTCGTCATGTTCATCCTGTCCGTTCTGGGTCTGGCGTAACCATGAGTGACATTGATCACAAACCCGTAACCACCGCCGCTGCAAAGCCGGGCGTCTCCTACATCGAGTGGGGCGCGATATTCGCCGGCGCCGTGGTTGCCGGCGCGCTGACAGTGGTGTTGACGCAGTTCGGCGCCGGCATCGGCATCGCAACCGCGGAGCCGACCCTTGAAGACGGTCTCACATGGGGCATCTTCCTGGTGGGCCTGTGGCTGGTTCTCATCCCCTTCGCCAGCGCCAGCGCCGGCGGCTATGTCGCAGGCCGGATGCGCTCGCATTTCGGCGATGGCACGGAAGACGAGAGCGAATTCCGCGACGGCATTCACGGTATCGTCGTCTGGGCGCTCGCCACCGTGGCGATGGGCCTTGCGGCTGGATTTTCGGCAGCGGTTTCGTCCGCCATGGCCCCTGCCGCAGCGGATCCGGAAGTGAGCGCCGAAATGATGCAGCTTATGCAGTCCGCCTCCACGATCACCGCCTTCGCGGCCGGCGCCGGCGCTGTTCTCGGTGCGGCAGGCGCATGGTTTGCGGCCATTGCCGGCGGCAACCACCGCGACGAAGGCATTGCGATCTCGGCCTTCCGCGGTCCGTTCTTCCGCCGCACGCAGCCGTAAGCATGGAAGCTGAAGCTACAAGAAAGGGCCCGCAGAGGGCCCTTTTTCCTACCCTCCTGCGGCGCGCCCGCGGGATTTTGTCGTTTTGCGCCGGTTCAGGCGCTGGCGAACAGACAGCGCGATGCAACAGAATCCTTAGATGCATAGCGGTCGCCGCCCTCATCCTGCTCTCGCCGGCGTCTCCCTCTCTCGCCCAATTGACGGAAGAGCCCACGCAGCAAGAGAGCGCGCGGACTGTGCCGGACGATGCCGATGCCGCTGCGGACACCGCGATCCGGAACCGCCTTGAGGGCATTTTTAGCCAGATCGAAGGACTGTCGACGGTCGATGTTTCTGTGCGCTACGGCGTCGTCACGCTCGGCGGCGAAGTCCAGGAGGCGCAGCTTGCAAGCCGCGCCCGGGAGCTTGCCGGCAGCCTTGACGGCGTCGTCGCCGTCAATGGCCGGATCATGGTCGAAACCTCGCTCGGCGAACGGCTGGAGCCGGTCTATGACAGGCTTGAAGACCGGGCCGCCCAAGCGCTGAGCTACCTGCCCCTGCTGCTGGTGGCCTTCATCGTCTGCGTCGTCGTCATCGTTTTCGGCCTCTATCTCGCCTCGCGAAGCTGGCCGTGGTCGCGGATCGCGCCAAACGCCTTCATCGCCGATCTTTTGCGCCAGGTGGTCCGGATCGTGTTCTTCGTGATCGGCGGCGTACTGGCGCTCGACATTCTGGGCGCAACCGCCCTGCTCGGCACACTTCTGGGCGCTGCCGGGATCGTGGGTCTCGCCGTCGGTTTTGCTGTGCGCGATACCGTCGAGAACTATATCGCCAGTATTCTGCTCTCGATCCGCCAGCCATTCCGGCCGAAGGACCTTGTGAAAATCGACGCGTTCGAGGGCTTCGTAATCAGCCTGACCTCGCGCGCCACCATCCTGATGGAAGTCGACGGCAATCATATCCGCATTCCCAACGCCACCGTCTTCAAGAGCGCGATCACCAATTACACCGTCAATCCGCAGCGCCGCTTCACCTTTGAACTTGGCGTCAGCGCCGACAGCGATCTCGACATGGCCCTGAAGATCGGGCTTGAAACCATCGCAGCGCAGGACTTCATCCTCGATGACCCCGAAGCCGATGCCTGGATCGAGGCGCTCGGCGATTCCAATGTGGTTCTCTATTTCGTCGGCTGGATCGACCAGTCCAGCACAAACTGGGCGAAGGCGCGATCCGAGGCGATGCGGTTGGTGAAACGGGCGCTTGAATCCAACGGCTTCTCTCTGCCGGAACCGATCTATCGCCTGCGCTTCGATGATGACGACCTCAAATCGGCGCTCAGCGGCTTCTCCGGCACGGAGGAAAGGCCGGTGGAACCCGCTCCCAAGAAGGGCCGAGAGGAAACGGCTGTTCCGCAAAACACCAACATCGACCCCAGCCTGCAGCGCCGCATGGAACGGGAGCGCCAGTCTCGCGGCCGGGGCGACCTCCTGAGCGAGAATGCACCGACCGAGTTTGAAAGCGAGTGAAGCGTCGGGGGAACGATGCGCCCGTGCCCCTCTGCTCCGTTCATCGACCCTTTCGATTGAGGGCAGAGCCCCCTCGCCTCACGCATCCTCGATATTGATCTCCCGCCAGATCGCCTCGGCGAAGGAATAGGCGGCGAACATGATGACGCCGGCGCCCATGGCGGCAAGAAGGATGGCGCCGAAGGGAAGCCCCTGAATGAACTCCATCGCCTCCTTGATGCCGGGCGTGCCGGAGGAATCGTCGGCCGTGAGACCGCGGAAGACCAGCATGACCGACAGAATCGCGAACACCGCACCGCGCGCCATCAAACCGGCGATCGAAATCGGATGCACATAAGCCATCACCTCTTCCGACGCCTTCAGATGATCGGCGTATTTGCGCTTGAACGCCTTCACCCAATGGGCGATCGCAACGCCGGCGAAGATCGCCGCAAGTCCGAGCGAGACGGGCCGCGAGCCGATGAAGCCGACAATATATTGAGCCGGCGACTGTCCCCCGCCCTCGCCGCCGGGGCCCGAAAACGCGATCAGCGATAACGCGTAGAATGCGAGCACGGTATAGGTGAAGGCGCTGGCCAGAAGCCCGGCGCGAACGGCAAGCCCTGTCGGTTTGGTGCCATGCTCATCAGGATCCATGACCGACTGGAACAACCGCCACACCGCGTAGCTCACCAAGCCGATGATCAACACCGCGATCAGCACCGCCCCGAAGGGCTGGCCGAGCAGCGTCTCCAGCGCGCCCTTGGTATCCTTGTTCTCGCTGGAGCCGATCGCCGCCAGAATGGCAAAGAAGCCGATGATCGTGTAGACTACGCCCCGGGCAAAATAGCCCGTGCGGGCCAGCGGTTTCAGCCATCTCGCGCCCTGCACCATTGAACGTTCCCCAATCCTGTTTTGCGTGAATAGACAGTGAGCCAACGTGCGGCCCGTGGCTTTGTTCCTCGCGCGCGGCACCGGCCCCAGGCCCCATCAGACCAAAGTGGCAAAGAGCCGAAACGCCGCTGCGCCTTGACCCCAACTCGTTTTCGGCGCTACATTTTTGCCTAAGAAGCGGTCAGGCGTATTTTTTGTGCAACAAAAGACGCGCCCAACGCGTTAGGGAGGGTGCTTCACCTTCGGTGAAGTCTGATAGTTTCTTTTCAAAACGAAACGCCGACCCGGCGATCCGGGCCGCGTATGATGGATTTTGCCAACGACACCGGGACAGGGGCCGCCCTGGTCAATCGCATTTTTGCCCCGCAGGAGTTCGGTCCCGGCACGCCGCCGGTTGAAAATGAGGGAGGACTGACATGTCGACTTTGAGCAAACTGACCGCCGCGCTGGCGCTTTCCGCCAGTACCGCCACCATGGCGCAGGCGGATACGATCCGCTTCTGGACCACCGAGGAACAGCCGGAACGCCTCGCCAAGCAGCAGGAAATCGCCGATCAGTTCAAGGAAGCGACCGGAAACGAGGTTCAGGTCATTCCGGTGACCGAGACCGATCTTGGCACCCGCGCCACCGCCGCCTTTGCCGCCGGCGATCTTCCCGATGTGATCTACCACACCGTGCAATATGTTCTGCCCTGGGCCGAAGCCGGCATTCTGGACGTCGAAATCAACGATGAGATCGTCAACGATCTTGGCATCGACACCTTCGCGCCAGGCGCGATCGAAATGGCGCAGTTCGAGGGCATGACCGCCGCCGTGCCGGTCGACGGCTGGACGCAGATGATCATCTACCGCAAGGACCTGTTCGACGAGAACGGCCTTGCCGCGCCGGATTCCTACGAAAATATCGCAACGGCGATCGAGGCGCTGCACAATCCGCCGGACATGTATGGCTTCGTCGCCGCCACCAAGATCGACGAGAACTTCATGAGCCAGGTTCTGGAACATGTCTTCCTCGCAAACGGGGTGACGCCGGTCGATGAAAACGGCTTCAAGCCTCTGGATGAGGCGAAGACGATCGAGGTTCTGGAATTCTACAAGACGTTGGCCGATGCATCGCCCGCCGGCGAACTCTACTGGGACCAGTCGCGCTCGCTCTATTTCGACGGCAAGGCGGCGATGATCATCTGGTCGCCCTTCATTCTCGATGAGCTCGCCGGCCTGCGCGACAGCGCGCCGCCGACCATCAATGACGACCCGACCTCCACCGAACTGGCGCAGAAGACCGACGTCGTCACCACCTTCTCCGGCCCCTCCAATCCGGATGGCGCGGCCTGGGCCGATATCCGCTATCTCGGCGTGACCGCGGACGCCAATATCGATGTCGCCGCCGACTTCATCAAGTTCTCCATGGATGAGGGCTACATGAACACGCTGTCGATGGCGCCGGAGGGCAAGTTCCCGGTTCGTCGCGGCACGGCGGACGCGCCCACGGAATTCGTCGAGGAATGGGCGACGCTGCCGGTCGGCGTCGACCGCAAGGCCCCGCTTGCCGATCTCTACCCGGAAGCGACGGTGGACAAGATCGTGACCGGTCTTGAAACAGCCAATCGCTGGGGCGTGAAGGAAGGCCAGCTCGCGCTCGCCTCCAAGATGATCAACAGCCAGATCATCAATCAGGTCGTGCGCCAGTATATCGACGGCGAGATCGACGGGCAGCAGGCCGTCGAAAGGCTCAACACGGAGCTCGGCGCAATCAACTAATTGCCCTTTCGGGAAAACCGCCGGGCGGGTCTTCTGAACCGCCCGGCCGATCCTGCAGCGCGTCCCCGCCGGGGGCGCGAACAGTCTCCAGGCCGGAAACGATCGCATGACAGACACAACCGAAACGACGCCGAAGGGGCCGCCGAAGACGATAGGCCGCATGGCCAGGCGCGAGATGCGCTTTGCCTATTCCATGCTGGCGCCGACCTTCCTGATCGTGCTCGCGGTCGTGCTGATGCCGCTGATCGCCAATTTCTGGATCTCGTTCAAGCCGGTCCAGCTCTCCGACCTGCGCCCGCCGCAGCTCAACATCAACGAACGCATTCGCGGCGATATCGAAAACGCGGGCGACGCGGTCGAGCTCGAATACCGGTTGCGCAACACCTCTCAGGATGCCTCGATCTATGAGGCTGGCTTCGTCGACATCGTGCCCGACGGTCTGAAGGTGACCGGCGTTGACGAGCGCTGCGTGGTCGAGGGCCGGCAGGTGAGCTGCACGCTCGGCGATCTGCCGCCGAAATTCCGCGACAATATCCGCCTTCAGGTGATCGCCGACACGGCCTATCTTCAAACGCCCGTCAGCCCGCGCGACAGCGACCCTGCAGCCTTCGGCAGCGCGGAAAACATCCTGACCAATTTCGAGTTCACGCTCGACAATTTCCAGCGCATCTTCTCCTCGCAGGATTTTTGGAAAGTGCTGCGCGTCACCTTCTATTACACCGTGTTCGGCACCGCGAGCGCGCTGGTGCTGGGCCTGTTCGCCGCACAACTCCTGAACCAGAGCTTTCGCGGGCGCACCGTGCTGCGCGGCCTGTTCCTGTTTCCCTATGTCGCTCCCGTCATCGCCGTCGCCTTCACCTGGGTGATCCTGCTCGATCCCTATTCGGGCACGCTCAACGCGCTTCTGGTGCGCTCCGGCATGATCGGCGCGCCGGTGGATTTCTTCGGCCAACGCGATATACCGATCTCGGTTTTTGGCTTCACCTTCAATTTCCCGGTAGCGCTGACGACGGTGATCGCCTTTGAAGCATGGCGCTATTTCCCGCTGTCCTTCCTGTTCATCCTGGCGCGAATGCAGGCGCTTTCCACCGACGTCTACGAGGCGGCGGAAATCGACGGCGCGACGCCGCTCCAGCAGTTCTGGTACATCTCGCTGCCGCAGCTCGTCGGCATTCTGGCGGTGCTGTTCCTGCTGCGCTTCATCTGGACCTTCAACAAGTTCGACGACATCTTCCTTCTGACCGGGGGCGCAGCCGGCACCCGCACGCTGACGGTCGATGTCTATGAGCAGGCCTTTGCCGTCTCCAATCTCGGCGCGGGTGCTGCGGTCGCGGTCGTGGTGTTCGTCGTGCTTCTGGCGTTCGCGCTGCTGTTCTTCAAATTCTCACCGCAGGACGAGGGATGATGCGTATCGGAACCGGTTTCATCGCGGCCATCCTTCTCGGCGCCTTCTGGGGCGCGGTCTGGATGGTCGTCATCGGGCTGATCTACACGCTGTTTGCCGGCGAGGCGAGCGCGCCGCAGGTGTGGGTAGCCTCGCTCGCCGGCGCGGTGGCCGCGGCGATCTACATAGTGTCGCCGGTGAAGACCCGCGACCGGCCGAAGGCGCGCGGCACGCGGCTTAAGGCCGTCATGGCCATCGCCATCTTCGCCGTGCTGATGATCGTGACCTTCGGCGAGCCCTTCGGCCTGTCGCTGCTTTACTCCACGCTCTATCAGTTGATCGCGCTTGTCGCCTTCATCGCCGCCTTGTGCTGGTCGATCGTGGCGGCGCTTCATGATCAGCCGGCCGGCAATATCGGCCGCTATCACCTCGAAGTCGTGTTCCTGCGGTTCATGAAGGGTCTCGGGCTGACGCTGTTCACCATCGTCGTGGCGCTGCCCTTCTATGTGATGGTGATGACGAGCTTCAAGAGCCAGCAATCGCTGGTCTCCAATCCGCTCGACCTGTCGATCGATCTGTCGCAGGGGCTTTCCGGCCTGTTCAGCTCCTATATCGAGCTGTTCACCACCTATCACTTCGGCACGTTCCTGATGAATTCGGCGATCGTCTCGGTCGCCACCGTGGTGATCACGCTGGTCTTTGCCGTGCCGGGCGCCTATGCCGTGGCGCGGCTCAGGTTTCCCGGACAGAACTTCCTGTCGCGATCGATCCTGCTGATCTACATGGTGCCGGCGATCGTGCTGGTGATCCCGCTCTATTCCGCGTTTTCCCAGATCGGCCTCAGAAACTCGTTGTTCGGGCTGATGATCGTCTATCCCGCCACCACCATTCCGGTCGCGCTCTACATGCTGCAGGGCTATTTCCGCGGCCTGCCATCCGAGCTTGAGGAAGCCGGACTGATGGATGGGCTGAAGCGCCCGGGCGTGATCCTCAAGATCACCCTGCCGCTCGCATTGCCGGCGCTCGCCTCGGTCGCGCTCTACGTGTTCATGATCGCCTGGAACGAATTCCTGTTCGCCTTCATGTTCCTCGACGACATCAACATGTTCACGCTCTCGCGCGGCGTCGTCTCGCTCAATTCGTCCGAGGTCCCGCGCCAGCATCTGATGGCGGGCGCGGTGATCGCCACCGTGCCGGTGCTGGTCGTGTTCCTGTGGTTCGAACGCTTCCTGGTGGCGGGGCTGACGGCCGGCAGCGTGAAAGGATGAGCATGCATACCTCGCTGAAACAACAGGCCATCGACATCCTGCGCATGAACGATCGCGGCGGCTACACCGTGCCCACTGCGCGGCTCTACCCCTATCAGTGGGAATGGGATTCCGTGTTCGCGGCCCTAGGCTTCGCGACCTTCGACCGCGACCGGGCCTGGACCGAGATCGAGACGCTGTTTTCCGGCCAGTGGGCCGATGGCATGGTGCCGCATATCATCTTCCACAAGACCGATCCGGACTATTTTCCCGGCCCGGAAATGTGGAAATCCAACACCGTGCCGCCCTCCTCCGGCCATTCCCAGCCGCCGGTCGCCGCAAGCGCGATGCTGACGATGATGAAGACCGGCGGCGCGATGGACCGGGCGCGGGCCAAGGCACTGTTCGAAGAGCTTTTTCGGTGGCATCGCTGGTTCCACACATACCGAGACCCGGATGAGACAGGCGTGGTCGGCATCATCCACCCTTGGGAATCCGGCCGCGACAACTGCCCGGACTGGGATATCGGCATGGCGCAAGTGGCCGTGCCGGAGGATCTCGGCGACCTGCCGCGCCGCGACATCACCCATGTCGACCCGTCCGAACGCCCGACGGCGGAGCAATATAACCGCTACCTCGCCATCGTGAAATTCGGCCATGAATGCCGATGGGATCATCTGGAAATCGCCCGCAACGGCCCGTTCTTCATGGTCGACCCCTGCGTTCAATTCGCGCTGATGCGCGGCGACCGCGACCTTGCCGAACTTGCCGGCGAATTCGGCGAGCCCGGCATCCGCGATGAATGCGAGGCCTGGCTGAAACGATCGAAGGAGGGTTGCGGCAGTTTCTGGAGCGAGGAGGTCGGCGGCTTCGTTGCGAAGGACCTGCGCTCCGGCGGGCTCTCGACCGCCTTCACCAATGCTTCCGCCATGGCGCTCTACGCCGATGCCGGCACGACCGACCAGCAGGCGCGCTCCATCGCCGAAATCGCCGCCATTCTCGACAACTGCACCTATGGTTTCCCGAGCTGGGACCCGCGCGACGAGCGGTTCGAAAGCCGGCGCTACTGGCGAGGGCCGATCTGGTCCGTGGTCAATTACATGATAGGCCTCGGCCTTGCCGAAAAGGGCGAGACGGCGCTTGCCGAACGGCTTCGGGCCGACACACGCAGGACCGTGGAGAAATCCGGCTTCTACGAATATTTCGACCCGCTTTCCGGCGAGGGTCTGGGCGGCAAGCTGTTTACCTGGACGGCGGCCATTCACCTCGCCTGGGCCATGGGCGACGACATGCTGCAGGCGGAAGGAGACTGATATGGGCGCGATCAAGCTCGAAAACGTGGAAAAATGGTTCGGCGACCTGCAGGTCATCAAGGGCATCGACCTCGAGATTGCCGATGGCGAGTTCGTCATCTTCGTCGGCCCCTCGGGTTGCGGAAAATCGACGCTGCTCCGGATGATTTCCGGCCTCGAGGAGACCAGCCGCGGGCGCATCCTGCTCGACGGCGACGACGTCACCGACAGGCTGCCGTCGGAGCGCGGGCTTTCCATGGTGTTCCAGTCCTACGCGCTCTATCCGCACATGAATGTGCGCGACAATATGGGCTTTTCGCTGAAGACCGCCGGTAGCCCGAAATCGGAAATCGAGGAGAAGGTCAGCCGCGCCGCCGAAATACTGAAGCTTGACGATTATCTCGACCGCCGTCCCAAGGCGTTGTCCGGCGGCCAGCGCCAGCGCGTCGCGATCGGCCGCGCGATCGTGCGCGAGCCGAAGGGTTTTCTCTTTGACGAGCCACTCTCCAATCTCGACGCCGCGCTGCGCGTCGAAATGCGCTTCGAGATCGCCCGCCTGCACGAGACGCTTGGCACCACGATGATCTATGTGACCCACGACCAGGTCGAGGCGATGACGCTTGCCGACAGGATCGTGGTGCTGAAGGACGGCAGGATCATGCAGATCGGGACGCCGCGCGAACTCTACGAAAAACCCGACAATCTGTTCGTTGCGCAATTCATCGGCTCGCCGAAGATGAACATCCTGCCGTGTACCGGCGGCGACGGGAAATATGCCATCGAAGGCCATGGCGGCGGCGCGCTGCCGGATGGCACAGCCGATGCGCCGACGTCGCTCGGCATCCGTCCCGAACATATCGAAGTCGTGGCCCCCGGCGAGGGGCAGGTCACCGGCAAAGTCGAGATCGACGAATATCTCGGCTCCGACACCTTCCTCTATGTCGATTGCGGCACCGCCGGCCGCCTGATCGTGCGCGTGGCGGAGATCGAGGCCGGCATGCGCGGAAAGGAGGTCGGGTTGAAATTCCGGCCGGAAAAATTACACTTTTTCGATGAATCGGGGGCCTCGATCTGACCCGGACGCATCGCCGGCCCCGCGCGCAATTGAAAAAGCCAGGGAGGCGTCATGACCGTCAAACGGATCGTTGCCAACATCGCCACACAGTCGATAGTGGAGCGCCGCCGCTTCTATGAAGAACTGCTGGGGCTGAAGGCGGTGATGGATCACGGCTGGATCGTCACCCTGGCATCCGACGAACGTGCGATGGTCCAGATCGCCTTCGCGAGCGAAGGCGGTTCCGGCACGCCGGTGCCCGATCTTTCCATCGAGGTCGATGATCTTGACGAGACCCTCGCCCGGGCGGAGGCGATGGGCCTTGCCCTCGCCTATGGTCCCGCCGACGAACCCTGGGGCGTGCGTCGTTTCTTCGTGCGCGATCCCGATGGCCTGCTGCTCAACATCCTCGTCCACGCCGACGCTGCGTGAGCGTCAGGAAGACGGACACACAAACGGCGTCTTGCGGCCGCCGTCATAGGGCACCCCATAACCGCCGGTCAGCAGCAATGTTGTGAGATCGCCCTTCTCAGGCACGCCGACATCGGCGACTACGCGGCCGAAATACTTGTCGCCCGCGATCTCGCGTAATTCCACCCGGTCGCCCTCATGCAGCAGCGAGATCACATAGTCTTTCGCAAGATTGGCCGCTTCCTTCTCGGCCCCGCAGGACGAGCGGAGCTCCGGCGTATCGACGCCGCGCACCCGAACAAGCGTCTCGATGATCTGCCCCGGCCAGGGGCGCGCCTCGACTGCGATCGTATCGCCATCGACAACGCGCACCACCTCGGCGCTCACCGGCCCGGCGAATATCTCGACGGCGCCGGCGAAAGGCGGCAGCGACAGGAAAACGGCGCAGAACAGCGCGCATGTGAAGAAGGAGCGATTCATGACAAAGGAATTTATTCCTTTGTTTCCGCCGCATCAATAGGAATTTTTACCCATAGTTAAAAATCGATTGCGCGACCCTTGATCTCCCAGTCGCCGAACCGGGCCGGATCAAGTCCGCCGCGGCCGCCGTGTTCGGTTGCCGGCTTGCCAGCCGCGTTTGCAGCATTGCGGCGGCGTTCCTCGGCCTCGGCCAAGGCCCGTTTCGCGGCCTCGGGCAGATCGCGGTGCTGCGCATCGGGCGCGTCGGCGGGCTTTTCCGGCGTCGACGTCAGCGCCGCCAGATCGGCTGCCGATGGCAGACCGGCGATATCGTTTTCGTTGCTGTTGCCGTCGTTTCCGTCTTTCATGCCACGTCTCTCGTCAATCAAACCCTGCGTCGCCGCAATATTGATATATGGCCAACCATGCCCCAATTATAGGGCAAGCTTCAAACAATCTGAAGAGTTCCTCTTTGTCGCTTCAGGAGACCTGGACATGAATTTCGTTCGCACCGCCATGCTGCTCGCCGCGATGACGGCGCTGTTCATGGGCATCGGCTATATGCTCGGCGGCCAGAGCGGCATGGTGATCGCCTTCCTCGTGGCCGCCGCCATGAACGTTTTCTCCTACTGGAATTCCGACCGCATGGTGCTGAAAATGTATGGCGCGCAGGAGGTCGACGAGCGCACGGCGCCGGAATATTACGGCATGGTGCGCGAGCTTGCCGGCCGCGCCGGCCTGCCCATGCCCAAGGTCTATCTCTACGACAGCCCGCAGCCGAACGCCTTTGCCACCGGGCGAAACCCGCAAAACGCGGCCGTCGCCGCCTCGACCGGCATCGTGAAAATGCTCTCGCGCGAGGAGCTGGCGGGCGTGATGGCCCATGAGCTCGCCCACGTCCAGCACCGCGACACGCTGACCATGACGATCACCGCGACCCTTGCCGGCGCGATCTCGATGCTCGCCAATTTCGCCTTCTTCTTCGGGCGCGGGCGCGACAATCCGCTCGGCATTGTCGGCGTTCTGCTGATGATGATCGTCGCCCCGATGGCGGCGGCGTTGGTGCAGATGGCGATCAGCCGCACCCGCGAATATTCGGCCGACAGGCGCGGCGGCGAGATCTGCGGCAATCCGATGGCGCTTGCCTCCGCGCTGCAGAAAATCCATCACGGGGCGCAGGCGATCCACAATGAACGCGCCGAGCGCAACCCGGCGACGGCCCACATGTTCATCATCAATCCGCTGTCGGGCCAGAACATGGACAATCTGTTTTCGACCCACCCCAACACCGAAAACCGGATCGCGGCACTGCGCGATCAGGCCGCAAGCATGGGGCAGACCTCGACGCAGAGCTACCGGCCTGCTACAGCGACCCGCAGATCGCAGTCGGTTCCCAACACCGGCAACGGCAATGAACCGCCCTTCAAAGGTCCCTGGTCTTGAATGATGACATGAAGCGGACGGCCCCGAAAAAGGACCGTCCGACCGATAAGCCCGGCTACGCCGCCCGCGCCGCCGCCTCCAAAATCCTCGCAGCCGTGGCCGACCGCAAGACGCCGCTCGACGGCATGATCGACACCGAGCACGGCAATGCCGCCTATCGCGCGCTCGGCCCCGCCGACCGGGCGCTCACTCGTGCGTTGGTGCTGACCACGCTCCGCCACAAGCCGATGATCGACCAGGCGATTGCCTCGCTGCTCGACCGTCCGCTGCCGGGCGGCGCGCGGGCGCTGTCGCATGTTCTGGCAATCGCCGCCGCGCAGATCCTCTATCTCGACGTGCCCGATCACTCCGCCGTCGATATCGCCGTGGAACAGGCCAATGCCGATCCGCGCAACAAGCGGTTTGCCGGTCTCGTCAACGCCGTGCTGCGCGGCATGACGCGCCGCAAGGCGAAAATCCTTGCAGAACTCGAAACCGTGAGCCCGATTCCCGACTGGTTCGCGGAGCGGCTGACTGCCGTCTATGGCGCGGATAAGGCCGCAGCCATCGGTCGCGCCCAGCTTCAGCCGCCGACGATCGATATTTCCGTCAAGTCCGATCCGGAAGGCTGGGCCGCAAGGCTAGGCGGCACGGTGCTGTCCACCGGCACAATCCGCCTCGATGCGCCCTCCGGCGCGGTCTCCGGCATGGACGGCTTTGCCGAGGGGGAATGGTGGGTGCAGGATGCCGCCGCCGCGATCCCCGCAACGCTGTTCGGCGACCTCACGGACCAGCGCGTTATTGATCTGTGCGCCGCTCCCGGCGGCAAGACCGCGCAACTGATCATGCAGGGCGGTCGGGTGACCGCGCTGGAGCGCTCCAAAAGCAGGCTCCGGCGGCTGGAGCAGAACCTTTCCCGCTTGCAGCTTTCCGCCGAAACGATCGCCGCCGACATGATGGAATACCAGCCGGAAACGCTCTTCGACGCCGCCCTTCTGGACGCCCCCTGCTCTTCCACCGGCACTGCGCGCCGGCATCCGGACGTGTTCTGGACCAAGGATTTCTCCGACATCGAGAAGCTGGCGGAGGTGCAATATGCCATGGCGCGGCGCGCGCTCGATCTGGTGCGCCCCGGCGGCATGGTGATCTTCTCCAACTGTTCGCTCGATCCGCTGGAGGGCGAGGCCGTCGTCGAGCGGCTTCTGGCCGATGGCGCGCCTGCCGAGCGCGCGGCCTTCCCGGCCGGAAAACCGGACGCACTTGCGCCGTTCTTCGACGCCCACGGCGCGATCCGGACCACGCCGGCGGCCATGCTTGACGGCAAGACCGGCCTCGATGGCTTCTACGCTGTCGCGCTTCGGCGGACAGACGGGTAAGCAGAAACCGACAAAGCACAACCTGTTAAGCAAGTGTTCAGGCTCTTGCGCTACCCCGTAAGGTCGGATCACGCCGGTTTCCGGCGAACGAAACAAACAAAAAGGGTCTGAAATTGATTTTTCCGGGCGCGGAAATCGCACGATATGCCTTTCTGTACGCCGAGGAATCCCTCCGGCGCGCCAGGGCGGCCGCGTTGTCGCTGCCATTGCCGCGCTGGCCCGGCGGCGCAACACCGCAATTGCTTGTCGCGCCCACCGATCTGCGTATCGCCGATCCGCTGGAGGGCGAGGACATCGTCTCCGGCCGCTTCGCCTTTGCCGGCGAATTGCTGCTCACGGAGGGCCGGCCGCTGTTCTCCTGTGAAATGCCGAGCGCAAATTTCGAGCGGATCGTGTCCGGCTTCGGCTGGCTGAGGCATCTGAGGACCCAGCGCGACAGCAGAGCGAACGAGTTTGCCCGCGCCGCGGTGCTGAGCTTCCTGCGCCGCCACCGCACGCGAACGGGCCCGAGCTTTGCGACGGAAACGGTGGCGACCCGGCTCAACGCCTGGCTCTGCCACTCCACCGTCATTCTCAAGGGCGCGGACGCCGCCTTCTACCGCCGTTTCATCGATGCCGTCATCAGCCACGAGCGCGTGCTGCGCCGGCGTTATCGCGGCATGGCGCGCGACGAATTGAAGCTGCAGGTAGCAATGACGCTTGCGATGGCCTCGATCAGCCTCGATCTTTCCGACCGGCGCAAAGCCGAGGCGCGGCAGCGGCTGGATGACGAGCTTGCCCGCCAGATCCTGCCCGATGGCGGCCATGTCTCGCGCTGCCCCGATGCGCTTCTGCGCCTTCTGCTCGGCCTGCTGCCGCTCCGGCAGACCTATATCAATCTGGAACAGCCGCTGCCCAAGCGCCTACTCGCCAGCATCGACCGGGCCTATGCGGCGCTGAATTTCTTCCGCCACAGCGATGGCGAGCTTGCGCTTTTCAACGGCTCGGGCCGGGTGCCCTCGACCGCGCTTTCCGCGCTTCTGCGCTATGACGAGATCGGCAGCGCCGGCTTCAAGGCCCTGCCTCATACCGGATTCCAGCGGCTGGAGGCCGGTGGCACCGTGCTGATCGCCGATGCCGGAAAGCCGCTCTCCGCGCATCTTTCGAAGACCGCTCACGCCGGTGCGACCGCCTTCGAACTGTCATCCGGCAGGAATCGCTTCATCGTCAATGCCGGCGTTCCCGCCGCCCCGCGCGGCGATGCGGCCCGCATGGCGCGCGCCACCGCCGCCCATTCCACCGTCACGATCGACGACCACTCCTCGATCCGCTTCTCCCGTTCGAACTTCCTGGGGCCTGTCGCATTCGGCGGTCTACGCCATGTCGAGGTTGAGCGGGACGAGAACGAGCACGGCGATGATCGTCTCGTCATGCGCCATGACGGCTATCTGTCGCGCTTCCGGCTCTATTGCGAACGCAGCCTGACGCTGTCGCCGGACGGGCGCACGATCTCCGGCATCGACCGGTTCCGCCGCCCGCATGACGCCCTGCCGCTTGCGCGCGATGGCCATGTCGCCACCATCCGCTTCCATCTCCATCCGGCCATCTGGACGATGCGGGAAGATGCTGACACCATCTTCATGACCGCGCCGGACAATGAAAGCTGGCTGTTTTCCGCCCCGGGCTTTGCGCCTGAAATCGAAGACGACGTCTTCTTCGCCGCAAGCACGGGCGCCAAGGCCTCGCACCAGATCGTGATCACCGCCGACATCGCCGAACACGCCGACATCGCCTGGCAGTTCAAACGTCTGGACTGAGGCGATCTCTTATAAGTGGACACAGCGAGAAGCCATTCGGGCAGCGGTTTATAATTCCCGCGCAGCATGCTAAAGCGCCGCAGGTATCCCCGTATTTCAGCGCTGCGGCCCCCGCAGCGACCGCCCGAAGGACATCGTCATGGCTGTCGCCTCCAAGAAAATTCCCGCACCCGATCTCGTCACCGTGAAAACCGCGCTGCTTTCGGTTTCCGACAAGAGCGGCATCGTCGAATTCGCAAGCGCGCTTGCGGCTCAGGGGATCAGGCTGCTGTCGACCGGCGGCACCCACAAGGCGCTCGCCGAGGCCGGCCTGGAGGTCACCGACGTTTCCGCCATCACCGGCTTCCCTGAAATCATGGACGGTCGCGTCAAGACGCTGCATCCGAATGTCCATGGCGGCCTGCTGGCAATCCGGGACGACGAGGAGCATCAGGCGGCCATGCGCGAGCATGGCATTTCCGGCATCGATCTCGCGGTCATCAACCTCTATCCGTTCGAGGAAGTCCGCGCCGCCGGCGGCGATTATCCGACCACAGTTGAAAACATCGATATCGGCGGCCCGGCGATGATCCGCGCGGCCGCCAAGAACCATGCCTATGTCACGGTGATCACCGACCCGGCCGATTATGACGAGGTGCGCACGGCGCTCGAGGCCGGCAACGGCGCCATTCCCTATGCGCTGCGCCAGACGCTTGCCGCCCGTGCCTATGCCCGCACCGCCGCCTATGACGCCGCGATATCCGGCTGGTTCGCCGAGGCGCTGTCGATCGAAAATCCGCGCCACATGACGCTCGGCGGCACGCTGCGCCAGGAGATGCGCTACGGCGAAAACCCGCACCAGTCGGCGGCCTTCTACGTCACCGGCGACAAGCGCCCGGGTGTGGCGAACGCCGTCCAGCATCAGGGCAAGCAGCTTTCCTACAACAATATCAACGACACCGACGCCGCCTTCGAACTGGTCGCGGAGTTCCCGCCGGAGATGGCGCCTGCCTGCGCCATCATCAAGCATGCCAATCCCTGCGGCGTGGCACGCGCCGGGACGCTGACCGAAGCCTACAAGCGGGCGCTTGCCTGCGACAGCCAGTCGGCCTTCGGCGGCATCGTCGCGCTCAACAGCACGCTCGATGCCGAGACGGCGTCCGAAATCGTCAAGCTGTTCACCGAGGTGATCATCGCGCCGGATGCCGATGAAGCCGCCCGCGAAATCATCGCCGCGAAAAAGAACCTGCGGCTGCTCACCACCGGCGGCCTGCCGGATCCGCGCGCCCGCGGCATGAATTTCAAGACCGTTGCCGGCGGCTTTTTGGTGCAGTCGCGCGATACCGCGATGATCGACGAGATCGCCCTCAACGTGGTCACCGAACGCGCGCCGACCGACCGCGAGCTTGAGGACATGAAGATGGCCTTCGCGATCGCCAAACACGTCAAGTCGAACGCGATCGTTTACGTCAAGGACGGCCAGACCGCCGGCATTGGCGCCGGCCAGATGAGCCGCATCGACAGCGCCCGCATTGCCGGCATCAAGGCCGAGGAAGCCGCCAAGGCCGCCGGCTGGCCCGAGCCGATGACGCGCGGTTCGGCGGTTGCCTCGGAGGCCTTCTTCCCGTTTGCCGACGGCCTTCTTTCGGCCGTTGCGGCCGGCGCCACCGCCGTGATCCAGCCGGGCGGATCGATCCGCGATCAGGAGGTGATCGACGCCGCCAACGCCAATGGCGTGGCGATGGTGTTCACCGGGGTCAGGACTTTCCGTCACTGACCGCCACGGCCGCCGGCACGAACAGCGCCAGCCCCGCGACCAGAAACACGAGCAGGCTCGCCATGCCGATATTCGGCGAGCCCGTCCAGCTTGTCAGCGCCGCGAAGCCCGCGGTCGCCATGAAGCTCGTAAGTCGGCCCGTGAGCGAGAACAAGCCGAAGAAGCGGCCGGCTTCAGCGCGGTCCACCGCCCGCGCCAGAAACGCGCGCGAGCCCGCCTGCACGGGCCCGAATGCCAGGCCGATGACTACGCCATAGAACAGGAACGCCTTTTCCGCGCCCGACGAGAACAGCCCGTTACCAGCCGGCGCAAGCGGCATCAGGCCGAACGCCGTGGCATCGACGCTTGTGGACACCACGCCGAGGGTCGCGAAAATCAGCATCGAAAGAGTGACGATCACCACCCGCCCTGCACTGACGCGACGGCCGAGGCGGGCGGCGCAAAAGCAGCCGAAAATGGCGGCGACGTTGAGGATCATGCCGTAGATGCCGATCTCGGTGATCGACCAGTCGAACATCGAGGCGGCAAACGCGCCGCCGAGGATCAGCAGGCCGTTGAGCCCGTCCATATAGAGCATGCGCGCGATAAAGAAGCGGAACAGCGCAGGACGCTTCCTGAGGCTTAAAAGGGTCGCGAAAAAGTCCGCAAGCCAGCCCTTCAGCCGCCGGCCCGCCGCGCCGGTCTTCACATGATCGGGCGTCAGCAGGATCATCGGCATCAGGAACACCAGGTACCACAGCGCCGAAAGCGGCCCGGCAAGGCGCGCCGGCTCGCCTTCGGCGGCCGACAGCCCAAACAATGGCGGATTGCCGAGGATGGTGAGGCCGGTATCGGGATCGGCGGACAGGAACAGCAGGAACAGGATGAGGAAGATCATGCCGCCGAGATAGCCGAGCCCCCAGGCGTCGTTGGAAATCCGGGTGATCGCGCCGCGCTCGACCAGACGGGGGAGCATCGCGTCGTTGAAGACCACCGAGAGCTCGGCGGCCACCGTGGCGAGCACGATCATCACCGCCGGCCAGAAATAGCCGCTCCCCGGAGCCGCCTGCCAGAGCATGCACAGAGCCGCGATCTGCACCACGGCGAGGCTGCCGATGAAGCGCTTGTTGCCGCCGGTCGCATCCGACAGCGCGCCGGCCAGCGGGGCGGTGAGCGCGATCACGACGCCGGCCACGGTCGCCGCATTCGCCCAGGCCGTCTGGCCCGCGACCTTGTCCGGACCGAGCGAAGCCACGAAATAGGGGCCGAAGATGAAGGTGATGATCACCGTGAAGAAGGGCTGCGCCGCCCAGTCGAAAAACATCCAGCCAAGGATGCCCGACCGGCCCGCCGCGCGTTCGTCCGCCTCGCCTTCAGCCAGTGTCACCCCGTCGCCCCTTATTCACGCCTGCCCCCTACCCGATAGAATGACGGCAGGCATTGTGCAAGCTGTCAGACGAGATCGCGCGCGAGGTCGCCCAGAAGACCGGCCGCCACCGTCGTCTTGGCGATCGTCGGATCGCCGGAGGCGGCAAGCCGCGAGAGCTGGTCGGTGACCTGCAGCACCCGCTGGGCATGCGCCTCGCGCCAGGCCTCGACGGGTTCTTCCGCCTCACCATGGCCGATCAGCGCGTTGGCCGCAAGATCGCGGCGGCTTGCGGAGATCTGGTCCATGGAGCGGGCTAGCGCCAGCGAATCGTAGAAGTCGGTCGGGCTCATCCGGGCTGCCGCCGACAAGAGCGGCGAGACGTAGAACATCCGCGTCACCTCGAAATAGGCCCTGGCGGCCTTTTCCAGGCTGTGACCGCTGCGGCTTGCGATCTGCAGCGCCTCCGGCACGAACATCATGGCCAGATGATGCGCGAGCCGCCGCGACAGCGCCTCCGGCACGCCGGCCTGCAGCCAGCCGGCCTCCTGGTCCGCCAGCCACTCGGCCCGCGCCTCCGGCAGCAGGCCCTCGATATCCGCCTCGAACAGCGAGAAGGCATCGCGCAGCTTCTTGACTGAACCGGCGATATCGCCCTCGGCAAGGCCGTTGCGCAGCAACAGATGCGTCAAAATCCGGAACAGATAGCGAAGCTGCGCATAGATCGCGTTCTGGACATCGCCATCGATCGTGCCGTCCAGCGCATGGACGGCCTGCCAGACATCCTCCATCGCGAAACCGTCACGGGCGATGACCGCGGCCTTGACCACCTCGGCCGGCGTCGCAGCCGTCATATCGCAGGCATTGATCACGAATTCCGGACCGCCGCGATTGATTACGTCATTGGCAAGACCGGTGGAGATGATCTCGCGGCGCAGGCGATGGCCGGCAATATCGTCGGAGAATGCCTTGCGCATGCGCTCCGGGAAATAGCCGTAGAGCACCGGCTCCATATAGGGATCGTCCGGCAGATCGCTTTCCAGGATCTGGTCGAACAGCACGATCTTGCCATAGGAGAGCAGCACGCCGGTTTCGGCCCGCGTCATCGCCTGATCGGCCTGGCGCCGCGTTTTCAGCGCCTCCTCGTCCGGCAGCATTTCCACGGCGCGGTCGAGATGACCCTCGCGCTCCAGCACGTCCATCATCCGCGACAGCGACAGCAGGCTCTGCAGCCCCTCGCGGGTGCTGAGCGAGATCGCCAGCGTCTGGAGATAGTTGTTTTCTAGCACGATTTCGGCCACCGCCTCGGTCATTTCCGCCAGCAGATGATCGCGGTCCTCGCGCGAAAGCCGTCCGGCGCGCATGGCGGAGGCCAGCGCGATCTTGATGTTGACCTCGACGTCGGAGCAGTTGACGCCGGCGGAATTGTCGATGGCGTCGGAATTGCAGCGCCCGCCCTTCAGCCCGAAGGCGATGCGGCCCTTCTGGGTGACGCCGAGATTGGCGCCCTCGCCGATCACCTTGACGCGAAGCTCGTTGGCATTGATGCGGATCGCGTCATTGCCGCGATCGCCGACCTCGGCATTGGTCTCGCCGGCGGCCTTGATATAGGTGCCGATGCCGCCGAACCAGAGCAGATCGACCTCGCTCTTGAGGATCGCGGTCATCACATCGAACGGCGAATACTCTTCCGCCTTGAGACCGATCGCGGCGGCCGCCTCGGGCGTCAGCCGGACCGATTTCTCGTTGCGGGAGATGATCATGCCGCCCGCAGACAGCTTCTCCCGGTCATAATCCTGCCAGCTCGAACGCGGCAGGTCGAACAGCCGCTTGCGCTCGGCAAAACCCGTCGCCGGATCGGGATCGGGGTCGATGAAGATATCGCGGTGGTCGAAGGCGGCCACCAGCCGGATCTGTTCCGACAGCAGCATGCCGTTGCCGAACACGTCGCCCGACATATCGCCGACGCCCGCCACGGTAAACGGCGTGGTCTGGATGTCGATGTTCATCTCGCGGAAATGCCGCTTCACCGCCTCCCAGGCGCCGCGCGCGGTAATGCCCATCTTCTTGTGGTCGTAGCCCGCCGAACCGCCGGAGGCGAAGGCATCGTCGAGCCAGAAGCCCGCCTCCTGCGCCAGCGCGTTGGCGGTATCGGAGAAGGTCGCTGTGCCCTTGTCGGCGGCGACGACGAAATAGGGATCATCCTCATCGGCGCGCACCGTGTCCTTCGGCGGCACCACCTCGCCGTCGATGATGTTGTCGGTTATCGACAGAAGGGTGCGGATATAGCTTTTGTAGGCCTCGCGGCCGGCGTTGAACACCTCCTCGCGGCTGCCGCCGACCGGCAGGTTCTTCGGGTAGAAGCCGCCCTTGGCGCCGACCGGCACGATCACGGCGTTCTTCACCTGCTGGGCCTTGACCAGCCCCAGCACCTCGGTGCGGTAGTCCTGGCCGCGATCCGACCATCTGAGCCCGCCGCGCGCGACCTTGCCGAAGCGCAGATGCACGCCTTCTACCTGCGGGCCATAGAGATAGACTTCACGGAACGGCCGCGGCTGCGGCAGGATGGCAAGCGACTGCGAGGCGAATTTGAAGGCGAGGTTGGGCCGCAGCGCGCCATTCTCGTCGGTCTGGAAATAATTGGTCCTGAGCGTCGCGTCGATCAGCTTGACGAACAGCCGCAGAATGCGGTCGTCATCGATATTCGGCACGCCTTCCAGCCCTTCCGTGATCGTGCCGCGCGCGCTTTTCATGCCGTCGCTGCGGGCGTCATCGGACAGCGCCGGATCAAAGGCGGTCTCGAACATGGAAAATAGGGCCCGCGCGATCACCGGATACTGGCAGAGCGAATGGGCGATGTAATCGCCGGTATAGTTGACGCCGGCCTGGCGCAGATATTGCGCATAGGCGCGCAACACGTTGGCCTGACGCCCGCTGAGCCGCGCCAGCAGAACCAGCCGGTTGAAGCTGTCATTGCTGATCGCGCCCTGGAAGGCGTCGACGAAGGCTTCCTCAAGCCGGTCGCCATCGGCCTCCAGATCGACATCGCTTTCGACCAGCAGTTCCATGTCGTGGAGGACAACCTCGGTGCTGGCAGCACCGCTCTCGGCATATTCCAGTTCGAAGGTCCGCTCCGAGACCACGGAAAAGCCGAGATTTTCCAGAAGCGGCACGCGGCGCGACAACGGCACATGGGAGCCGCCGTGGAATATCTTGAGACGGAGCACCTCCGCCTCTTCCTCATGCCGGTCGCGGTAGAAATCGATGCGCATGCCTTTCTTGGCCGCGTCACCGATCAGCCCGAGATCGGCATAGGCCTCGTCGGGGGAGAAGGCCTCGTGATAGGCCTCATTTGCCTCGATCTCCGGCGCGCCGGGACCGGCCAGTTCCTTGAACCGCTCCGTCCAGTCGGCGGCAAGTCTTGTGACCTCGGCCTCGAGTTCGGCCTGCGGCACGTCCGGCGTCTTGTCCAGGCTGCGACGGCCGATGATGAAATGCACCCGCGCCGAACGCCCCTCGGGAAACGACGGATAATAGGCGGACACCCGGCCCTTGTAGACGCTGGCGAGATAGTCGCCGATCTTCTCGCGCAGGCGGGAATCGTAAAGGTTACGCGGCACATAGACGAGCACGGATACGAAGCGGTCGAAATTGTCGATCCGGCTCAGCACCCGGATGCGCGGCCGGTCGGCGATCGCCATGATCTGCTCGCAAAAATCGGCAAGCAGCGGCACCGGAGCCTGGAACAGTTCGTCGCGCGGATAGGATTCCAGAATGTTCTGCAGCATCCGGCCCGCATGGCTCTTCGGCTCGTACCCGAAGCGGCGCGTGACATCCGCGATCTTGGCGCGCAAGAGCGGTATGCGCACCGCCGACTGGGTATAGGCGGTGAAGGTGAACAGGCCGACGATCCTGAGCTCGCCGACCACCTCGCCATTTTCACCGAAACGCTTGACGCCGATATAATCCATATAGGCGCGGCGATGGACCGTGGAGGTGGTGTTGGCCTTGGTCACCAGAAGCAGTTTCGGGCTTTCCAGAAAGCCGATGATTTCCGGCGTCGAGACCACGGGATTGGGGCCGCGCCGCAGCACCCGCATTTCCGGATCGGAGAGGATGCCGATCGCCGCGTCCGGCACATGCTCGACCCGCGCGCCGTCCGCATCCTTGAGATAGACAAGCTCGCGCATGCCGAGGAAGGTGAAGTTGCCATCGCGCAGCCAGGCGAGAAAGGCAAGCGCCTCCTCCCGCGCATCCGCGACGGCAGCCGGGGCGCGGGTTTTGATTTCGTTCATCGCGGTTTCGAGCTTGGCGAGCATTTCCGGCCAGCCGGCGACTGCCAGACGAACATGGTTCAGGATATATTCGAGCTGCGCCTTCAGCCGCGCGCGCGTTTCCGGCGCGAGCTGGCGGACATGGACCTGGACATGGCTGATGCGGTCGTCTTCGGCATGCTCGACATCGGATGAAAACGCCACCGGCGCCTGTCCAGGGGTGACGACCAGAATCGGGTGGACGGCCAGCATGAAATCATTGGTGAATTCCGCGATCTCCGCCATAACCGAATCATAGATGAACGGCATGTTGCGGTCGGTGACGGTGATCACGTCGGTTGCGATGCCCTCCGGCGCGATGCCTTCGACAGCGCCGATCGTGACCCGCGCGTCGCCGCCGTCATAGGCCGCGATCTCGTCGGCCGCGTGGTAGGCGGCGGCCGCAATCGCTTCGGGCGTGTAGCGCTCCAGATCCTCGGGACTGGCATGGTCGAACATGAAAGCCGGGTTGATGTAAGCCTTGTTGGCCTCCCTGGCGAGGCGCTCGGCCTGCTGCATCAGGGACTTGCGCTTCTGGTCGGCTTTGGTGTCCATGTTTCCTCCAGCTTATTTTATGTCAGCGGATCGAGCCGCTATTTTGGGCGATTTTCCGCACCATTGGTATACCGTTTAACGCCGCGGCCATGACAGCCGCTTGACAGCCTGCTCCAATAGGCGATTTAGAGCGTAATTGAGGCGAATGACAAAACAATTTCGCCGCCTTATCGTTCCGGTTGCATTCAGCCCAGGCATCAACGGGGCCCACTATGACATTCGACATGCCCGACGGCGCCGTTATCGCGATTTCAAGCTACGTCATGCGCGGTAAGATTGGCAACCGCGCCATCGTGTTTGCACTGGAAACTCTTGGTTACAATACATGGTCCGTGCCCACCGTCGTGCTGCCCTGGCACCCGGGACACGGGCGGGCGACAAGGCTGCAATTTGAAGGCGAGGCTTTCGCGACGGCACTCGGAGAACTCGGCGCAAGCCGCTGGCGCGGAGAGGTTCGCGCCGTCATCAGCGGCTATCTCGCCAGCGCGGCGCAGGCCGATGCAATCGCGCAACTGGTGGAAAACCTGCGCGCCGAAAATCCCGACCTGATCTATCTCTGCGATCCCGTGATCGGCGATGAGGGCGGGCTTTATGTCGGCGAAGACACCGCCCGCGCAATCCGCGACCGGCTTCTGCCGCTCGCCGATATCGCGACGCCCAACCGATTCGAACTCGCCTGGCTTTCAGGGCGCACGCTTGAAGACAATACGGCCGCAATCGATGCAGCACTTGCACTCGGGCCGGCGGAAGTCGTGGTCACCTCGGCGCATTCCATGCTGAAGCAGGGCGTCGCGGCGCTGTTCGTCGATCGCAGGCAGGCGCTACTTGCCGAGCATCAGCGCGTCGACAACCCGCCGAACGGGCTCGGCGACCTGTTTTCCGCGCTGTTTCTGGCCGCAAGGCTTGCCGGAAAGCCGCCGGCAGAGGCGCTTGAAAAATCCACCGCCTCCGTATTCGAGACCCTGACCCGCGCGGTGCGCGAAGGCGCGGACGAGTTGATGCCGGAAAAGGACGCGCAAAGCCTGAGGGCGCCTTTTGCAAAAGTTGGCCTTCGTCAATTGATGCATCCCGCCCGGCGACGTAAAAGAAACTGACGCGCTGGCACAGCGCCCAAAAATAAGGACGGCAGAATGACGGACTCTTTCCCGAAACCCCTTCTCGACGGCTACAAGAACTTCATGTCCGGACGCTATGTCGAGGAGCGCGCCCGCTATCGCCAGCTCGCCGAGGAAGGGCAGAAGCCGCAGACCCTGTTCATCGCCTGTTGCGATTCCCGCGCGGCCCCCGAAATGATCTTCGATGCCAGCCCGGGCGAGCTTTTCGTGGTGCGCAATGTCGCCAATATGGTGCCGCCCTATGAGCCGGACGGCCAGTATCACGGCACGTCCGCCGCCCTTGAATTCGCGGTCGAGGGGCTGAAGGTCAAGAATATCGTGGTGCTCGGCCACGGCCGCTGCGGCGGCATTCATGCAGCGCTTTCGCCGAACGCCGATCCGCTGTCGCCGGGCGATTTCATCGGCAAGTGGACCAATCTGCTGAAGCCCGCAGCCGCCCAGATCAATTCCAACTCGATCATGACGGAAGGCGAGCGCCAGACCGCGCTGGAGCGGATTTCGATCCGCAACTCGCTCGCCAATCTGCGCTCCTTCCCGAATGTGAAGGAGGCCGAGAAACAGGGCAAGCTGAAGCTCTACGGCGCCTGGTTCGACATTTCATCGGGCGAATTGTGGGTGATGGACAACAAGACCGGCGATTTCATCCGCCCGGATTGATGAGACAGCGTCCGGCGCTCAGCGCCGGGCGTCGTCCGCGTCGTCATCGACGCTTGCCTCGATCCGCTCCATATCGTCATCCGACAGGCCGAAATGATGGCCGATCTCGTGGATCAGCACATGGCTCACGATATCGCCGAGCGTTTCCTCGTTTTCTGCCCAGTAATCGAGGATCGGCCGGCGATAGAGCGTGATCCGGTTCACCATCTCGCCGGTTTCCATGGTGAAGCGCTCCGAAACGCCGCGCCCCTCGAACAGGCCGAGCAGATCGAACGGGGTTTCGAGCGCCATGTCCTCGAAGATCTCGTCGCTCGGAAAATCGGCAATCTCGATCACGAGGTCGCCGGTCAGCGCCCGAAACGCCTCGGGCAATCTGGCATAGGCCTCGATCGCCAGCGATTCCACGCTCTCGAGACTGGGCGAATAGCGCCCCTGCCAGTCCTCGCTTTTGTTTTCAATCGCCATATGAGCTCCTTCGTCCGGCCCATATAGGCCTTTTCGCCGGAGATTTCGAGCAAAGAATATGCCGGCATCGCCGCGCCGGATCGACGTGGCGCGCCGGGCGCGAAAATGTCGTCCGCAAACCGATCGGAAATCCCGCCCTTGACGCTTGACACCCCCTGCCGCAGGCCCTAATAACGCCCCGTCCCGCGCAAAGCGCCGGACCGCTTGTCACCCTCCGACGGTGATCAGGTTGGCGGAGTAGCTCAGTAGGTTAGAGCAGAGGAATCATAATCCTTGTGTCGGGGGTTCAAATCCCTCCTCCGCTACCAATACTCTTTGATTTTTAAGCTACATGCAGTTTAGTCTGCCTCTTGCTACTCGTCGAGATATAGTTTGATCCGGAACGGCAAAGTATCTGTCATTCCGCCGTACCGCGTACGAAATTCCCGTTGCTTATCCCTTCTATTTTTCTGATTATCCTGGGTATGCCCACGTCAAAACGAAAGATGACGGCACAAGTGTAGCAACCTCGGAAATAGAGTGCGTTACTTATGTATTCGATCGGAAAAGGCGAGTGGGGCGAAAATGGATGCTGCGTTGAACAAGACAGGATCACGTCTGCCACCGGGCGCTCGCTATGCTGCCGACTTTATTTCGCAGGCCGAAGAGGACGAGTTTGGAAAACGGCTCGACGCCGGCGTTTGGAGTAGCGAGCTTAGGCGCCGTGTTCAGCATTTTGGATATCGCTACAACTACAAAGCGCGTGCTGTTACGTCGGATGCCTATATGGGGGAATTGCCCCACTGGCTTCAATATCTGGGAAGTCGTCTGGTGGCTGCTGGTTATTTCGATGAGCCGCCGGATCAGGTTATTGCGAATGAATACCTGCCTGGGCAGGGGATCAGCGCGCATGTTGATTGCGAACCGTGTTTCGATGATACGATTATTTCGCTAAGTTTGCTTTCCCAGTGCGAAATGGTTTTCCGAGAAAAGCGCACGGGCACAAAGCTTGCCACGTTGCTTGAACCTCGGTCGGTGATCATCATGAAGGATACCGCTCGCTATGCATGGACCCACGAAATCCCAGCTCGAAAATCAGATATGGTTGGAGGGAATAGAATCGAAAGATCGCGCCGGGTTTCTCTGACCTTTAGAAAAGTCATCCGCTCCCTTTGAAATCGTGAATATTGGATCTTCGCGCAATCACGAAACGGTAGATCAGGGGCAGGAACAGGACGGCCGTGAATATGCGGACGATATGGTGGCAGGCGACGTAGACCGGGTCGGCATCGATTGAAACCGCGATCAGGCCCATTTCCGTCACGCCGCCCGGCGCGAAGGAAATGAATCCGACGACCACGGAATTATATCCGAGCATCGAAACCGTCAGGCCCGCCGCCGCGGCAACCGTCAGGGAAACGACGATCAGTGGAAGCGACAGCATCGCCGACTTGTAGAGCGTGCGCATGTCGACCGCCGCGAACCGGCCGCCAAGGCTGGCGCCGATGACGAGCTGGGTGACCTGGACGAGCGATGTCGGGATCAGGGCGAATGTGAGGCCGGTCGAATGGAGCGCCGCGCTCGCGATCATCGGACCGATCATGTTGGCTGCCGGCAGGTGGATCTTGCGGGCGACATAGGCGCCAACGAAGGCCGCTGCGGCCATCAGCAGGGTATCCAGCACGCCGATCGGGTTCACCGCGTCCGGCATGCCGGCTCCGCTCGCGCTGCCGACGGGATGGCCGACATAGACGGTCAAGAGCAGCGGAATGATGGTGACCGCAAGGGAAATCCGCGCCAGATGCTGCACCACCGTCAGCGTCGGATCGCCATTGAAACGCTCGCTGATGATCACCGCCTCCACGACGCCGCCGGGCGAGGAGGCGAAGAAGGCCGTGGCGCGATCATAGCCGCCAAACCGCTTCAAAAGCATGTAGCTGATCATCTGCGTCACAAGCGCGAACGGAATGACAAGAAGCAGCGACGGCCACCATTTTCCCATGTTCATGATCGTCTGGGGCGTGACCTGCGAACCGATCATGAGGCCGATGATGGGAATGAAGACATTGCGCAGCGGGGTCGGCATCACCGGTATCGCGCCCAAGACCCTCGGCTTCGCCATCGCCACTGCTGCCGCCGCAAAAAGCGGCCCGAGCATCCAGGGCAGGGGCATCCCGGCGGCAATCGCGCCGCAGGCGCCCGCGGCGCCAACCGTGAAGATGACCAGAAGCCTTAAACCGTGAGGCAGGTACTGGCTCATCTTCCCGTGCCGTTGCCCCGGGCCTGCAGATGGCGGCTGTCGCCCCTGCCCGAGTGCTGACAGGTATTCGACGGTTTTTCCATTGCTACCTCCCCCTTTTTCTTGTCACAACACGTAAAGCGCGTGTTTGACAAGTCAGCCATTCGAATTTATTTCCGGCTAGACGGTAAATAAGTCAATAGCTGACGGCCAATGCGTCAATCGGAGGTCTTGAAATGCCGGCTCTACCCCTGGAAGGAATAAAGGTTGTCGATTTTTCACGGGTGCTCGCCGGCCCGTTGAGCACCCAGGTTCTCGGCGACCTCGGGGCCGATGTCATCAAGATCGAGCATCCCGAGCGCGGCGACGACACGCGCGACTGGGGGCTCCGCCTCGGCGAAACCGAGACGACCTATTACTACGCCTTCAACCGCAACAAGCGCTCCGTCGCGCTCGATCTCTCCGATCCGGACATGGTCGAGGCGGCGCGCGCGCTGGTCGCAGATGCCGATGTCGTCGTGGAAAATTTCAAGCAGGGCGGGATGGAGCGCTTTGTCCTTGGGTTCGAGGACCTGCTGAAGATCAATCCCCGGATCATCTATTGCTCGATCGCCGGCTATGACCGGTCCGGCAACGAGGCGAAGCGTTCGGGATACGACTTGGTGGTCCAGGGCGAAAGCGGCTTGATGGCGATCAATGGCGAGGCCGGGCGTCCGCCGCTGAAATTCGGCGTCGCGGTCGTCGACATGTTTACCGGCATGTATGCGGCCCAGGCGATACTCGCGGCACTGGTGCAGGTGCAACGGACGGGCCAGGGTCGCCGCATTGATCTCTCGCTTTATGATTGCGGCGTTACGCTCAGCGCCTATTACGGGCTCGATGCCCTGGTGATGAAATCCGACCCGCCGCGCTACGGCAACGCGCATCCCTCGATCGTGCCCTATGGCGTTTTCGACGCGGCCGACGGACCGCTTGTCATCGCGGTCGGCAACAACCGACAGTTCAGGTCGTTGTGCAATGATGCGCTCGGACGCGCGGATATGGCCGATGATCCACGCTATGCCACGAATATCCTGCGTTCGCAGCACCGTGATGCGCTGATCCCGGAATTGGAGCGCGAACTGCGCAAGCACAACCGCGCGGACCTGCTGAAGAACCTCTCGGCGGCCGGCATTCCATGCGGCGAGGTCCTGGGCCTTTACGAAGCCCTGACGCACCCGCGCACTGCGGCATCCGAGATGGTGGTCACGTACCGAAACCCGCAAGGAGAAGACGTCGCCTTCACCGCCCCGCCGTGGCGCATCGACGGCGAACGCTGCCCCGTACGGCCGCCGCCAACGCTCGGCCAGCATACTGCCGAGGTTCTCGCGGACCTGAAGAAAGGCTGATCGGCGGTCGAAAGGCGCGGGGCAGAGCATGCCGAAATCCGAAAGGCGCGCTGGCCGTCCCTCAAAACACAAACGGCGTCGGGGTATCCCGGCGCCGTTTGCAGTTCATCCGTGAGGCCTCACGCCATCGCGCGCGGCTTGACCAGATTGCGCTCCACCAGCAGCTCCGCGATCTGGATCGCGTTCAGCGCCGCGCCCTTGCGCAGGTTGTCGGAAACAACCCACATGGCCAGCCCGTTCTCCACCGTCGCGTCCTCGCGGATGCGCGAGATGAAGGTGGAATCCTCGCCGGCGCATTCGACCGGGGTGATATAGCCGCCGTCCTCATGCTTGTCGATCACCTGGCAGCCCGGCGCCTCGCGCAGGATGTCGCGGGCCTCCTCGGCGGTGATTTCCTTTTCGAACTCGATATTGACCGATTCCGAATGGCCGATGAACACCGGCACGCGCACGGCGGTGCAGGTGACCTTGATCTTCGGGTCGAGCATCTTCTTGGTCTCGGCCAGCACCTTCCATTCTTCCTTGGTGTAGCCGTCTTCCATGAAGCTGTCGATGTGCGGGATCACGTTGAAGGCGATGCGCTTGGTGAACTTCTTGCTCTCGATCGGATCGGCGACGAAGACGGCGCGGGTCTGGTTGAAGAGCTCGTCCATGCCCTCCTTGCCGGCGCCCGAAACGGACTGATAGGTCGAGACCACCAGCCGCTTGATCGTCGCGCGGTCGTGCAGCGGCTTCAGCGCGACGACGAGCTGGGCGGTCGAGCAGTTCGGATTGGCGATGATGTTGCGCTTGCGGAAGCCCTCGATCGCATCCGGGTTGACCTCCGGCACGATCAGCGGCACGTCGGCGTCGTAGCGCCAGGCCGACGAATTGTCGATGACGACGCAGCCGGCCGCGCCGATCTTCGGCGACCACTTCTGCGAGATCGTGCCGCCGGCCGACATCAGGCAGATATCGGTGTCGGAGAAGTCATGGTTTTCGAGGTTCTTCACCTTCAGCGTCTTGTCGCCGTAGGAAACCTCCGTGCCGACGGAACGGCTGGAGGCGAGCGCCACCACCTCATCGGCGGGAAAGCCGCGTTCTTCGAGGATGGACAGCATTTCGCGCCCGACATTGCCGGTGGCGCCCACGACTGCAATCTTGAAACCCATGATGATAAGCTCTCTTTCGTTTCTCTCCTCGAAAATCGCGGGAGTGGAAGAGCGGCCGAAACGGCATCTTCCCGTCCCCGGCGTCACCGGGGAGAGAGCGGTAGGCCAGGAACGTCAGACGGTTTTCGTCGTCGTTTTCTTGGCTGTTTTCATGAAACTGCGGGAAGGCGATATCCGGCCGCCGGCGCGGGGCGCCAGGGTGATATCAGCAGCAATGTGACGCGCGAAGAGCGGCATATTCGGCTTTTCCTTCTACCGCGAAGGCTAATGACCCTTTTGCGTGGTCAAGTCAAGGTCTGTTTGGGGCACGGCATGGTGCGGGTGCTTGCGCATAAATTCCGGCTTCAGAGCGGAAAAGCCGTTGCGCGGCACTGGCCAGCCCTGCGGATCGATGCTGAACACCATGCGATAGCGCGAAAAGATGATCGCGGTCAGATATGTAAACCAGCTTCCGAAGGCAAGCCCGGCGATGACATCGCTCGGATAATGCGCGCCGACGATGATGCGGCTCATCGCTATGCAGACCGCAAGGCTGAAGAACAGGATGCGGTGGCGCGGCAGGAAAAACGCCGCCGCCGTGAAGATCGCGGCAACCGTGGTGGCGTGTCCGGACGGGAAACTCGAATACTGCCCGGCAAAGCTCATGGGGTCGAAGGCGAACGGGCTCAGGTCGTAATAGACCAGCATGTTCGGCCGTGGCCTGCCGATAATGCCCTTCAGGAGATTGACGGCCAGGCCGGAAAGCGCGACCGCGGCGAACACGAAACTTGCCGCCTGCGCCAGGAAAACGCCCTTGGCGCGGGTGCGCCGGTCCGCATCATCCGCCGCGCCGGCCGCCGTCATGCCGAGCGCGAAGACGAGCGCGCTGGTGATCAATATCCACTCCGACTGGCCGAAATGGGTGACGAACTCGCCATATTCCCTGATCGGACCGGAGAGATCGCGGGCCATCAGCCCGACGGGATAATCGAGGATCGCGAAGGCGACGAACAGAAGACCCGCCACGCCCACCATGAAACCGCGCCAATGCGTGCACGGCCACTTCTGGTCCTTGAGTTTTCTGCGCTGGCTGAACCAGCGGTAGCGCACGGTCATCGCCCCTCCGAATATTCGAACCGGCATCCCAACCGGCCAGGCGGATGTTAGACGAGCTGGACAGCGGCATCAACGCCCGCAGCCGACCCGGCTTCGCAAAAGCAACTAACTTTTCCACATAACAGGAAGATTACGACCGCAATCGGTCGCGCAGGCGCGGACGCGGCCGACGCACCGGCAGGCCCCTCTCCGGCACCGCAAACAGCAGCCGGTAGCGGGCGAAGACGCAAGCCACGAGCACCGAAATCCAGGCGCCGTAGAACAGCCCCGCCGAGACATCGCTCGGATAATGCGCGCCGACGGCGATGCGGGCGAAGCCGAAGAAGATGGCGAAGGCGGCGAAGAACGGCCCGAGCCTTGGATAGAGCAGCGCCAGCCCGGCGAAGATCGCGCCCGACGTCGTAGAGTGGCCGGAGGGGAAGCTTGCGTAATCATAGGCCCAGACGCCGACATTGAAATGCAGGTCGCCGACGGTATCGAACAGCGTCGGCCGCGCCCGGCCGATCAGGCGCTTGACGACATTGACGGTGGAACTTGCGAGCGCGACGGAACAGAACAGATAAAAACCCTGATGCACCACCAGCGCCGCGCGGAATTTTGCCCGCGGACTGGCAAGAAGCGCCGCCGCCGCAAGGGCAAGAAGCGTCACGGTCGCGCATGCTCCGAGGATCCACGGCGCGGTGGTGACATCGGTCAGCCGCGCGGCAAAATCCTGAAACCGCGATGACATGGCGTCGCGCGCCGAGGCCACAGGGCCGTCAAGCGTCGCCATGGATAGCAGCGCCAGTGTCGCTGCAGGCAGCAGGAACCACGGCCAGCAGGTCGCGGAAAGGCGGAAGGTCTCGTGCGCAACGCGCCGCTTCCAGAAAAGCGGCGGCATGCGGATACCGGATTGTGGGAGGAATCGTCGGGTCTCGTTCATCCCGACAAGATAGCGCGGCGGCGGCGGTTATAAACCCCGCCGCCGGCCTTGATCTTCAAACGCCGAGCTTGGCGGCGAAGGCGGCGACCACGGCGTCGCCCATTTCGCTGGTGCCGACCTTGCGGCAGCCGGGCGCCATGATGTCGCCGGTGCGCAGCCCGTCGTCGAGCACCTTGGCGATCGCGGCGTCAAGCGCTTCCGCCTCTTCGATCATGTTGAACGAATAGCGCAGGCACATGGCGAACGAGGCGAGCATGGCGAGCGGATTGGCGACGCCCTGTCCGGCGATATCGGGCGCGGAGCCATGAACAGGCTCATACATCGCCTTGCGCTTGCCGGTGACGGCATCTTCCGCGCCGAGCGAGGCGGAGGGCAGCATGCCAAGCGAGCCGGTCAGCATCGCGGCCACATCCGAGAGCATGTCGCCGAACAAGTTGTCGGTGACGATCACGTCAAACTGCTTCGGCGCGCGCACGAGCTGCATGCCGCCGGCATCGGCGAGCATGTGCGTCAGTTCGACGTCGGGGAACTTCTCCTTGTGAACGCGCGTCACGACCTGGTTCCAGAACAGGCCGGACTTCATCACATTGCGCTTTTCCATCGAGCAGACGCGATTGTCGCGGGTGCGCGCCAGCTCAAAAGCGACGGCGGCGATGCGCTCGATCTCGTAGGTGTCATAGACCTGGGTATCGATCGCGCGCTGCTGGCCATTGCCGAGGTCGATGATTTCCTTCGGTTCGCCGAAATAGACGCCGCCGGTGAGCTCGCGCACGATCAGGATATCGAGGCCTTCCACCAGTTCTGGCTTCAGCGAGGACGAGGCGGCAAGGGCCGCATAGCAGATCGCCGGGCGCAGATTGGCGAACAGTTCCAGATCCTTGCGCAGGCGCAGCAGGCCTGCTTCCGGGCGCACGTCATAGGCGACATTGTCCCATTTCGGACCGCCGACGGCGGCGAACATCACCGCATCAGCCGCCATCGCCCGCGCCATGTCGTCGTCCGAGATCGCCTTGCCATGGGCATCATAGGCCGCGCCGCCGACAAGCCCGCGCTCGATTTCAAAACCCGCGCTGGCCTTGTCGTTCAAAAGGCTGATGACCTTGACGAATTCCTCGGTGATTTCCGGGCCGATGCCGTCGCCGGGCAGAAGAAAGAGTTTACGATGGCTCATGATGCCTCCCTCGGAGCTTGCTGGCCGCGCGCCATCCGGAATGTCGGCGCCTCTGGCGGGCCGAGGCGGTTCTAGACCGCGCAAACATGCATTTCAAGGCGGTTGAGCGCCGTTGCGGTACTCGTTCGAGGGAAACTATCGCCGGGGATTTGTCTCAAGCCGCGCCATCAGCGTGTCGTCCTTTAGCGGCGGCGCGCCGTATTTGAGCTGCACCACCTTGTAGCCGCCCTCTTCCAGCCGCGCGAGCAGCGGGCCGATGGCGCGCGCCGTGCGACCCTGCAGATCATGCATCAGCACGATGCCGCCGCCGCGGGCCTCGAGCCCGTGCATCACCCGCTCCACAAGTTGCTCAGTGGTCGCCTCGCGGTAGTCGAGGGAATCGACATCGGCGCCGATCGGGATCAGGCCGCGGCTTGCAAGCGCACGGTCAAGCCATTCGTTTTCGGCAAGATAGGGAAAGCGGAAGAAGCGCGGCGTCATCCCGGTCGTCTCTTCCACGACAGCCCTGCCCTTGTCGATATTGGCGATGGCCGCGTCATGGCCAAGCGCGGGCAGATAGGGGTGCGAATATGTGTGGGTGGCGATCGTGTGACCGGCTGCGGAGACCATCGCCGCCGTCTCGGGATAATAATGCGCCATCTGGCCGACCATGAAGAACAGACCCTTGACGCCGTAAGCATCAAGCGCGTCCAGCACCACATTGGTGCGGCCGGGCACCGGGCCGTCGTCGAAAGTCAGCACCACTTCGAGCGGCGCCAGCGTGATATCGCGGGTCTCGTCCAGATAGATCGTGCGGCCCGCCAGCGGATGGCGTTCCGGGCGGCCGTCCTCGCCGAGGCTGATGGTCATGACCTGCGCGCCGCGATCGGCCCCGTCAACAATGCGCGAATGAATGGAACCAAGCTGCAGCGGCGCTTCCTCTATCGGCATGATCTCCCCGATCGAACCCGTGGTGATGACCTCAATGGCGTTTGGCGCCTCGGAAAGAACGCGGGCAGGTGCCGGCAGCAGCGCGGTCTTGAGGATCGTGGTATCGCGCTCCCCGTTGGAGGCGCAGGAGGCGAGCGCGAGAACGCAGAGGCCTGCAAGACCGGTTACAAAACGACGCATTGGTAATCCACTTCAACCAACCAGATGCCGGACGCGCATCGCGGGATTCGCCGCGCGGGCTCTCGCAAAAAATGTGCGAATATGGTTACCAAAGCGTAAAATGGAGCGAACATTCAGCCGGCCGCGCCGCGATTTCGCGCGCACGCGCCGCCGGCGCTTGGAAAGCGCGCCGGTTCCGCAATGCGGGTTGCAATTCAGAGGATCAGAATTGCCCGGAAATCGTTGACATTGGTCAGCGTCGGGCCGGTGATGACCTGATCGCCGAGCGCCTCGAAAAAGCCGTGGCCGTCATTGTCGGCGAGCGCCGCGCGGGCATCGAGCCCAAGCGATCGCGCGCGTTCGAGCGTGTCCGGTCCGATCACGGCGCCGGCCACCTCTTCGCGGCCATCGACGCCATCGGTATCGCCGGCAAGGGCGTGGACGCCATCAAGCCCGTTGAGTTCGATTGCAAGCGAGAGCAGGAATTCGACATTGCGGCCGCCCCTTCCCTCTCCCTTCACGGTCACGCTGGTTTCGCCCCCGGAGAGGATGATCGCGGGTCGTTTGGCCGGCACACCGTGATGGACGACGGAGCCCGCGATCCCGGCATGGACGATGCCGACATCCTTGGCCTCCCCCTCGATCGTGTCGCCAAGCACCAGCACGTCGAGCCCGGCTTCACGGGCTGTGTCGGCGGCCGCCTCCAGCGACATGAACGGCGTCGCGATAATGTGGTTCTCCGCCCGTGCCAGTCGCGGATCGTCGGGCGCCACGCAGCGCGCCGCCTCGGTGTCGAGGTGGCGGGCGACATGGTCGGGCAGATCGATGGCGTAGCGCTTCAGGATCGCCTTTGCATCCTCGACCGAAGTGGTCTCGCCGACCGTCGGGCCCGAGGCGATGATCGCCGGATCGTCGCCCGGCACGTCGGAAATCAGCAGCGTATGGCATCGCGCCGGGTGGATCGCGGCGGCCAGCCTGCCGCCCTTGATCGCCGAAAGATGCTTGCGCACGCAATTGACCTCATCGATCGCCGCCCCGCAGCGCAACAGCGCCTTGTTGACGGCGATCTTGTCCGCGAGCGTCACGCCTTCCGGCGGCAGCGACAGCAGCGCCGAACCGCCCCCGGAGATCAGTACGATCACCAGATCGTCCTCCGTCAGGTCCGAAACGGTTTCCAGGATGCGTTTCGCCGCCTTCTCGCCGGCTTCGTCCGGCACCGGATGGGATGCCGAGAGAATTTCGATATGCTTGCAGGGCGCTTCATGGCCGTAGCGGGTAACAACGACGCCTTCGAGCGGCCCTTCCCAGCAGGCCTCCAGCGCCTCCGCCATGCGCGCCGATCCCTTGCCGGCCCCGACCACGACCGTGCGGCCCTTCGGCGGCTCCGGCAGATATCGCGCAAGCTGTTTCATCGGATCAGCGGCGGCCACGGCGACATCGAAAAGCCTGCGCAAAAACACGTCGGGGTTGTCTTGGAAACCGGCGGGGGAATTCATGGGGGTTTTCCTTATGCGTCTGTTCCCCTATGTTCCACATAACCTTGGATCGCTCAAGTTTGCCTGGAACATTTGCGCTGCTTGTGCGTTCGGAGAAAGGCGGGTCGTGCGCCCGTTCGTTTCTTTTCGCCTCCCTCCCGGCACCATGACAGAACCGAATCCGCGCCGCCATGCCAAGCTTTATTATGCAAGGAAGGATTGACGATGGCAGATAAAAACGGGTCCGGTAAATATCCAAATATCGCGCTTGTTTCCACCCATGGATATGTTGCCGCCGATCCGCCGCTTGGCGCCGCCGATACCGGTGGACAGGTCGTCTACATTCTGGAACTTTCGAAAAAACTCGCCCAGCTCGGCTTTTCCGTCGACATCTATACGCGCCGGTTCGAAGACCAGCCGGAAATCGACGAGGTCGACGAGCGCGTCCGGGTCGTGCGGATTCCCTGCGGCGGCAAGGAATTTATTCCCAAGGAATATCTCTACAAGCACCTTCTGGAGTGGAGCGAGAACGCGCTACGCTACATGCGCGAGCACGATCTCAACTACACCTTCATCAATTCCCATTACTGGGACGCCGGCTATGCCGGCCTCAGGCTCGCCGAAGCGCTCCACATCCCGCATCTCCACACGCCGCACTCGATCGGGTTGTGGAAGAAGCGGACGATGGAGACCGATTATCCTGACAAGAAGGAACAGTTCGAAAAGGACTTCAACTTCACCGAGCGGATTAAGCACGAAAACAAGATCTACCGCGCCTGCGACAGCGTGATCGCCACGACGCCGCTTCAGGTCGACATGCTGGTGGAGGATTACGGCATCCGCGAGGACCGGGTCTACATGATCCCGCCCGGCTATGACGACAACCGCTTCTATCCGGTTTCCGGCGCCACCCGCGACATGCTGCGCGAACAGTTCGGCTTCAAGGGCAAGACCGTGCTGGCGCTCGGCAGGCTCGCCACCAACAAGGGTTATGATCTTCTGATCCAGGCCTTCTCGGTAATGGCCGAGCGGGTGCCGGACGCCGAACTACAGCTTGCCGTCGGCGGCACGGACATGGACGAGCTCGAAACCAGAATCCTCAACGAACTCAAGGACCTTGTGAAGGAGCTCGGGCTTGAGGACAAGGTCCACTTCTCCGGCTATGTCTCCGACGAAGACCTGCCCGACATTTATCGCGCGGCCGACATGTTCGTGCTTTCAAGCCGCTACGAACCCTTCGGCATGACCGCGATCGAGGCGATGGCGTCGGGAACGCCGACGGTGGTGACCACCAATGGCGGGCTCTACCGCGCGATCAGCTTCGGGCGTCACGCGCTGTTTGCCGACACGTTCGACAAATACGATCTCGGCATCATGATGATGAAGCCGTTCAAGCATCAGCGGCTCTATAATCGCCTGGCTCGCATGGGCGCGCACAAGGCCCGCAGCCTGTTCACCTGGACCGGTATCGCCCAGCAGCTGATCTCGCTGGTCGAGGGCCGGCCGATGCGGCAATCGCTGCAGGACAGCGACTGGGCCGAACCCTGGAATGACGGCGACTGAGGCGATGGCGATCAGACTTTTCTCCTCCGATCTCGACGGCACGCTTGTCGGCGACAACGGCTCGACGGAACGCTTCCGCCGGGCCTTCGACGCCGTGCCCGAAGCCGAGCGCCCGCTCTTGGTCTATAACAGCGGGCGGCTTGTCGACGATATCCGAGACCTGATCGGCATGGTAGGCCTGCCCGAGCCCGATTTCCTGATCGGCGGCGTCGGCACCATGGCCCATGACCACCGCAATGGCCTGCCCATCGGCGGTTTCGACGATTTCATCGGCAACGCCTTCGATGTCGAGAAGGTCGAGCGGATCATGTCCAATATTCCCGACGTGACCCGCCAGCCTGAGCGCTATCAGCACGGCTACAAATCGAGCTGGTATCTGCAAAACGCCAGGAAGGGCCGGTTGCAGGCCATCGAGGAAGCGCTGACGTCGAAGGGGCTCGAGGTCAAGCTGATCTATTCATCGAAGCGCGATCTCGACATCCTGCCGAAGAATGCCGACAAGGGCGCCTGCCTTTCATGGCTGTGCCAGAAACTCGACATCGCCCATGACGACGTCGTGGTGGCCGGCGACACCGGCAATGACAGCGCGATGTTCACCGTGCCCGATGTGCGCGGCATCATCCCGGCCAACGGCCATGACGACCTGCGGAACCTGGTCAAGGGCAATGACCGCATCTATCAGGCCCGCGGCGAAGTCGCCGACGGCGTGATCGAGGGTTTGAGGCATTTCGGCGTCGCAATTTAGGCTGCTTTTCGCTGGGCGGAAAAAGGCCGAGGACAGGATTGACGAAAAATCTACCCCTACCACGGGCATCACCCTTGTCTGTTGACGTCTTGTCTGTTGACGACTGCCGTGAAAGCGACAGTCTGATTGGCGGACGCGTTTCGTGTCATCCTTGGTCGTTATGCGACCGTGCCCGAGCTGGAAACGCCGCCCGCCTTTCGTCAACCACCCCGAACAGTTGCCGGGGCCAGCCTGTCACCCCTTCCGGCGCGCGGCGATCTTGAGGCCGAAGCCCTGCATCAGCCGCACGGTTTCCGGACGCAGGTTTTCGCCGGTGAAGACAACGAAGTCATGGTTGGGGCCGCCATCGGCGGCGGCTGACGACGGCCCCAGCACGCGCTTTGCCTGGATGGCGATCGCCTCGGCCGGGTTCAGCCAGTCCACCGGCCAGGGGGCGAGCTTGCGGAAACGGTTGGCGAGGAAGGGATAGTGCGTGCAGGCCAGCACCACGATATCGGTGCGCCTGCCCTCCTCCTCCACGAAACAGGGCGCGATCTCAGCCCAGAGCGCCGAATCGGCAACGGCAATGCCACAGATATAGTCTTCCGCGAGCGCCGCCAGATAGCGCGAGCCGACGAGGCGGGCATGGCAATGGCTGGCGAAACTTTCTACCAGCCCCTTGGTGTAGTCGCGCTTCACCGTCACCGGCGTTGCCAGCACGGAGATCAGGCCGGTGGCGGTGCGTTCTGCGGCCGGCTTGATGGCGGGCACAGTGCCCACGAAATCAGTTTCCGGAAAGCGCTCGCGCAACGCCGCGCCGGCAAGCGTGAAGGCCGTGTTGCAGGCGATGATCACGCAGGCCGGGCGGATTTCCTCCAGCAACTGCCCGAAGAGCCTGAGCAGATGCCCGAGCAGCGCGCCCTCCTCCCAGTCGCCATAGGGAAAGGCGGCGTTATCGGCGATATAGACGAAGCGGCGCTCCGGCATCAGCATGCGGGCCTCGCGCAGCACGGTCAGCCCGCCAATGCCGGAATCGAAAATCAGAACCGGGCCGTCATCGCTCATCGCCGCCATCCTGGCCGCGCGGGTTCTTGCGGGTATAGCGATCGAGCGCGGAAATCACCCCGCGCACCACATGAATTTCCTGCGCGCTCATCGCCCTTCGGGTAAAGACTGCGCGCAGATTGTCGATCATTTTGGGCTTTTTGTCGGCGGGGCGGAAATATCCGCGCGCATCGAGCGCCTCTTCGAGATGGGCGAACAGGCCGAACAGATTTTCCTTGGTGGCCGGCGTCTGCTCGACGGCCTGAAACGGCGTCGCGCTTTCATCTTCCATGCCGGATTTCATCCACTCATAGGACATCAGCAGCACGGCCTGGGCGATGTTGAGCGAGGCGAAGGCGGGGTTGACCGGGAAGGTCACGATCTCGTCGGCGAGCGCCACCTCCTCGTTCTTCAGCCCCCAGCGCTCACGCCCGAAAAGGATACCTGAACGCTCCCCTGCCCTGTGGCGGGCGCGCAGCGTATCGGCGGCAACCGTCGGCCCGCGCACCGGCTTGAAGCCGTCGCGGCTGCGGGCGGTGGTGGCATAGACGAAATTGAGGTCGGCGATCGCGTCCTCCAGCCGGTCAAACACCTCTACGCCATCGATCACATGATCGGCCTTGGAGGCGGCGGAGCGCGCGCTGTCGCTCGGCCAGCCGTCGCGGGGCTCGACGAGGCGCAGTTCGGCAAGGCCGAAATTCGCCATGGCGCGCGCCACCATGCCGATATTCTCGCCGAGTTGCGGATTGACCAGAATGATCACGGGACCTTCCGCCAGAAGCGGACGCTCGCTGTTCGTGCCTGCCATATGCTATCTGCCTTCATCTATCGTTCGGCTTATCGCTCCCGCCGCCGCCGAATGCAAGAAAAACGCGGCAAACACAGAAGCCTGTCCCGCCCCGGCCTTGGCGCGCGCCGTTCGCCGCGCTATGGCTCCAACATGTCAAATGTCGCCGATCCGCTCTCCATCCTCAAATCCGTCTATGGCTATGCCGCCTTTCGCGGCAAACAACAGGCCGTTGTCGAACAGGTCCTCGCCGGCGGCGATGCCGTGGTGCTGTTTCCGACAGGCGCCGGCAAGTCGCTCTGCTATCAGGTGCCGGCGCTCTGCCGCCCGGGCGTGGCGCTGGTGGTCTCGCCGCTGATCGCGCTGATGCGCGACCAGGTGGAGGCGTTGAAACAGCTCGGCGTCAGAGCCGCGGCACTGAATTCGACGCTTTCGCGCGAGGAATATGGCGCGATCCGCCGCGGACTCGATAATGAAGACCTCGACCTTCTTTACGTGACGCCGGAGCGGATGGCGACCGCCGGTTTCCGCGAGATGATGGCGCATGTGAAGATCGCGCTGATCGCCATCGACGAAGCGCACTGCGTCTCACAATGGGGCCATGATTTCCGCCCGGAATATCGCGCGCTCGATGCGCTGAAAGAGGTCTTTCCCGGCGTGCCGCGCATGGCGCTGACGGCGACCGCCGATCCGCATACCCGCGACGATATCATCGAGCGGCTGGCGCTTCAGGACGCGGCGGTTTTCACCACCTCCTTCGACCGGCCCAACATCACCTACGAGATCATCGAGCGCGACCAGCCGCGCCGGCAATTGCTGGATTTTCTCACCCGCCACAAGGGCGATAGCGGCATCGTCTACTGCCTGTCGCGCGCCAAGGTGGAGGAAACCGCCGAATGGCTGAACGGCCAGGGCATCCGAGCGCTCCCCTATCACGCCGGCATGGACCGCGCGCTACGCGACGCCAATCAGGATGCGTTCCTGAAGGAAGAGGAGCTTTGCCTCGTCGCCACCGTCGCCTTCGGCATGGGCATCGACAAGCCGAATGTGCGTTATGTCGCCCATCTCGACCTGCCGGGTTCGGTCGAGGCCTATTACCAGGAGACCGGCCGCGCGGGCCGCGACGGCCTGCCGTCGGAGGCCTGGATGGTCTACGGCATGGCTGATGTGGTGCAGCGCGGACGGATGATCGACAACGGCAACGCGGTCGAGGAGATCAAGCGCGTCGAACGCGCCAAGCTCAATGCGCTGCTCGGCATCTGCGAAACCTCAGGCTGCCGCAGGCAGGCGATTCTCGCCCATTTCGGCGAGGCCCATCCCGGCGGCTGCGGCAATTGCGACACCTGCCTGAAGCCGGTCGAGACCTGGGACGGCACGGAGGCTGCGATCAAGGCGATGGCGGCAATCTATCGCACCGGCGAACGCTTCGGCGCCGGCCACCTGATTGACGTGCTGACCGGCAAGGAGACCGAGCGGACCGAGCGCTTCGGACACACGCAGATGCCGGTCTTCGGCGCGGGCAGCGACCTGCCGGTCAAGACCTGGCAATCTGTCTACCGCCAGCTTCTGGCCGCAGGCCTGATCACGGTCGACCACGAGGCCTATGGCGCGCTGAAGCTGATGCCGGAGGCGCGCGCGGTTTTCCGCAAGGAAAGGACCGTGCGTTTTCGCAAGGACCGCCCCACGCGCGGCGGCTCCTCCGGCTCGGCCAGACGCAGTGCCGACAAACGCGCCGCCGTGCCCGAGCAGGATAGCGCCTTGTTCGAGGCCCTGCGCGCAACCCGCACGGCGCTTGCCAAGGAAGGCGGCGTGCCGCCCTATGTCATCTTCCCCGACACCACGCTGATTGCGCTCGCCGCCGAACGGCCGGACTCGCCGGAGGCCATGCTTTCGGTTTCGGGCGTCGGCCAGACCAAGCTGCAGCGTTACGGCGAGGACTTTTTAGCGGTCATCCGCGCGCATGGCTGAAGCGGGCTAAAGCGGCAGCGTCATGTGTCCGTTTTCGTCGAGCGGCGAGAACGGATTGAAGGCGACCTCCCACAAATGGCCGTCCGGATCGGCAAAATAGCCGCTATAGCCGCCCCAGAACACCTTTTCCGCCGGTTTCACGATCCGCGCGCCGCAGCTTTCGGCAAAGGCCAGCGCCTCGTCCACTTCGCTTTCGGAGCCGACATTATAGGCAAGCGTCACACCCGAAAATGCCGGTCTGTCGTCCGCTACGCCCGCCAGGCCGGCATCCTCGGCCAGCGCCTTTCGCCCGAAAAGGCCAAGCGCGATGCCGTTGAGCCCGAAAAAGCTGACGCTTTCCTGCGAGGCGGATGATTTCTTCCAGCCCAGACGCTCGTAGAACGCCGTCGCCTCCGCAATATCCTCGACGCCCAATGTGATCAGGCTGATCCTGCGTTCGAATGCCATAGGGTTTACCTCCGACTTTGTTCCTTATATGTTCTTATGTTCATCATCAGATGTAAAGGGCTTAATCGCGCGCTGAGGTAAGGCAAGGAAGCGCCTGACACGCTTTACCCAGGCCCCCTATCGCGCAAAATTCTGTCCTCGGCACTCCCCCTCACCCGCCGCGCGTCACCCTGGTCTGTTGACGACTGCCGTGAAAGCGGCAGTCTGATTGGCGGACGGCGGAGAATGGGTAGGCGTTGTCAATAGAACGGAGAGCTCCACTGCATTCGAACCTCCCCATTACCACCGCGTCGGCTCGTCGGGTGCTGCGGCTTCGATCGCCAAAGCATGAAGGCCATCAGCGAATTCCGGGCCCAATGCCTCATTGACGGCACGATGTCGTGCGATGCGGCTCATCCCTTTGAACTTGTCGGATACGATCCTGATCCTTAAATGGGTAATCTCGGGAGCGTCCGGATCATTGTAGTGGCCGGCATGTTGCGCGCTCTCGTCTTTCAAAATCAGCCGTTCGGGATTGAACAGGGTATTCAGCCGGTCTTCGATTGCTGCGGCCATTGCCATCGTTTCACTCCTTGTCGCGCGTGGCGCGTCTAACGGAAAGGTTAAAAACCGGCTTTCGCGAACCCCGCGCCGTGGTCAACGCGTTAACAGGGCAGAAAGCCAGTAAGAAATCCCGTTGTCAATTCTTGTTGTGGCGGGCTTGGAAGGTCATAATCACGCGCCATGAATCTAGATTCCAAATATTTCGACCGCCTCCGCACCAAGCGCAAGGGCCCCGCCGCGGCAAAACCCGCCGATGCGGAGACCGCTGTGCCCGAGTGCCAGTGGGACGGCTGCCACAAGCCCGGAAAGCACAAGGCGCCCGTCGGCCGCAATGCCGAGGGACAGTTTTTCCTGTTCTGCTTCGAGCATGTGAAGGCCTACAATAAGGGCTATAATTATTTCGAGGGCCTGTCGGACAGCGAGATCGCACGCTATCAGAAGGAAGCGCTCACCGGCCATCGCCCGACCTGGACCGTCGGCGTCAACGGCGATACCCGCAAGACGCCGCTCAACGGCTCCAGGAAGGCCGGCAATGCCGCCTCGGGCGCACGCATGCGCGATCCGTTCGGCTTCGTTCATGACGGCAGGGATGGCCGGCCGCAGCGTCCGAAGCGCGAGCGCAAGCTGAAGACGCTGGAAGCCAAGGCCTTCGACACGCTCGGCTTGAGCGCCTCGGCGACCTCCGACGACATCAAGAAGCAGTACAAGCTGCTGGTCAAGAAACACCACCCCGACGCCAATGGCGGCGATCGCGGCTCGGAAGAAACTTTTCGCGCCGTGGTGCAGGCATACCAATTGTTAAAGCAGTCCGGCTTCTGCTAGGACGCTATTATCAAAAGCAGATAAAAGACCGTTGAGCGGCCTTTTCCCAGGAGGCCGTGCTGGAGAAATGATGAGCAAGATCGATCTGGACTATTCGAACCTCCCCGACACCACCGTCTCGGTTCGTGAAACCTTCGGCCTCGATGTCGACCTGAAAGTCCCGGCCTATTCGACCGACGACCCCTATGTGCCCGACCTCGATCCCGACTACCTGTTCGATCGCGACACCACGCTCGCCATTCTCGCCGGCTTTGCCCATAACCGCCGCGTCATGGTTTCCGGCTATCACGGCACCGGTAAATCGACCCATATCGAGCAGGTTGCGGCGCGACTGAAATGGCCGTGCGTGCGCGTTAACCTCGACAGCCATGTCAGCCGTATCGACCTTGTCGGCAAGGACGCGATCGTGGTCAAGGACGGCCTGCAGGTCACCGAGTTCAAGGACGGCATCCTGCCCTGGGCCTATCAGCACAATGTCGCGCTGGTGTTTGACGAATACGACGCCGGCCGACCGGACGTGATGTTCGTGATCCAGCGCGTTCTGGAAAGTTCCGGCCGGCTGACGCTCCTCGACCAGAGCCGCGTGATCAGCCCCCACCCGGCCTTCCGCCTGTTTGCGACCGCCAACACGGTTGGCCTCGGCGACACGACCGGGCTTTACCACGGCACCCAGCAGATCAACCAGGCCCAGATGGACCGTTGGTCGCTGGTGACCACGCTCAACTACCTGCCGCACGAGCAGGAGGTGAACATCATTCTCGCCAAGGTGAAGAGCTTTGCCGCCACGGCCGAGGGCCGCGAAACCGTCTCCAATATGGTGCGCGTCGCCGACCTCACCCGTTCGGCCTTCGTCAATGGCGATCTTTCGACGGTGATGAGCCCGCGCACGGTGATCAACTGGGCCGAGAACACCGAGATCTTCGGCGATGTCGGTTTTGCCTTCCGCGTCACCTTCCTCAACAAGTGCGACGAGCTGGAACGCACACTGGTGGCCGAACAATATCAGCGCGCCTTCGGCGAGGAGTTGAAGGAAAGCGCCGCCAACGTCGTGATCAGCGCCTGAGGAAATTTCCATGGCCGGTCCCGGCGACAATCGAAAATCCAATCCCTATGCGCCCGTAGACCTGGAGCCGCTGCACCGGGCCGTTTCCGGCTGCGTGCGCGCGATCTCCGGCGAACGGGAGGCGGAGGTCGTGTTTTCGCGCGACCGGCCGGGCATGAGCGGCCACCAGATCCGGCTTCCGGAATTCTCCAAGCGCCCGACGCCGGAGGAACTGGCCGTGGTGCGCGGGCTTGGCGATTCCATGGCGCTGCGCATGGCCTGCCACAATCCCGTGACCCACGCCCACATGTCGCCCGGCGGCACCGAGGCGCAGTCGATTTTCGACGCGGTTGAGCAGGCCCGGATCGATTCGATCGGGGCGAAGCGCATGCCGGGCATGGCGAAGAACCTTGCCGCCATGCATGCGGAAAAATACGAAAAGGCCAATTTCGCCGCCATCGATCGCAAGGAAGACGCGCCGGTTTCCGAAGCCGTCGCCATGCTGGTACGCGAAAAGCTGACCGGCGAAAAACCGCCGGAATCAGCCGGAAAGGTGCTCGATTACTGGCGCGATTTCATCGAGGACAAGGCCGCCGTCGACCTCGACCGGCTGGCGGGCTCGATCGACGATCAGGACGCCTTCGCCCGCGTTGTCCGCTCGATGCTGTCATCGATGGAAATGGCCGACGACTATGCCGGCGACGACCTCGAAAACGACGACGAAGAGGAAAACCTCTCCGACGAGGAGCAGCCGCGCTCCGAACGCGAGAACGACGAACAGGTCGAGGAGCAGGCCGGCGAGGATTCGGCCTCCGCCGATGACAGCGACAGCGCCGACGAGGAAATGGACCAGGGCGAACTCGACGGCGCGGAAGTGGCCGATACCGATCTCGACGACGAGGCCGATCCCGATTCGGAAGTCGCCGGCGAGACCAAGCGCCCAAACACCGCCTTCGACGATTTCAACGAAAAGGTCGATTACCGCGTGTTCTCGACCGAGTTCGATGAGGAAATCACCGCCGAGGAACTGTGCGACCAGGAAGAGCTTCAGCGCCTGCGCGCCCATCTCGACAAGCAGCTCGCCCACCTTCAGGGCGCGGTCGGCCGGCTTGCCAATCGCATGCAGCGCCGGCTGATGGCCAAGCAGAACCGGTCCTGGGATTTCGATCTCGAGGAAGGCTATCTCGATACCGCGCGGCTGGTGCGCATGGTCATCGATCCGATGCAGCCGCTCTCTTTCAAGATGGAGCGCGACACCCAGTTCCGCGACACCGTGGTGTCGCTCCTGATCGACAATTCCGGCTCGATGCGCGGCCGCCCGATCACGGTTGCCGCCACCTGCGGCGACATTCTGGCGCGCACGCTGGAGCGCTGCGGCGTCAAGGTCGAAATCCTGGGCTTCACCACCAAGGCGTGGAAGGGCGGCCAGTCGCGCGAGAAGTGGCTGGAGGCCGGCAAGCCCGCGGCCCCCGGCCGGCTCAACGATCTGCGCCATATCATCTACAAATCCGCAGACCAGCCCTGGCGGCGCTCGCGCGCCAATCTCGGGCTGATGATGCGCGAGGGGCTGCTGAAGGAGAACATCGACGGCGAGGCGCTGATCTGGGCCCATGACCGGCTGATGGGCCGGCCCGAGCAGCGCCGCATCCTGATGATGATTTCCGATGGCGCGCCGGTCGATGATTCGACGCTCTCGGTCAACCCCGGCAATTTCCTCGAAAAGCATCTGCGCGCGGTGATCGAGCATATCGAGACGCGCTCACCGGTGGAGCTGCTGGCGATCGGCATCGGCCATGATGTCACCCGCTACTACCGCCGCGCCGTCACCATCGTCGATGCCGACGAACTGGCCGGCGCGATGACCGACCAGCTTGCCGCGCTGTTCGAGGAACAGGGCGCCGAGGCGCCGAGGCGTCGACGCGCTCGATGATACGCGCCCTTCTTCTTGCGCTGGCGCTCGTCAGCGCGCAGGCTTCGGCTGCGGATGTCTCTTCCACGCGGATCGATAGTTTCGCCAATGACCCGGCCGTGACCCGCTTCGGCGCGCTGCAATTCGTCGGCGGGCTCAAGCTTTCCGGCCTGCATTCGCTTTCCTCGATCCGTTTCCTGCCTGGCGGCAAACGCTTCATCGCGGTCGCCGATGACGGCCAATGGATCGATGGCGAGATTACCCGCGATGGCAGGGGACGACTTTCCGGCGTCGCCGACGTGACGGTCACGCCGATGAAGAACGTCAGTGGCGTGCACGCCAAAAAGGTCGCCATGGATGCCGAGAGCATGACGATCAAGGACGGACGGATCCTCGTCGGCTTCGAGAACATGCACCGGATCGACCAGTACCCTCTGAAGGGCCATGACAACGCGACGGCAACGCGCGGCCCCGGTTTCCTGATTCCCCGCAACGAATTGCGCGCCAATGGCGGCCTCGAGGCGATGGCGACCAATGCTGATGGCCGGACCGTGGTGGTTGCGGAAAAGAGCATCGACAGCGACGGAAACCTGTTCGCGGCCATCATTTCCGGTTCCGGAAAGGGCATTTTCAAGGTCGTCAAGAATCAGGAATTCGACGTCACCGACGCTGCCTTCCTGCCGGATGGCGATCTGCTGCTCCTGGAACGTCGGTTTTCGCTTCTGGGCGGCATCGGCATGCGCATCCGCCGCATACCCGCCGATACGATCCGCGCCGGCGCGGTGGTCGACGGTCCGGTGATCATGCAGGCAAGCGGCTTGAACCGGATCGACAATATGGAAGGGCTCGACGTTATTGCGATGCCCGACGGTAGCCTGCATCTGATCATCATCTCGGACGACAATGATTCGGTGCTGCAGCAGACGCTGATGCTGGAGTTCAGGCTGGCCGGCTGACGCTGGATCAACCGGCGGACGCGGCCATCGCCCGGATCATCTTCAGCCCCTCGAGATTGAGGCGCGCCGCCTCTTCCGGCGACAAAGCCTCCCAGTTTTCCGCAAACCAGCGGTCAAGCGCGCGGGCGGCGGAAAGCACCATGTCGACGATCAGCGCGCGCGGCATGTCGGAGCGGACGGCGCCCAGTCCCTGCCCCTTTTCCACGAGCAGCTCCAGAGCGCGCCTGATCCGCGCAAGCGGCGCTTCAAGCGCCTTTTCCGTCTGCGGGCCCTCATACATCGTCCGGCCAAGCGCCGCCATGACGGGATCGGCGACAAGAGCCCCGCTGAGGCGCTCGAACGCCGCGTAAATGCCATCCCAGAAGAGATCGATCGTTTCGGCCTGGAGCGGCGCGGAAAAATCCATCCGGTTGACCAGTTCGCCGAGCGCGCGTTCGATCACGGCGGAATAGAGGTCGCACTTGTCGTGCACATAGTAATAGGCCTGCCCCTTGCTCATGGCGGCCGCGGCCAGGATGGCGTTCATCGAAGCGCCGGCGAAGCCCGCCTCCGCGAATGCCGCCTCGGCCGCGTCCAGCAGGCACGCGCGGCGCTCCGGCGCCAGCGCTTTTAGCCTTGCAAGCGCCGTGTCGCCCTCCGCCATCGGCTTTCTCTTGTCTTCCGCAGCCATCAATCCGCTTTCATTGACATTTTAGACCAGTGGTCTAACGTATTGCACGAAATGACGGCGAGGTCCAATTCCGCCGCAAAACAGGAGATGCACAATGCGCTGGCGCGGTGTCAATCATGTTGAATTCTCGGTCATCGACTACGAGAACTCGGTGGCGTTCTACGACCGGATGTTCGGCTGGCTGGGATACAAGAGTTTCTGGACCATGGATATCGGCTACCACTCGACCTATTACATGGCGCGCTTTCCCTTTCCCCACAGCTATATCGGCATCCAGCCGGCCAAGACCGGCGGCAAGCTCGATCACGCGGCGCGCGCCACCGGCATTCATCACATCGCGCTGTGGGCGAAGAACCGGAAGGAGGTCGATCGCTTCCATAGCGATTTCCTCGTTCCTAACGACGTTCCCGTGACGGAGACCCCGGCGGAATATCCGGTCTATGCGCCCGGCTATTACGGCGTGTTTTTCGACGATCCCATCAACGGCATCCACTGGGAACTGGCGCATATCCCGAAAATCGCCTCGCCCATGGCCTACCGGCGTTCGGCTGCGGCGTGGAAACAGGCGGAAGCCGAGCATCCCGAATGGCAGGGCTCGCCCGCGAAGAAGGCCTTCCGCACGCTGCCGCGCGGATAGCGATCTTCAGAGCGCATCCTCGCGCACCCAGACGCTGACGCTGCCGCCATTGACCGGGAAATCGGCATTGCCCTGCTCATCCGCCGTTACCGTATCCTCACGATGGCCGAGAAAATCGCGGAAGCTTGCCCCGGCATGCCCCTCGCCGAGTTCGACATGCTTGCCGGTCTCCTCGCCATTGGTAAGCACCGTGACCGAGCCCGGCGCCTCATCGGTTCCATGGCGCACGATCGCAAGGCAATTCGGGTCATCGAACATGTCGGTCTGGCCGCCATTGGCGAATCGCTTACGGGCGGAAATCAGCGCCGGCAGGCATTCGACCTTCGGCATCACGATGTCGTACTCTTCGCCATCGCTGCCCTTGTCGCGATAGTCCGCGCCGTAGAGATCGGCGTAGAAGACGCTCGGCACGCCCTGCTCGCGCATCAGGATCAGCGCATAGGCAAGCGGCTTGAACCACGGTTCAACGGCGGCCTCGAGCGATTGCAGCGGCTGGGTATCGTGGTTTTCCACCAGCGTGACGGCATGCTCCGGCTGCGCCGAAAGCAGCGATCCGTCGAAAATGGTGCGCATGTCGAAATCGCCGCCGCCCTTCGCGGCATCGTGGAAGCTATGATGCAGGCCGACATCGAACAGCAGGAGCTGACGGTCGACAAGTTCCAGATAGTTCTCCAGCGCGCCGATATCGGGATGCCAGTATTCGGCGACCACGAACAGGTCTTCCTTCACGGTTCCGCGCATATGACCGATCCAGTCGCGGAAGAACCATGCGGGGATGTGCTTGGCGGCATCGAGCCGGAAGCCGGCGACCGGCACCTGCTCGGAAAACCAGCGGCCCCAGTATTTCAGTTCCTCATAGACAGCGCGGTTACGGAATTCGACATCGGAGCCGATCAGGTAGTCGTAATTGCCAAGCTCCTCGTCCACCTCGTCGTTCCACTCGCCCTCGCCATATTCGTTGACGAGGCGGAAGACGCCGGTGTCGGTCGGGTCCTCGATATAGTCGACGCCGGTAAAGCACTTCTGGGTCCAGACAAATTCGGAATGTTGGCCCTGCCGACCCGGAAAGGTGAAGCGGGTATAGGCGTGGGTATCGAAGGCCTCGTCCTCGATCTCGGTGCGGTCGTCCGGATTGGCGCGGCGTACCTTGACCGCCTCGCGCTCGTCGCCGCCCATCTTGTGGTTGAACACGACATCGTGGATCGCCCCGATCCCGTGTTCCGCGAGCGCTCCGCAGGCCGCTTCCAGCGCGCCGCGATCGCCGTATTTTGTGGGGACAGAGCCCTTCTGGTCGAACTCGCCGAGATCGAACAGGTCATAGGTGTCATAGCCCACCGAATAGCCGCCGGCGGCACCCTTGTAGGCCGGCGGAAGCCAGACGTCGGTCACGCCGATCTCCGCAAGGTCAGCGGCCTTTTCCGCGACCTCGCCCCAGAGCCTGCCGCCGTCTGGATAATACCAATGGAAAAACTGAAGAAGAACGCGTCCGGCCACATTGCCCTCGCTGGATTGGGATGGATAGCGCTCAGAAACGGTTCGCGCCGGGTAAAGTTCCACCCTTTGAGCGAGGCCGCATTCTGGCGCTGCGACCGTTGACATGCAAACTTTGCTTGACCGCAGCCGCCGCCCGCCGCGATAAGGTGCCTGCGATCCCGTCAGGCACTTACGAGGAGTTCCGATGCCAGAAACCGTCATCCGCGCCAAATTCGATCCGGCCTCGCTCCGCCCGCGCATCCTTCATATCGGCTTCGGCGCCTTCGCCCGCGCCCATCTGATGGTCTATCTGCAGGAGGGCCTGAACGCCGCTGGCGGCGACTGGGGCGTGGTGGCCTGCCGGCTGAACTCCGGCGCGGAAGAGCTTTCCGCGCTCGATGATGCGGGACGTCGGTATCTGGTGGCCGAGGTCGACGGCGACGGCGTGACCGCGCGCGAGATCGCCGTGGTCGTCGGCACCCGCCATCCGGGCCGCGACGGCATCGATTCGCTGCTCGACCTGATCGCCTCCGAGCCGCTCTCCGTCATCAGCCTGACGATCACGGAAAAGGGCTATTGCTGCCGCAACGGTCAGCTCGATCTCGACCATAAGGGCATCCGCGCCGACCTGGAAAACCCTGAAAACCCCAAAACCGCGATCGGCGTCATCGTCGCAGGCCTTGCGCGCCGCCGCGCGGCCGGGCTTTCCGGCCTCACCGTGCTTTCCTGCGACAACCAGCCCGACAATGGCAGGCTGGTGCGCGCCGCTGTCCTCGCCTTCGCCCATCAGCGCGACGGCAGGCTGGCCGACTGGATCGACGCCCATGTCACCTTCCCCGGCACCATGGTGGACCGCGTCGTGCCGGCGCTCGACGATGAAGGGCGCGCGCTGCTGAAGGACATCAATGGCGGCGCGGCCGACGACAACGGCATCGTCTGCGAGCCGTTCCGCCAGTGGGTGATCGAGGACGATTTCGCCGCCGGTCGCCCGCCCTATGCCGAAGGCGGGGCGATGCTGACCGACGACGTGCGCCCGTTCGAGATGATGAAGCTCAGAATGCTGAACGGCGCGCATACGTTTCTGGCGATGCTCGGCAGCCTGTCAGGAATCGAAACGGTCGACGCCTGCATGGCCGATCCGGTGTTCCGCAAGGCCGCCCGCAGCCTGATGCTCGACGAACAGCGCCCGACGCTGCCCGCGATCGAGGGCGTCGATATCGAGGCCTATGCCGATGATCTGATCGCCCGATTCGCCAACCCGAAGCTGAAACACCGCACCGGCCAGATTGCCTGGGATACCAGCCAGAAACTGCCGCAGCGCCTGCTTCATTCGGTCGAGGAGAATATCGAGGCCGGCAGACCCTGGCCGCTTCAGGCGCTCGCCCTGGCCGGCTGGATGCGATTCGTGAAGCTTGCGACCGAGAGCGGCGGCACGCTGACCGATCCGCTTTCCGAGAAGTTGCTGGCTGTCGCGCGGGACCGCGACGGCGCGGCGCTGGTCGATGGTCTGATCGCCATCGACACGATCTTCGACGCCGATCTGGCGACGCATCCCGCCTTCCGCGCCGCGATCCTCAAGGCCTATGAAAGCATTGTCGAAAACGGCCCTCGCGAGGCGGTCGTCGCCGCTATGCGTTGACGCTGCGCATCGGTCTGAGCCAGGAAATCAGCGCCGCATAGGGCAGAAGCATAATCAGGCTGAAGGCGAGCTTGACTGAAAGATCGCCGAGCGCCCAGGAGACCCAGCGCGGCACTTCGAGCGCGAACACGCCGAAGAGCGGGGCCATGCCGAGCGCGAACTCATCATTTGGGCCGAAGAAGGCGAAGATGGCGGCGAAGCTGATCGAGAAGAACAGCACCGTGTCGAGCACGGAGCCGAACAGCGAGCCCGCCAGCGGCGCCTTCCACCATGTCTGCCGGCGCAGCCTGTTGAAGACCGAGATATCGAGAAGCTGGCCGACCAGAAAGGCCGTACCCGAGGCGATCGCGATACGCGGCACCGAGGCGTAGAAGGAAAAGGCAACGCCGACGACGAAACCGGCGATCACCACCTTGCGCGCGGCCGAGGGGCCGAACTGGCGATTCGTCAGGTCGTTGACCAGAAAGGCGAGCGGATAGGTGAACGCGCCCCAGGTCAGAAGATCGGCGAGCGAGATGCCATACAGCGTTCCGGAAACCGGATACTGGACGAGGATGTTGGAAAGAAGCACGACGCCTGCCATCAGCAGGCTGTAGATAACAACGGACTGCGTCTGTCGCATTTTTTTATCCTGGGTGATGCCACCAGTTGGAGAACGAATAAAGAGAGCCTTACCGGCTGGCGGCAAGGCTCTCCAGTTTAGTCAGAATGCCTGAATCAGGCGGCGGCCTGTTCGGCCGTCTTCTTGATGATTTCCTTGCGCAGAAGGCGGGCGCGCGGCGAAAGATCGCGCTCGCCGGACTTCAGCAGGAATGCGTCGAGACCGCCGCGATGCTCAACGGAGCGGAGAGCCGCTGCCGAAACGCGCAGACGATAGCTCATGCCGGTTGCTTCCGACATCAGGGTTACCCGGCAAAGATTGGGAAGAAACTTGCGACGGGTCTTGTTGTTGGCATGGCTAACATTGTTGCCGGACAGCACGCCCTTGCCAGTCAATTCACACATGCGGGACATGGTAACACCTACTTATTCTTCTTTAGCCAAGGCTTTCAACGGGACAGCCATGCCCCGCGATCCAATTGGCGGCTCATTGGAAAGTTGCGGTTCTATAATCTTGCCCTCGCCAAAGGTCAAGGCGATTTGCCGGTTTTTCGCGGTAGACGAAAAATTTACGGCTGTTTTTTTGCTGTCAGCTACGACATAAACGGGGGGTAATCGAACTTCAATGGACGGATGCGGGATATGGCAGCTAAACTTCTTCAATCGCTCGGGCTCGTCGCGGCGCTCCTCGCAGCTCCCGCCACGCAAGCCGAGGATATCAAGCAGCAGACCACCTACACGCTGTCGTTTTCCGGAATCAGGATCGCCAACGCCGTGTTCAACACCACGGTTGCCGACGGCAAGTACAATATCAATGCCGATATCGAGGCGGCGGGGATTGGCAATCTGTTCACTTCGATCGCCGTCAAGGTCGACGCCGACGGGGTCTGGCGCAGCGGCAAGCCGGAAACGCGGGAATTCCAGCTCGTCTACCGCGATGGCGATTATGCCCGAGACTATGCCGCGACCTTTTCCAACAAGCGGGTGACGAAATCGACCATCGAGCCCGATCCGGGCCCGCGTGGGGATAACTGGGTCGAGGTCAAGTCCAAGCATCTGCGCAATGTGATCGATCCGGTCTCCGCGCTGCTGCTGCCGCCTTCCAAGAATCCCTGCGCCACCACGATCTCGATCTTCGACGGCGAAACCCGGCTGGAGCTCGAAATGGCGTCAGCGGGTAGCCGGCCGTTTTCCACGAAAGGTTTTTCCGGGCGCGCGATCGGCTGCGCCATCCGGTTCAAGCCGGTGGCGGGCTATGAGCGCAAGGATGAGGATATCGAATATCTCGCCAATTCCCGCGAACTCGTCGTCTGGTTCGCCTATAATGAGGAACTGAACGTGTTCGCGCCGGTCATGGCCCATATCCCGCTGAAGATCGGGCGGCTGACGATCTACGCCTCGAAATTCGGCCTTCCGCGCTGACGCCATGACAATGCGCGCCACCCTGATCGGGTTTTCCGCCGTGCTGATGTGGGCGTTGCTGGCGCTGTTTACAGCCGCCTCCGGCAATGTGCCGCCGTTCCAGCTTTCGGCCATCGCCTTTGCCATCGCCAGCCTGCCGGGCATCGCGGTACTGATCGCGCGGCCGGAACGGCTGAAGCGGCTGCGCCAGCCGGCGAAGGTCTGGACCGTCGGCATTGCCGGCCTTTTCGGCTATCATTTCCTCTATTTCACCGCCCTCAGAAACGCGCCGGCGGTCGATGCCGGGCTGATCGCCTATCTGTGGCCGCTTTTAATCGTGGTCGGCTCGGCGCTGCTGCCGGGCGAGCGGCTGAGAGCCCATCACATCATCGGCGCGCTTGCCGGCTTTGCGGGCACCGCCATTCTGGTCACCCGCGGCGGCGGGCTGGCGTTCAGCGGGGAATACGCACTCGGCTACTTCGCCGCCTTCCTCTGCGCCTTCACCTGGTCGGGCTATTCGCTGGCCTCGCGCTCCTTCTCCAAGGTCTCGACCGATGTCGTCACCGGCTTCTGCCTTGCAACCGCCCTGCTCTCACTGCTCTGCCATATCGGGCTGGAAACCACGGTCTGGCCCGAGAATTTCGGCCAGTGGCTGGCGGTGGCGGGCCTTGGCCTGCTGCCGGTGGGCCTCGCCTTCTACGCCTGGGACTACGGCGTCAAGCACGGCAATATCCAAGTGCTGGGGGCGGCAAGCTATGCCGCGCCGCTGCTGTCGACCATCATCCTGATTATCGCCCGATTCGGTGAACCCGGCTGGCGCGTGATCGCCGCCTGCCTGCTGATCACCGGCGGCGCGGTGATTGCCGCGCGCGACATGATCAGAGGAAAGAATTCCTAGGCCGGAGTGGAGAACAGGGCGGGAAGCGGGTCTCCCCCTGCGTCGTGTGCGCGCCCGTTTCACGGAACTTAACCGCACAGCCCCCCAATCTTCTCGCCCCGGAGGGGAGAGATGTCGCGAAAGCGACAGTGAGGGGGGAGAGCATCCACACGGGCGCCCTCAAAAGACTGACACGCTGCTCCACCCTCACTGCCCCTTTCGGGGCATCTCTCCCGCCAGCGGGAGAGAGTATTGGGTGCAAGTCTCACGGCCGCACAAAGATCGCTGCCTCAGGGAGCGTGCATCGGCGGAAGTTCGAGAAACTGAAATGCCTACGCTCCAGAACCGCTGCCCTCACCCGCCCGGTGCCCACTCCGGTTCGGCGAGTTCGAAATCCTCGAAGGTGAAGCCTGGTGCCACGGTGCAGCCGACCAGCGTGAAATCGCCGGTGGTTTTGGCCGCCTGCCAGCATCCGGCGGGAATCACCCCTTGCGGACGCTCGCCCTTTGCAATGTCCGGGCCGAGCATCTGCGTTTCCACCGCTTTGCCATCGACGGAGCGCATCAGTTTCAGGGGCGCGCCGGCATAATAGTGCCAGACCTCGACGGCTGTATGCAGGCGGTGCCAGTGTGACCGCTCGCCCGCCTTCAAGAGGAAATAGATCAGCGTCGAGGCCCCGCGCCCGCCGCCGGACGAATCACGAAACGTCTCCGCAAACCATCCGCCCTCAGGATGCGGCTTGAGCCCGAGCGCTTCGATGATCGCGTCGGCGGTCATCAGAAATTGTCCTTGCGCTTGCGGATTTCGGCCAGAACCTCGGCATTGCTCGCCTCTTCCATGCCGAGCGTCTTGCGGATCGCCGGATCGGCCACCCGGAAATAGGGGTTGGTCTTCTTCTCAAGCCCGATCGTGGTCGGAATGGTGAAGCCGCCGGCCTCCCTCAGTTCCGCCACCGCCTCGGCCCGCTCCTTCAGCACCGCATTGTCGGGATCGACGGTAAGCGCGAATTTGGCATTGGCGAGCGTATATTCGTGGCCGAAATAGACCTCGGTCTCGTCCGGCAGCGCCATCAGCTTTTGCAGCGACGGCCACATGTCGGAGGCCGGGCGCTCGAACAGACGGCCGCAGCCCATCGCAAACAGCGTGTCTGCGGCAAACAGAAGACCGTCCTCGACGAAATGATAGCAGATGTGTCCGGCGGTATGGCCGGGGGTTTCGATCACCTCCACCTTGTGGCCGGCAAATTCGAGTTCGTCGCCCTCGAACACGGCGAGATCGAGCCCCGGGATTACCACCGCCTCCTCGATCGGGCCGACGATGCGGCAGTCATATTTCTCCTTGAGCATAAGATTGCCGTCGACATGGTCCTTGTGGTGGTGGGTGGTGAAGATATCGGTGATCGTCCAGCCGCGCTGTTCGGCCTCGGCCATCACCTTTTCGCCATCGGGCGCGTCGATGCTGACGGTCTTGCCGCTTTCCGGCTCGTGCACCAGGACGCCGTAATTATCGGAGCGGCACATGAAGACGGCAATTTCCAGTGAACGCATATCAGGCCTCGCAATTGCTTACTCAATGGGCTTCAATGTAGTACGGTGAACATTGAAGTCCAACCATCAGCCGGGTCAACCTCAGCTCATGAATGCCGATATCGTAGACCTGCGCGCGTTTTATCACACCGAGCTCGGAAGGCTCGCCGCCCATTCGATCGCGATGGCGCTTACGCCGATCTGGCAGTCGCTGCCGGATGAGCGGCTGGCGGGGCTTGGCTATTGCCTGCCCTATCTCGACCGGTTCGCCGGTGAGGCCGAAAGAACCATGGCGCTGATGCCGGCCTCGCAGGGCGCGATCAACTGGCCGCCGCTCGGCCCGTCGGCAACCGTCCTCGTTCATGAAGAGGAATTGCCGCTGCCGGATGCGTCCATTGACCGCATCCTGCTTGTCCACGCGCTCGAATTCGCCGAGGCCCCCCGCGAGACCATGCGCGAATTATGGCGGGTGCTGGCGCCCGGCGGCAGGGTGGTGATCGTGGCGCCCAATCGGCGCGGCGTCTGGGCGCGCCTCGAACATACGCCCTTCGGCAATGGCCGGCCCTATTCCAAGGGGCAGATCATCGAATTGCTGCGGGAGACCAATTTCACCCCCGCGGCCTTTGCCGAGGCGCTGTTCTTTCCGCCGTCGAAAAGCCGCGCGGTGCTGAAGCTTCGCTCCAGTTTCGAGCGCTCCGGCCGCACCTTCTGGCCCGCCTTTGCCGGCGTCAACATCATCGAGGCGCAGAAGCGGCTCTATCAGGGCCTGCCCGTCGCAGCCCGCGCCGCGCGCAAGGTGCTGGTGCCGGCGCTTGCGCCCCAGGGCGTGCCGACCACGCGCGCGCGACATCGCGGCTGACACTCGACAAAGACCCCAATCGCAATTATTGCTGCTCACGCCAAAAACCGGCCGGAAAAGGCCGACAATTTTCGAGGTTTCCGATGACCGAACAGATGATCAAGCCAACGCCGCGCCCCGGCATCATGGACATTGCCGCCTATGTGCCCGGCAAGTCCCATGGCGAGGGCGCTGGCAAGGTTCACAAGCTGTCATCGAACGAGACCCCGCTCGGGCCGAGCCCGAAGGCGATCGCCGCCATGCAATCCGTGGGTGAGCACCTGGCGCTCTATCCCGACGGCCAGTCGAGCGCGCTGCGCGAGGCGATTGCCGCCAAATACGGGCTCAACACCGGTAATATCATCTGCGGCAATGGTTCCGACGAACTGCTCGGCCTGATCGCCCATGTCTATCTTGGCGAGGGCGACGAGGCGATCATCACCGAGCACGGCTTCCTGGTCTACAAGATCCAGATTCTCGCAAACGGCGCCACGCCCGTCACGGTGAAGGAAAAGGACGCGCGGGTCGATGTCGACGCGATCCTCGCGGCCGTCACCGACAGAACCCGCGTCGTCTTCATCGCCAATCCGGCGAACCCGACCGGCACCTATGTGCCGTTTTCGGAAATCCGGCGGCTCCATGCCGGCCTGCCGAAAAACGTGGTGCTGGTGCTCGACGCCGCCTATGCCGAATATGTCCGCCGCAATGATTATGAGGCCGGGCTGGAACTGGTCGCCGAGAATGACAATGTGGTCATGACCCGGACGTTTTCGAAGATCTACGGGCTTGCAGCGCTCAGGGTCGGCTGGCTTTACGGCCCGTCCGATATCATCGCGGCGCTGGAGCGGGTGCGCGGCCCCTTCAACCTCAACGCGCCGGCGATCGCGGCGGCGACGGCGGCGATCAGGGACGACGCCTTCACCCGGGCGGCCGTCGATTACAATCTGAAATGGATCGAGCGGCTGACCGATGAGCTCACCGCGCTTGGCTTGACGGTCACGCCGTCGGTCGCCAATTTCGTGCTGATTCATTTCCCCGATGAGGATGGAAAGCGCGCGGCCGACGCCGACCGCTATCTGAGCGCTCGGGGCTATATCCTGCGGGCCGTCGCCGGCTACGGCTTCCCCAACGCGCTGCGCATGAGCGTCGGCACCGAAGAGGCCAATCTCGGCGTCATCGAGGCGCTGAAGGCGTTTCTCGCCGCCGCGCCGGAAACGGAAAAGGCATGATCGCATTCGAACGCATAGCGCTGATCGGCATCGGCCTGATCGGCTCCTCGCTTGCCCGCGATATCCGCGCCAAGGGGCTTGCCCGCGAGATCATCATCTCGACGCGTTCGCCGGAAACGCTGCGGCGGGCGGAGGAACTGGGGCTTGGCGACCGCTATACCGCTTCCGCCGAAGACGCGGTGCGCGGCGCGGATCTGGTAATCGTCTCGGTGCCCGTCGGCGCGTCCGGCGCGGTGGCCGAGCGCATCGCGCCCAATCTGAAGCCCGGCGCGATCCTGACCGATGTCGGCTCCACCAAGGCCTCTGTCATCGCGCAGATGTCGCCTTTCGTGCCCGAGAACGTGCATTTCATCCCCGGCCACCCGATCGCCGGCACCGAGAAATCCGGCCCGGATGCCGGCTTTGCCGGCCTGTTCAAGGGCCGCTGGTGCATCCTGACGCCGGCGGAAGACGCCGACCCGGAAGCCGTCGACAAGCTCACCCGGTTCTGGCAGGCGATCGGCTCCAAGGTCGACACCATGGCCGCCGATCACCACGACAAGGTGCTGGCGATCGTCTCGCACCTGCCGCATATCATCGCCTACAATATCGTCGGCACCGCGGACGATCTGGAGACGGTGACCGAATCGGAAGTGATCCAGTATTCCGCCTCCGGCTTTCGCGATTTCACCCGCCTTGCGGCCTCCGACCCCACCATGTGGCGCGACGTCTGCCTGCATAACCGCGACGCCATTCTGGAAATGCTGGCGCGTTTTTCGGAAGACCTCGCCTATCTCCAGCGCGCGATCCGCTGGGGCGAGGGCGACAAGCTGTTCGAACTCTTCAGCCGCACCCGTGACATTCGCCGCTCGATCGTGGAGGCCGGACAGGATGTCGAGGCCGCCGACTTCGGCCGCCACGCGCTCGACGACAAGGACTGATCAAAGCGGCGGTATCTTGCCGAGCGGGATGAAGCCGAGCACGGCCCTGCCATGTTCGACGCGCACATCGAGCGTCACCGTGCGCTGGCCGCCGGTGAAGTTCTTCACCAGGCCGGTGACGGAATTGATGACGCCGGCAGCGCCAGGGAAGCTCAGCGCGGCAAGCTGGGCCACGCCGTCTATGCCGGTCAGTTCGAAGCTGAAGCGACCATCGAGATAGCCGTCCTTGTCGAAGGCGAAGCGGCCCGAGACCGCCATCGTCGACTGGCTTTCGCCAATCGCGAGCGCCGCCTGGTTGACGATCCCGCTCTTGCCGCGCAGCATTTGCGGATGGAAGTCGGTCTCGAGCAGCGCGCCGCCGTCATCGACGGTTGCCAGAAGATTGAGCGACACGGCGGGCAAGGCCTCGGCATTGTTCTGCGGACGCAGAACCGCCTCGTTCAGGTTCAGCGCGACATCGAGATCGCCGTTGTCATTGCGCACCAGCCCCTGCCCCTGCTCCGCCGTCAGCGTTCCCTGTCGGCCCTGGGGATCGGCGAAACGGGCGGTCACGGCCTCGAAATCGAAGGAGACGAGGCGCGGCGCTCCACCCCTGTAGATCAGCTTGCCGCCGAAATCCTGCCACTCCGCGCGCAACAGCATGCCGGCGTCGTTTTGCAGCGTGGCGGGGCCGGTGAGCTTCGCCAGAACCGACCACGGCGAATAGACCGGCGCCTCGGCCATAAGTTGCGGCGCGTCGAAGACCGAATCCGACGTCCGGTCGCGCACATGCAGGCCGTCACAGAAAAAACCGAATTTGGCGGGAAAGCCGTTATAGCCGATGTCCTCGCAGTTCACGACGACGTTTTGCTGATCCTGGCCCTGAAGCAGCGTGAAAATCCGGGCTTTGACTGTGCGGGCGATATAGAACCAGCCGAGGGCATAGGCGACCATCAGGGCGATCAGAACGATCAGCGTCCATTTCAGAAACTTGCGCGTTCGGGTTGATCTCGCCATCATGGGCCTCATTGTAATTTCGGAACTCAACGGTGTCAGGCAATAGCATATGGACGAATTCTGGATATTTGGCTACGGCTCGCTGATGTGGAATCCGGGTTTTGCGACCCATCGACGCATGCCCGCCCGGCTTGCAGGCTACCACCGCAGCCTCTGCGTCTATTCCCACGTCCACCGCGGCACGGCGCACCAGCCGGGCCTCGTGCTCGGGCTCGATCGCGGCGGTTTCTGCGAGGGCGTGGCGCTCGCAGCCAGGGTCAAGGACGAGGAAGAAATCCTTGCCTATCTGCGCGGTCGCGAACTGGTCACCCGCGTTTACCGCGAACTGGTGCTGCCCGTTCGGCTGTCATCGGGCGAAAACGTGCCCGCGATCACCTATGTCGTCGACCATGCACATGAGCAATATGCCGGCAAGCTCGATCTTGATCACGCTGCCGAACTGGTGCGGGGCGGCCACGGCCAGTCGGGCCCCAATCGCGATTACCTCCTGAACACCGTAGACCATCTGCGCGAGATGCAGATCAATGACGCAGCGCTGGAAACGATCGCGGGCCTCCTGAAGAACGAACAGCCGCGCCCGGTGCGGCGAGACGCGCTCTAAGCTCCGGCAGACGCCCTCAGCTCGGCAACGCGCTTGCGGGTGACCTCCGGCAGGTCGAGATGCGGATTGGCGTCGACGGTTTCGATCAGCAGGCGATCGCTCTCGCGCTCCATGGTCGCGACAAGTTCGTCGAAAAACTGCCGCGGCTCCTTTCCGGGCGCAATCGCCGGCAGGATGCGGACCTTGAAATGTCCCCCCTGGCGACGGAAACTGCCGCGCGGCCAGAACAGTCCCGGGTGCATGACCACCGGGATGACCGGCACGCCGAGATCGCGGTAGAGCCGCTGGATGCCGCGTTTGTAATCGGCCGCCGCCCCCGGCGGTCGGCGCGTTCCCTCCGGAAAGATCACGAGTTGGCGCCCGGTCTCGACCTCCGCCTTGGTGCGCGCGATCGCATCTGCCATGGCGCGGCCGGTCTGTGCCCGGTCGACGGCGATCTGGCGCTGCTTCTTGAGATACCAGCCAAACAGCGGCATCTGGATCAGTTCGCGCTTGAGCATGAACACCGAATCCGGGATCCATGGCAAAAGCATGATCGTATCCCATGCGGACTGATGCTTGGGGGCGATGATGCACGGCCCGTCCGGCAGGATTTCCAGCCCCTCGATGGTAAACGTCGCACCCGCCCAGATCCGCATCTGCGCGTTGACGAAGCGACCCCAGCCCTGCACCACCACCCGATAGGCGTTCTTGCGCGACGCCAGGAAATAATAGGGCGACTGCACGATCATCAGCACCGCGGTGCCGAGATAGAAGGCGATGTTAAACGCGGCGGAGCGGATCATGCCCATCAGTTCTCCTCCCCGGCCGGCGCAAGCGCCGAAAGCCCGGTTTCGGCGCGCAGATGGGCGCCAAGAAATTTCATGTATTCGGAGCCGACAATCCTCAGATAGCGAAGGCTTTTTCGCCACGAAGCATCCTGCTCACTGAATGGCACCGGATAACCGACAAACACGGTATCCGGATCGATATGCCTGAGTTCAAACAGTCCGCGCGGCAGGTGATAGGCGCTGGTGACGACGAGGATGCGGCTATAGTCGTGCTCCTCGATCCATTTGCGGGTCTCCACTGCGTTGCCGTAGGTATCCAGCGCCTCGTAACCGACATCGACGCAGCATTCGAAAAGCTGGCTGTCGCCGCCAATCACGTTGAGAATGCTCTCGGGGGTGGTCGAGGGATTGACGCCGGAAATCAGCAACCGCTCGCCCGCGCCGGCCTCCAATAGAGCGAACGCCTCCTCGATCCGGCGCGATCCGCCGGTGAGCACCACAATCGCATCGGTCTCGTAGATCTGCGGCGGCCTGGCTGTCAGGATATTGTAGCAGAACACCACAAATCCGCCGCCGAACACCAGCACGATCAAAATGAGCAGGAAGCCGACAAGGCGCGCGAGACGGCCGGCGGCAGAACGCCGCCGCGCCCCGTGTTCGCTGCCGCCTTTGTCGTGCGGCTTGCGCGCCCTTTCCGCCATGCCCGATCCATTTCCAGTTTTGCGCCCGGTTCGCGGGGTCACCATCTGAATGCTTGTGAAACCGTCCGAATCAGACGGCTGACCCGCCAACCTATACAACACAGGAAATAGAGTTGAAATTCAGGCGGCGGATCGGCGGCAGGATTCCGAAAAATCAGACCGTATCGGTCCGCTCCGGATCGGAGCGCACGATGTCGATTTCGCGAATTGTGCGGATCACCGTCAGCCGCGTCGTCAGCGCCGTCAGACCGGCGATCGCGACGATGGTGAGCAGGATGCCGAAATAAGCCCCCCAGCCTATCGAGATCGTGCCGAACAGCGCCGTTGTCTGGTCCGCGCCGGGGGTCGCGAGATAGCGTCGCTGCCAGAACCGCGCCAGCACGAAGAACAGGCAGGCCAGCGCGCCGCCGAGGAACGCGCCCTTGAGCGCGACATTGAGGAAATGGCGCTGGAACTGACGGGCGACGAACGAGGCCTCCGCGCCGACGAAATGCAGCACCTCGACGATATCACGGCTGCCGGCGAGCGCGCCGCGCGTGGCAAACACCACCGTCAGCACCATGGCGGAAAACACCAGCGCCATGATCGACACGCCAATCGTGGTGGTCGCATCCGCCATTGCCGACAACCGGCTCACCCAGGCGCGGTGATCATCAAGCGATGCGCCGGGCACCGCCTTTTGCAGCGCCGCGGCCATGGCCGCGAAATCGGGCGGATTGTTTTCGTCGATGGTCACGATCACCAGCCGCGGCACGGGCAGCATGTCGAAATCAAGCCCGGAGCCAAGCCACGGTTCCAGCAGCCGCTCCGTCGCCGCCTCATCGACAACACGTCCATCCAGCGTTCCGACGAATTGCAGCGCCACATCGCGCGCGTTCAGCAACGCCTGGTTCATGTCGCGGCCCTCGCGCGGCTTGATCTGGATCGTGACCTCGCGGGAGATGCCACCCTGCCAGCTTTCAGCGGTCGCGCGCACCATGGAGACCGCGCCGAGCGTCAGGCAGGCCAGAAACGCCATGATCGTCACCACGGCCATCAGCGCCCGCGTCTGGACATTGGAAGGCGGCACGATCGGCGTCGGCTTGCGCGGCGCCTGGCGCGCGGGCCGAAAGCGGGTCTTGCCGCCGAGCTTGACGCCAGACTTGGGGCCGGACTTGGAGCCAGGGGCCGGACGCGGGATCCGCGCCTTCGCGGTGGGTTCCGGGGATGGAGCCGCACCCGGACGAGGCTGCTCGGCGCGCCGCGCGACCGGCGTTTCCTGCCCCTGCGGCACCGGATTGGCCCGCGACCGGAAGGTCGGCGGCGGGCTTGTTGGCCTCTGCCGCGCCTGCGCCGCCTGTCGGGCCTCTTCGGCCCGCTGCGCTTCTATCCGCTGGGCCTCTTGTCGTCGCGCCGCCTCGCGCTCCTTCGCGCGGCGCTCCTCCAGCGCCTCGGCGCGGCGCTGGGCAAGCTGGCGCTGTTGCTCCGCCTGGCGGCGCGCGGCCTCCTCCTGCTGCTGGCGTATCTCCTCCAGACGCCGCGCCTCGAGCAGGCGCTCTTCCTCCGCGCGCTGTTCGGCAAGGCGCCGTTCGGCGCGTTCTCTTTCCTCGATGCGGGGATCGCGAAGCGAGCGGGGCGGCCTAGTCATGAATATCGAGCCTTCCTTCCGAAAGGATCATCCGGCGCGCGTTATAGCGGTCCATCAGCGCGATATCATGAGTGGCGATGACAACGGCGGTGCCCAGCCGGTTGAGCTCCACCAGCAGGCTCAGGATGCGCCGCGCCATCGGCGGATCGACATTGCCCGTCGGTTCGTCGGCGAGCAGCACTTCCGGCTGGTCGATCAGCGCGCGGGCGATTGCCACGCGCTGCTTCTCGCCGCCGGAAAGCACCGGCGGGCGGGCATGGAGCCGTTCGCCGAGCCCGACCCATTTCAGGAGTTCGATCACGTCGTTGCGGTAGGAGACCTCATCCTTGCCGCGCACCCTCAGCGGCAGCGCGACGTTCTCGTAGGTGGTCATATGGTCGAGCAGCCTGAAATCCTGAAACACGATGCCCACGCGGCGGCGCAGCATCGGCAGTTCCTTGTGCGGGATGACGGCGACGTCGCGGCCGAACAGGCGGATCAGGCCGCGCGTCGGCTGCAGCGCCATCAGCATCAGTCTGAGCAGCGTCGTCTTGCCCGCGCCGGAAGGGCCGGTCAGGAACTGGAAGGAGTTCCTTGGAATGTCGAAAGTCAAGTCGCGCAGGACTTCCGGGCCCATTCCATAGCGCAGGCCAACATTTTCAAACTGAATCAGTGCCATGCCCTGATACTGTCCTCGTCGTTCGATCCCTTCCATTATCCGCGATTATGAATAACAGGTCGTGAACAGGCCGCAAGTTATGCGATTTTGGCGGATATCCACGGCGTTTTGCCCTCACGGCGCGGTTGCGCCCGGCCCCGCGATTGCCCAGCCCGGCCAAACCCAGTAAAACCAGCCATCTTCAAACGTATACGGCGTTTCCGGCCCTCAAGGCCCGGCGCTGGAGGCAAGGGAGCGCGCCATGCATGTCGTCCGCGGCAAAAAGATCGAAGTCCTGTTTTCGCCCGAGGAGATTGCCGCGCGCAATGAGGAGCTTGCCCGCGAGATCGCCAGCGGTCCCTCGCAGGACCTTCTCGTGATCGCGATCCTGAAGGGCTCCTTCGTATTCGCCGCCGATCTGATCCGCGCGCTGCACAAGGTCGGCCTCGCGCCGGAAGTGGAATTCATGACGCTGTCGAGCTACGGCACCGGCACCGTCGGCAAGTCCGTGCGGATGGTCAAGGATATCGACAGCGAGGTCGAGGGCCGCGACGTCCTGCTGATTGACGACATTCTCGAATCGGGCCGCACGCTGCGTTTCGCCCGTGAGCTGATGCTGGAGCGGGGCGCCGCCAATGTCTCGGTGGCGGTTCTTCTCGACAAGCAGAACAAGCGCGAGGAAGCGCTCGACGCCGATTATGCCGGCTTCCACTGCCCGGACAAGTTCGTTGTCGGCTACGGCATGGACGTGGCCTATGCCTTCCGCGAGCTTCCCTTCGTCGGCGTGGTGACCGGGGATGCTTAATCAAGCATAAATACAGTCCGAACAGCTTGTTAACTACATAAACCGCCACATTTCGATGTTTACCTCTCGCTAGGAAAGTTCTGGTCATCTCCATTGCAACAAAGCCTGGAACAACAGGCTTGCAAGACGGGTTTTGAAAGACAGAGAGAACTGGATAGCGCCATGGCGAGGATTCTGATCACCGAAGACGAGGCATCGCTGCGTATGTTTGTCGCCCGGGCTTTAAGGCTCGACGGCCATGAGACCGTGGAAGCCTGCGATGGCGCCGAGGGGCTCGAACTTCTGAGTGAAAGCCACTATGACCTCCTCCTCTCCGACGTCCGCATGCCGATCATGGACGGCATCGCGCTGGCGCACGCCACGGCGAGCGATCACCCGCGCACCAAGATCCTGCTGATGACCGGCTTTGCCGAACAGCGCGAACGCGCCGATGACCTGATGGAAAAGATCGTCGACGTGGTTTCCAAACCGTTCGCGCTGCCGGATATCCGCAAGGCCGTGGCCCGCGCGCTGGCGGCATAGGATCGGGCCACAACCGCTGCAGTTTCCGCAAAGGCCGCTGCCGGAGCCACGACTGCTTACAAACCTATCCTTGTTAGGGCGGCTTCAATCCTGTTTGATGACGCCGAGGCGGCTTCACCGCTTCAGCTTGATCTCTTCGGTGTTCAGTGCGTCGGCAAGCCGCATTTTTGCAGAGCCCGGCTTCAGCGGTTTCTGCTGGCTTTCATGCGGACTCCATCCGGAAACGTAGATCACCGAGAAACTGGCCCGGATGCGGCCGTCGGGGTCGGCGTAGCGTTCGGCATAGAGCTCGGCGGCGCGCAGGAAGAACCGGCGGCTGACCGGTTTGTTGGAACGGCCGAGAAGCGGGTTGGCCATACCCATCGCACGCAAATCGGCCATCAATGAAAACAGCGTGTCGTAGCGCACCGTATAGGTTTCCTGGTCGACCACCGGGAGGGTGAAACCGGCGCGCTGGAGCAGGCCGCCGATATCGCGGACATCGGCAAACGGAATCACCCGCGGGCTCGCGCCGCCATAGAGCTCGATTTCAGCCGCGAGCAGACACTCGCGCAGTTCGGCAAGCGTGCCGCTGCCGGGAATGGCCGCCAGGAAAAGACCGTCCGGCTTCAGAGCCCGGCGGATCTGGATGAAATAGCCCGGCAGGTCGTTGATGAGATGCGCGGCCAACGGCGACAGCACGAGGTTCAGCGACTGGTCGTCCAGCCCCGGCAGCTCGAGCGGCGCAAGCGAAAACCCCTCTCCCTCGCCCGCGAAATCCGCATCGGTTTCGATGCGCGTCATCGCGCCAACCTTGCCGGAGGCGCGGGCGGCTTCGGCCACAACGCCGGTGACGCCATGCAGTTCCGCCGCCTTGTCGAAACGGCGTTCGACCACGGCCAGCCGGTCCGCCAGTTCCTCGGCCACGATATTAAGCAGGAAATCCGCTCCCTTCTGGCCTTTCCGGAAAGCGCGCAGCCGGTTTCTCGCCACGCGGGCGGTATCGAAAACCTGTTCCATGGCTGAATATCCTTTCCCGCAAATCGGCCTCGAAATGCACCCGGAAACGCGGTACTGTCAAGGACATGGACGCGCCCGAACCCTCGCTTCTGAAAAACCTTGCCGCCCGCTCCGAGGCGATCGCGCTCGGCGCGCTCAATCAACTCGGCAATCTGATCTATCCCCCGGTCTGCGCCGCCTGCGGGCGCAATACCGGCTCGCATCGCGCGCTGTGCATGACCTGCTGGAGCGATATCCGCTTTATCGAGCGGCCCTTCTGCGCGGTGCTCGGGACGCCGTTTTCCCACGATCTCGGCGAAGGCATCCTGAGCGCCGAGGCGCTTGCCCATCCGCCGGAATTCGATCGGCTGCGCTCGGCGGCGTTTTATTCCGGCACGGTGCGCAACCTGGTCCACGCGCTGAAATATCGCGACAACACCCATCTGGCGGTGATGATGGCAAACTGGATGCTCCGCGCCGAAGACGGCATGGTCAAGGAATGCGACGGCATCACCGCCGTGCCGCTGCACCCGACACGGATGATGGCGCGCCGCTTCAACCAGTCGGCGGAGCTCGCCCGCCATCTCGCCCGCCTTTCCCGCAAGCCTTTCCTGCCGGGGCTCATCCGGCGAAAGAAGCGCACCATCCAGCAAGTGGGCCTCACGCGGTCCGCCCGCGAGGACAACGTGCGCGGTGCCTTCGTGCTTGCCCCGCATAGCGAGGATCTGGTGTTCGGCCGGCGCATCCTGCTGGTCGACGACGTCTATACCACAGGCGCCACGGTTTCGGCCGCGGCGCGTCTCCTGAAGCGCAAGGGCGCCGCCGATGTCAGCATTTTGACCTTTGCACGCGTGCTTGATGAAACTATATGAAGGCCAGCCGGTTATACCGGACAGGCTGAAACAAGGAGGCACGAGCGAACATGGCCAATATCGACATCTATACGCGCGATTTCTGTGGTTTCTGCGCCCGCGCCAAGTCGCTGCTGGACAAGAAGGGTGTTGCCTACACCGAATACAACGCCACCGAAACGCCGGACGTCCGCGCCAAGATGATCGACCGCGCCGGCGGCCGGTCCACCTTCCCGCAGATATTCATCGGCGATCGCCATATCGGCGGCTGCGACGATCTTTACGCTCTGGACGCGGCGGGCCAGCTCGATCCGCTGCTTGCCGCATAGGAAAACACGATGACCCGCTTCAAGGCCGCCGCCCTGCAGATGCGCTCGGGCACCGATCCCGAAAAGAACGCCGAAACGCTTGCCCGGCTCGTGCGCGAGGCCGCCGGCCATGGCGCGACCTATATCCAGACGCCTGAAATGACCGGCGCGGTGCAGAAAAGCCGCAAGGGTCTGATGGCGGTGCTGAAGCCGGAGGCGGACGATATCATCGTCAAGACAGCAGCGGAGCTTGCCCGCGAACACGGCATTCACCTCCATATCGGCTCCACCGCGATCGCTGTGGATGATGGCATGATCGCCAACCGCGCGCTGCTGTTCTCCCCCAAGGGCGAGATTCTGGCCCGCTACGACAAGATCCACATGTTCGATGTCGATCTCGACAATGGCGAGAGCTGGCGCGAGAGCGCGGTCTACCGCCCCGGCGAAAAGGCCGTACTTGCCCGCCTGCCCTTCGCCGCCATCGGGCTCGGCATCTGCTACGATGTGCGTTTCCCCGATCTCTACAACGCCTACGGGCTTGCCGGCGCGGAGGTTCTGACCGCGCCCGCCGCCTTCACGAAGCAGACTGGTCTGGCTCACTGGCATGTGCTGCAGCGCGCCCGGGCGATCGAAAACGGCGCCTACATGATTTCGGCAGCCCAGGCCGGCACCCACGAGGACGGCCGCGAGACCTTCGGCCATTCGATGATCGTTGACCCCTGGGGCAAGATCATCGCCGAGGCGGGCGACGAGGGCGAGGCCGCAATCATTGCCGAGATCGACACCGACGCCGTGACGGCGGCGCGCGGCAAGGTGCCGAACCTGAAGAATATCCGCGCCTTCGCCCTGGAAGAAGCGCGGGCTCTTGCGGAAGTCTGAAAGCCGTGATCCACTATTCCCTCCGTTGTGACAACGGCCATGATTTCGATGGCTGGTTTGCCGGCAGCGCCGATTTCGACAAGCAAGTCGAAAGCGGCTTCCTGACCTGTCCCGTCTGCAATTCGGCCAAGGTTTCCAAAAGCCTGATGGTGCCGCAGGTCACCACCGCCCGCAAGCAGGAAAGCCGCAAGGCCGCCCTGGTCGACAAGGCCCAGCGCGAGGCGATGGACAAGCTGCGCAAGGCCGTCGCCGAAATTCGCGCCAATGCCGAGGACGTCGGCGAACGCTTCCCGGACGAAGCCCGTAAGATCCATTACGGCGAGAGCGAGGAACGCGGCATTATCGGCGAAGCCAATGCCGACGAGGTACGCGGCCTTCTGGAGGAAGGCATCGAGATCATGCCACTGCCGATCCTGCCGGACGACAAGAACTGAGCGGAGAATTTTCGTAATCGCGGGGAAAATTGGTGGAGCCGAGCGGGATCGAACCGCCGACCTCTGCAGTGCGATTGCAGCGCTCTCCCAGCTGAGCTACGGCCCCAATGACATCAGCGCTGATACTCCAATCCGGGGCGCGGGGCAAGCGTGATCGATACGAATTTCCCGGTTGCAAATCCGGTCAGCTTTGAACGGCCGATCTTCCGAACCGCTGCTGTCCGGCGATGCGGCGAATGCCTGCTTGCGCCGCGGGCAGCCCCGTCCGTCTCGGGCGCCGCCATTGGGCAACGGCGCAGGATGACGAATAAATTACTGTTTTATATATATTTTTTTAAAGTTTCCGCTTGATATCGCTATCGCTTGTAAAGCAACCGGCCTCAAAAAGTTGCGCAATCAACACAGTCGAGGCGAAACCGGGACGAATGCGCGTCAACCGTGTGAAGTCTCCTTGCTCGGCAGTTGCCTTAACAATTCGTAAACGTATAGTGGGGCACGCAATCGCCAATAATCGGTTGATCGAATAACAACGAGTGCGTCGTGGCGACCTGCATTCACATTACGTTCCAATTGTTGGAGATTCCGTTCATGAAGATCAACGTATTGCTTATCGGCTCCGCTTCGCTGCTGGCGCTTTCCGCCACCGGGGCCCGGGCCGCGGATCCCGTGATGGCGATCGAGCCGGCGCCCGCCAATTATGTCGAAGTCTGCGACGCATTCGGCAAGGGCTATTTCTACATTCCGGGCACCGAGACCTGCCTCAGCATCGACGGCTATGTCCGCTTCGAGACCAAGTTCGGCGGCATCCAGACCGGCTCCGCCGATGACAGCGACTGGTACCCCTACGTCAAGGCCAATCTCCAGTTTACCGCCAAGACCGACACCGAACTCGGCACGCTGACCTCGGTGATGACACCCGAGTTCTACTATTATTCCAACGGGTCAGGGGACGACTTCAAGTTCGACCAGGCCTATATCGACATTGGCGACGCCGTTCAGTTCCGGGCAGGGTACATCAAGGGTTTCTGGAACGAGGATTTGTGGGGCGAACTCGACAATATCGACAATGTCAGCCGCTACAATGCGGTGCGTCTCGGCTACTTCCCCTCGGACGGTTTCCAGATCGCGCTCGAACTCGATGCGCTCACCAAGGACAATAGCGACGACCCGAAGCTCGGCCTGTCGGGCCGCATTGCCTGGGCGCCGTCTGACTCGAACTACATCAAGCTCGATGTCGCCTATGACACCGACAGCGAAAACTACGCCATCCGTCCCTGGGCAGGCATCGGCATCGGCCCCGGCACATTTGAAATCGCCGGTCTTTACGAAAGCGGCTTCATTTCCTACGCGCCGGACTTCACCGCCGATAACTGGAACGATTCACCAATCGCCGGCACCTACATGAAATACGCGGTGGCCGCCAACTACTATTTCAACGTCACGGAAAACCTGATTCTGGCGCCGCAGACCCAGTATAATGTCGCCAGCAACGACAAGGCCTTCTGGGAAGCCGGCGCGACGGCGGACTGGCAAGTGGTCGACAATTTCCACGTCCGCGCCAACCTCAACTACGCCTTCCTCGATGATGACTGGAACCAGCAGAACTGGTTCGGCTGGCTGCGTCTGGAACGCGATTTCTGAATTTCGGCGTTGGCATGAAACACGTAAGCCGCGGCAGCCCGCCGCGGCTTTTTTCATGCTATAGTAATTCCAGGTGAAGTGGACACCGGTTCACCGTCCGGAATTGCGTAAAAACAAAGAGATAGAGCCTTTCCGCGTCTCCGTGAAATGCGGAAAGGTTCCAGCGCCGACAGCGGTCCCGGCCTATTCCGTGACCGAAACCGGCACTTCGTAATTGACCCGCAGCGCATGGCTGTAGGGGCAGACGATGTGGGCTGCATGAACCAGTTCCTCGGCCTCCGCGCGATCCATGCCGGGAATGGCGACCGAGAGCGAAACCTCGATGCCGAAGCCCTCGCCATCATCGCGCGGGCCGACGCCGACGGTTGCGGTCACCCGCGTTTCGGAGGGGAGCTTGACCTTTTTCTTACCGGCCACGTTGAACAGCGCGGAGGTGAAGCAGGCGGAATAGCCGGCGGCGAAAAGCTGCTCGGGATTGGTCCCCTCGCCGCCCGGGCCGCCCATTTCCTTCGGCGGCGTGAGCTTGACCTCGAACGAGCCATCCTCGGTGCGGGCGGTGCCTTCGCGGCCGCCGGTGGAGGTGGCCTTGGTGGTGTACAGTGCCTTGATCATCTTCGTTCTCCTTCGCGCCGATGGCGCATTCAGTGGAACCTGTCGAAACGACGCGCGAACGCGGGTTTCGGTTCCGCGTTCATCGCATGAGTTTTATATATAGCACAATTATATTGTGCACAATATATATTTACAAATGCCTCGCTTCCCCGCTATATTCTTGGCATGGAACACCTTGAAAACGACGCCCGAGAACCGCTGCTCAATCTCGAAAACCAACTCTGTTTTGCCGTCTATGCGACCGAGCACGCCTTCCAGCGCGCCTACAAGCCGCTGCTTGCGGAACTCGGCCTGACCTATCCGCAATATCTCGCGATGATGGTGCTGTGGGAAGGCAGGCTCGTAACCGTCAACGAGTTGGGAAAACGGTTGGGGCTCGATTCCGGGACATTGTCGCCGCTTCTGAAAAGGCTCGAGGCCGCCGGCTACATCGTGCGCAAGCGCGGACGCGACGATGAACGGCGCGTCGAGGTGGCGCTGACCGAGAAAGGTCGCACCGCGCGTGGCAAGGCCAGAAATGTCGCCGCGTCGATCGCGCTGAAGACCGGATGCAGTCTCGATCAGGCGCAGTCGCTGCTTTCCGAGTTGAACGCGTTGCGCAAACGGCTGCTCGCGCCAGTCGACTAGGCCTCGCGCCAGTCGACTAGGCTAAGCCGGCAGAACGGCGCGAACCGCGCCGACCTCGGTTCCGTTCCAGTTCTTCAGCGTCGTCGCGGCCATGTCCGAAAGCTTCGCCGCGGTCGCATCGTCATCGACGAAGCGCGCGAGCACGGCGGCCACCATCGCTTCGGCGGCGCGCGTCGTCCCGTCCTCGCATTTGAGCGCAATGCCGAGGCCTTTTTCCGGCAGCGCCGCGCAGAACACGCCTTCCGCCCCGGTCTTGGCGAAAATTTTCCCGGGCGAAAGCGACATCAGTTCGGTGCAGGCGCGCCTGGTGCCGGCAACATACCACGGCTCGGCCATGCAGGCCGATAAAATGCGGTTTCCCGCCTTCGCACGGACGGGCGACAGCCCCTCCCCGGTCGCAAGCTTCGCGAAGCCTTGCGCCAGCGCCTTCAGCGGCACCGCATAGGTCGGGATATTGCAGCCGTCGATACCGCAGAGATCGCGGCCCACCGGCGCGCCGGTGACATCCTCCATAGCCGCCCGGATTTCGGCCTGCAGCGGGTGGTCGTAGCCGGAGTAGCCTTTCGGGTCGATGCCCTGATGCGCGCAGGCGCAGATGAAGCCGGAATGCTTGCCCGAACAATTGTTGCAGAGCGCATCCGGCCTGTCGCGGGTGCGCGCCTGATGGATCAGCACCGGCTGCTGGAACGACCAATGCGCGCCGCATTCGAGATCGTCGACGCTACGCCCGGCCTTTGCGAGCATCTGGCGCGCCAGTTCGGCATGGCCATCCTCCCCCGAATGGGACGAGGCCGAAAACGCGATTTCCTTGTCGCCGAAACCGAAGGCATCCGCCGCACCGCTTTCGACGAAGGGCAGCGCCTGGATCGCCTTGCAGGCCGAGCGCGGGAACACCGCCGCCTCGATATCGCCCGCCGAATAGGCGACGGTTCCCGCGCCATCGACCACCGCGATCATGCCGCGATGGCGGCTCTCAACGACATCGCCGCGGGTGACTTCCACCAGAACCGGATTGGTCATGTTTTTATCCCGTCAATCGAATGTAAGAACAATCTTGCCGATGTGGTCGCCACCCTCCATGCGGCGATGGGCTTCCACGACATCCTCGAAGGCGAACACCCGGTCGATGACCGGCTTGACCTTGCCCGCTGCAATGAGCGGCCAGACCTTTTCCTGCAATTCATCGCGGATCTCGCGTTTCTCCGCATCAGTGCGCGGCCGCATGGTCGATCCCGTAACCCTGAGGCGTTTGAGCATGATCGGCATGAGGTTGGCGTTTTCCACCTTGGGGCCGCCGAGAAAGGCGATGATAGAAAGGCAGCCATCCCTGGAAAGCGCCGAAAGATTGCGCTGGAAATAGGCCCCGCCGATCATGTCGAGGATGATGTCGACACCGCCGGTCTTTTCCTTGATGACCTCGGAGAAATCCTGCTCGCGGTAATTGATCGCGACATCGGCGCCGAGCCGCTCCGCCGCGGCGCATTTTTCGGCAGAGCCGGCGGTGGTGAAGATCGTCGACGCTCCGAAGGCCTTCGCGAGCTGGATCGCCGTCGTGCCGATCCCGCTGGTGCCGCCATGGATCAGGACGCTTTTGCCCTTCTCAAGCCCGGCCATCATGAACAGGTTCGCCCAGACGGTGAAGAAGGTCTCGGGAAGCGCGGCCGCGCTGACATCGTCCATGCCGTCCGGCGCGGGCAGAACCTGGCCTTCCGACAGAATGCAGAATTCGGCATAGCCGCCGCCATTGGCAAGCCCGCAGACCCGGTCGCCGACCGCAAACCCGGTCACGCCTTCGCCAAGCGCCGCCACCGTTCCCGCGACCTCAAGCCCGAGAATGGGACTTGCGCCCGGCGGCGGGGGATAATTACCCTGCCGCTGGGCGACGTCCGGGCGATTGACGCCCGCAGCCGCAACCTTGACCAGCACCTCGCCAGGCCCCGGCGTCGGGCGCGGACCGGTTGCGATCGACATCACATCGGGCCCGCCGAAACCGCCGAGCGCGACGTGGCGCATGCTGCCGTCAGAAGCCATCACGCTTCCTTGCGCGGCTTCAGCGCCAGCGCGAACACCACCAGGGAAAAGCCGTAGACCAGGAAGTCGGCGGCCACGAACAGGCCAAGCAGCCACAGGCTGTTCTGCGGGAAGTTGGAGGCGATCAGCACCGCGGCGAGAATCAGCACCAGGCCCGAGAAGATCATCCAGCCCCAGCCTTTGATGGGACGCATGGTCATGCCGAGATAGATGCGGAAACCGCCGGCAATCGCGAGCGAGATGCCGACCATGATGGTGAATACGCCGGAGGCGAGCATCGGGTTGCGCATCACGAAAATGCCGGCCAGCACGTAAAGCAGGCCGGAGATCAGCCAGAAGGCGACATGGCCTGTCCGCCGATTGTAGAAAAGCTGCGACAGGTGGATAACGCCGGCGACGATCAGCATCGCCCCGAAGAACACGACCGACGCCACGGTGGCGACCACCAGATTGCCGAGCAGTATAAGGCTCAGCACGATCAGCAGCACGCCGAAGGCCAGCACCCATCCCCAGCGTCCCCTCGCCTTGTCGGCATTCAGCTCCTGCTGCTCAAGAATCGTCATTGGACATCCCCTTCCAAAAATACATGAATTATCGAGACGATAGTGAGGAAGGATTTGATAAGCAACTGTTCCTTCGCTCATCAGGGCGCCGCAGACTGGACGACTGCCGGTCGCGCAATGAAGGTCGCGCGGCAACGCCCCATGTTTCCCCGCAATCCGCCGGGCCGAGCGAAGCCCGATCACGCTTCGGGCGCTCAGTAACATAAAGTGCGAATGATCAATTCTTTTTGCCGCAAAGAGCCTTGAAATCCTTCAAGGCCAAGAGGATAACGGGGCAGCTTCACCCCGTATCCTGATGCATCACGCCGCCGGGCCGCGGACTGCCGAAACACTGACATTGCCGCGAAAGCCGAGCCATGCGCCCCTATTACAAGAACGTCAAAATGGTCCGCCGCACACGGGTGATGTGGGGATCATGGCGGATCTGGCAGCCGCGGCTGGTGTTCTGGATCGGCGCGGTGATGATCGGGGTGGTGAGCGTCGGGTTCGCGCGCGCTTCCGACCATGCCTATCACTTGTTCGAGACGATGCGGCAGTCGAGTGCATGGTCGCCGTTTCTGCCGCTGGTGCTAACCCCGCTCGGCTTCATGCTGTGCTCCTATCTTTCAACGCGCTGGTTCCCGAACACGCAGGGCTCCGGCATTCCGCAGGCGATCGCCGCGCGCCATCTGCATGACGTCGAAAGCCAGCACAGGCTGCTCAATCTCAGGGTCGCCACCGGCAAGGTGCTGATCACGATCATCGGCCTGTTCTGCGGCGCCTCGATCGGACGCGAGGGACCGACCGCGCAGGTCGGCGCCTCGATCATGATCCAGACGGCGCGCTGGGGAAAGATGATCCAGACCCGGGGCCTGATTGTCGCGGGCTCGGCCGCCGGCATTTCGGCGGCGTTCAACACGCCGCTCGCCGGCATCGTCTTCGCCATCGAGGAGATGAGCCGCGCCTATGAATCGCGCGCCAACGGGCTGGTGGTCTCGGCCATCATCCTGTCCGGCCTCGCCGCGATCGGGCTCGCCGGCAATTATACCTATTTCGGCCACGCCTCCGCCATCGCCGTCAAGCCCGAGGAATGGGTCGCCGTATTCGTTTGCGGCATTGGCGGCGGCCTTCTGGGCGCGCTGTTCTCGCTTTACTCGCTGAAGGCCGCCCGGCGGATCAAGCGCTGGGCGCAGGCGGCGCCAATCAAGCGCATGGCGTTGTTCGCCGGCGCCTGCGGCCTTGCCGTGGCGGTCATCGGCATCGTCTTTGGCGGCGCAACCTTCGGCACGGGCTACGAACAGGCGCGGACCGTGATCGAGGGAGGCTCGATCAGTCCCGTGTTCTTCATCGGCAAGCTTGCCGCCACCTTCCTGTCGATGGCGTCCGGCATTCCGGGCGGCCTGTTCGCGCCGTCGCTGTCGGTGGGCGCGGCGTTCGGCTCCACCATTGCCGATGTGCTCGGCGTCAGCATCGGGCTTGGCGCGATCCTCGGCATGGCCGGCTATTTCGCGGGCGTGGTGCAATCGCCGATGACGGCCTTCGTCATCATCCTGGAAATGACCGACAATCACGACGGCATCATCACCTTGATGGCGACCTCGATGCTGGGCTATATCGCCTCGCGGCTGATCTCGCGCGAGCCGCTCTATCACGGCCTGTCACGCGCCTATCTCGCCGACGCCATCAAGTTCCAGCGCGCCCGCAACCGCGAGGTCGATGAACAGGACCGCGCATCGATCGGCGAAATGCGTGAGGAAACCCGCCGCTATGACGAAAAGGGCGGCGTCTGACCACGGAAAAGTGCTGGCTTTCTACAAGGCCGGCTCATAGGCAAAGCTTTTATTCAGCCGGCTCGCATTTCGGCAAACAGGTACCTTGAAGGCCTTCCTTATAGTCGTCAAACTATGCGAAATTTTGAATAGGCAAGTATTTCGAAGAGGCAAGTTTCATGACAAACAGCGATACAGTAACGGAATTGGACAAGACTCTTGGCGGGTTCGACCTGACCGGACGGCTGCGGTTGATCGCTGAAACCGGCAGACCGGCGGTCTTCACGACCAGCCTCGGCATCGAAGACCAGGTGATCACCGAGGCGATAGCAACCGGCGGCCTCGATATCCGGATCATCACGCTCGATACCGGCCGGCTTTTTCCCGAAACCGAGGCGCTGATCACAGAAACGGAAACGCGCTACAACACCCGCATCGAGCGCTTCCACCCCGAGGCCACCGCGGTCGACGACTATGTCAAGAATTATGGCCGCAACGGATTTTACGAAAGCGTCGAGGCCCGCCACGCCTGCTGTCAGGTGAGGAAGCTCGAGCCGCTGGCCCGGGCCCTGGATGGCGCGGCCTACTGGATCACCGGCCTGCGCCGTGGCCAGTCCGGCAACCGCGCGACCACGCCCTATGCCGAGGCGGACGCCGCCCGCGGCCTCATCAAGGTGAATCCGCTCGCCGACTGGAGCCTTGAAGATATCCGCGCCCATGTCGAGCGACGGGCCATCCCGGTCAATCCGCTTCACGCCCGCGGCTACCCTTCCATCGGCTGCGAGCCGTGCACGCGCGCGATCAAGCCGGGCGAACCGGAGCGCGCCGGACGGTGGTGGTGGGAAAACGACGCCAAGCGCGAATGCGGCCTGCATGTCGCCAAGGCGGCGAGCTAGCTCCCGAGAAATGCTGGCGCTCTATCGCCGCGTCGAAGCGCCCTCGATGATCTCGAACGGCAGTTCAACCGCCTTCTTCGGGCGCTCGCCCTCGCTCAGATAGCGCATGATCATCTCGGCGGCCTTGTAACCCATATCGTAGAGGGGCACGTAGACGGAAGTCAGCGGCGACTCTTCCACATCTGCGAAGTCGACGCCGTTGTAGCCGCAGATGCCGAGATCCTCCGGCACCTTGAGGCCGATCTGCTGTGCGCCGAAATAGACGCCGAGCGCCAGCCGGTCATTGTGGCAGAACACCGCGTCGATCTGCGGCAGGCGCTTGCCGAGATCGAAAACGAGCTTCATGCCCTGCTCCAGCGGACTGCTGCCGCTCGCCTCGAAAACATAGTCGGGATCGTAGAGCCCGGCCTCGGCCAGCGCATCCTGATAGCCCTCGAACCGGCGGCGCGAGCGGATATCCTTGCCGCCGCCAAGAAGGGCGATCCTGCGATAGCCCTTGGAAAGAAGGTGCTCGACCGCCGCCTTCGCGGCCGCGCGATTGCGAATCCCGACCCCCATGTCCAGCGGCGTGATGCTGGTATCCATCATCTGCACGACCGGGCAGCCGAGCTCGGTGATCAGCGGCTTGTTGACCGGAAATTCGGCAACGCTTTCGAGGATGATGCCCGCCGGATTCTGCGCGACGAACAGGTTGATCAGCTTGGCTTCCTCGGCGGCATCAAGCCCAATATTGGCGAACTGCGTGGTGACGTCGCTCGAATGGAACCTGTCCTCGATCCCGTGGGCGGCATGGAAAAATCCGCTCATTTCCAGGATCGGCGCCAGAACGGCGACCGTTCCGCTGTGGCGGCTCGCCAGCGCGCGCGCCGCAAAGTTGGGCACGTAGCCGATATCCTCGATGACTTCGAGTATCTGCTCGCGCAGCTTGTCGCTGACCTTGTGCGGCTCCCTGAGCGCCCGCGACACCGTGATCGGACTTACGCCGGCAATACGAGCGACGTCACTCAAGGTCGTGCGCGCTCTCGGTCCGCCTCTTACCCGTAAAGACAATTCCCCGTTCCCCTGCTCTATCGTGAAAGCATCCCATTGTTATTGTTAACGGGTTGCATTTTACGAACCACTAATTTTTACTTTGCACATGATTTCAGCAATTACAAATACGTTATATGACTGGGTCCCGCCGGTCGGCCTGAAACCGGTCACTGCGCGGCAAGCGCCTTCAGGTCGGTCGCGGGGTCGGCGATGACGTCCGGGGACGGATTGCTGCCGGCCGCCAGCAGTTTCTTGGCACAGACATAGGCCCTCGCATCATTGACGGCATCGACCGCCAGAAGCGTGTCGCCGCGGAAGTACCAGACCGACGCCGCCCCCTCCCGTGCGCCCTGACGCACTACAGTATGGTCATAGCCGCCACTATAGCCTGCAATCTGCAGCTTGACATCGTACTGATCGGACCAGAACCAGGGTTCCGGCACGTAAGGCTCGTCGCCCCCAGCGATTACGGCGGCCACCGCGTCGCCCTGATCGACGGCGTTGGGAACGGATTCGAGCCGGATGCGGCCGCCCTTGTAGGGTAGTTCGGTGCAATCGCCGACGGCGAAGATTGCCGGGTCAGAGGTCCGTCCGAATTCATCCACCGCAATCCCGTTTCCGACAGCAAGACCGGCATCCTTCGCCAGTTGATCGTTCGGCGCAACGCCGATGCCGACGACGACCATGTCGACATCCAGCGTGGTTCCATCCGCAAGCACCGCGCGAACGACATGGCCGTCGTCGCCCTCAAGGCGGGTAAGGCCGCAATTTTCGCGAATATGCACCCCATGCGCCTGATGGACGGCGCGCATGATATCGGCGGTTTCGGGCGCGGCCACCCGCTTCAATATCCGGTCCGCCATTTCGATCACGGTGACATCGACATCGAATTTGCGGGCGACGGCCGCAGCCTCAAGCCCAACATAGCCGCCGCCGACGACCAGAAGCCTGGCTCCGGGCCGCATCGCTTCGGCAAGCCGGTCGGCATCGCGCTTGTCGCGCATCACATAGACGCCGTCGAGATCGCCGCCGATCGCCTTCGGCAGCACCCGCGGCGTCGCTCCGGTTGCCAGCACCAGCGTGCCGTATTCGATGGCCGAGCCATCCTGCAGCACCACCCGCCTGGCGTCGCGGTCTATACGCTCCACGAAGCTTGCGAGCCGCAGCTCGATCGCATTTTCGCCGTACCAGCTTTCGGGACGGAAAAGCAGCCGCTCGAAACTCATCTCGCCGAGGAGGTATTTCTTGGAAAGCGGCGGTCGTTGATAGGGCGGGACCTGTTCGGCGCCGACGATCGTGATGTCCCGTTCATCCTTCAGCGCCCGCAATTTCGCGGCAACCGCGAACCCGCCCTGGCCGCCGCCGACAATTACAATCCGATCCGTCACTGTTCCCAAGACCTTTCTTTTTTGCACTGCGACAAAGGACTTACGACCTCAGCCATGCATCGTCAATCGCATGCAAAACGGCCCGGGATTGCTCCCGGGCCGTTCGGAATTGGGTCTCCAGATCCGACAATCTTTAGAGATTGCCCTTGCGCTGCTGGACCATCATGTACTTGTCGAACGAGAATTCGGCGAGCTGCATCCAGAGATAGGCGTCCTTCTTGAACTCCTGCTGGCTGTCGTAAATGGTCTTGAACCACTCATTCTCGGCGGAAATCTCCGCGAAGGTTTCCTGCGAGGCCGTGTAGCAGGCGTCGAGAATCTCTTCGCTGAACGGCTTCAGCACGGCGCCATCGGCGACGAGCTGGCGCAGCGCCTTCGGGTTGCCGGCGTCATAGCGGGCGAGCATGTCGAGGTTCACCGCGTCGCAGGCATCCGTCAGGATCTGCTGGTAGTTTGCCGGAAGTTCGTTGAACTTGTCGAGATTGGAGAAGGCGTGAATGACCGGGCCGCCTTCCCACCATGCAGGGTAATAGTAGTATTTCGCGACCTTGACGAGGCCGAGCGCCAGATCATCATAGGGGCCGACGAATTCGCTGGCATCGATCGTGCCGCGCTCGAGCGCCGAATAGACGTCGCCGGCGGCGATCTGCTGCGGGGTCACGCCAAGCTTGGCCATGACCTGGCCCGCGAGGCCGGCAATGCGCATCTTGAGGCCCTTGAGGTCCTCGACCGAATTGATCTCCTTGGAGAACCAGCCGCCCATCTGCGCGCCGGTATTGCCCGCCGGATGGCCCCACACGCCTTTTTCGGCGAAGAAGTCATTAAACAGTTCGTTGCCGCCGCCCTGATAGAGCCAGGCATTCTTCAGGCGCGCGTTCATGCCGAAGGGCACCGCCGTGCCGAGACCATAGGTCATGTCCTGGCCGATATAGTAATAGGACGGGGTGTGGCACATTTCGATCGTGCCGTCGCGCACGGCGTCCAGCACCTGCAGCGGGGGAACGATCTCGCCGCCGGCATAGACCTGGATTTCAAAATTCCCGTCGGTTGCCGCGCTGACGCGCTCGGAAATGCCGGTCGCGCCGGAATAGAGAATGTCGAGCGATTTCGGGAAGGCCGACGACAGACGCCAGCTCAGCTTCGGGTTTTCCTGGGCGATTGCGGGAGCGGCGAGCGCTGCCGGGGCAAGGGCGCCGGCCGAAGCGACACCCGCCTTCTTGAAGAATGTACGGCGATCCATGGGGGTATTTCCTGCTAGAATTTTCTTGCTTGTCGACGCTCCTGCAAAGCGCACCCGCAGGGCCTCAATCGATACCGTTGGGGCCTAGCCCCTTTTGCACCGGCTTGCAAGGCTTGCTGCCCTGTTCGCGGTTCCGCCCGCACCGGGCTGGGCGACGTTGACCCGAAGAAAGCCGATCGGCGTCGGGGCACGATCATCCGAAGCTGCTACCCTTCCATTTCGATGACCCGCCTGCTCACGACCGAGTTCTGATGCACATCACAATCTTTCGGCATTGAATTCGTGATGACGCGATGGTATGACTGACTGGTCAGTCATACCCAGGAGACGAAATATGACCGATCATGAGGGCACTGCGCGGCGCACAAGCCAGGAGGAACGGCGGCGGGTTATCCTCGACGCCGCGCTCGCAACCTTTGCTGCAAAGGGTTTCGCCAGCGCCCGGATGGAAGACATTGCCAAGGCCGCAGGGGTCGGCAAGGGCACGCTCTATCTCTACTTTCCCGACAAGGAGAGCCTGTTCAAATCGCTGATCGGCGACAATCTCGCGCCGCTGATCGCGCACGGCGCCGGCATCCTGGAAGCCGCGCCGCAGTCTCCGCGCAAGGCCCTCTCGGCCTTTTATGAACTCGTCGAATCCGAGGTTCTGGATACGCAACGCGCCGACCTGTTGCGGCTGATGATCACCGAAATGCCGAACTTTCCCGACGTCGCCGCCTATTACCACGCCAATCTGATCCGCCCCGGCATGCAACTGGTTCACAAGCTCCTCACGATCGCGCATGATCGCGGCGAGTTGCGCTCCGCCAAAGTGCTTCAGGTGCCGCAGATGGTGGTGGCGCCGATCCTGATATCGGCGATCTGGGGGATGCTGTTTTCCCCCTTCGGCGCATTCGACCGGCGCGCCGCCTTCGAAGTGAGCCTCGACAGCCTGTTCCTATCACCGGAAAGGGAAACGCCATGAAAAAGCTCGCCCTCATCCTGGTTGCGCTCGCGCTTGCGACGACCGCCGGCTTTGTGTTTTTCCGCCCGGACGCCCATCAGGGCTGGCTCGGCTGGGTGGAGGCGGACATGGTCTATGTCGGCGCCATCTCGACCGCGCGGCTGACCGAACTCACCGTTTCCGAAGGCGATCAGGCGGAGGCGGGCCAGACCCTGTTCACGCTGCAAGCCGACAGCGAAAAGGCCGCCGTGGAAACCGCAAGGGCCAATCTGGAAAAGGCCAGGGCGGCGCTGTCTCTGGCGAGGGCGCCGATGGACCGGGAGCAGGAGCTTGAAGCGCTCGAAGCCTCGCGCGCCGAAGCGGAAGCTACCTTCGACTACGCCCAGAAGGCCCTCACCCGCGCTGAGGCGCTGGTGAAGCAGCAAAGCGGCACCGAAGCCGATCTCGATGACGCGGTCAGCAACTATGCAAAGGCCAAGGCGGCGCTCGACAAGATCAACGCCCAGATCGCGCTCGGCAAATTGCCGCAACGCGACCAGCAGATTGCTGAGGCCGAACAGCAGGTCGCTGCGGCTGAAGGCGATCTCGCCAATGCCAGGGCCACGCTTGCGCTGAAGACCGTCGCATCGCCGGCCAGCGGCAAGGTCCAGCAGGTCTATTACCGCGTCGGCGAGGTAACGCCCGCCGGGCGGCCGGTTGTTTCACTGCTGCCGCCGGAAAACGTCAACATCGAATTCTTCGTGCCGGAGCAGAGCCGCGCGGCGATCGCGACCGGCGACCGGATCAGCTTCACCTGCGACGGCTGCAAGACTGGGGAAGCAACCGTCAGCTTTATCGCCGAGGACGCCGAATACACGCCGCCGGAAATCTTCTCGCGGGAGGAGCGCGCGAAGATGGTCTACCGGGCCAGGGCCCGCCCGACCGATCCTGTAACGCTGCCGGTCGGCCTGCCTGTGGAAGTCACGCTGGAAGGTCGGTCATGAACGCCGCAGAAAACGTCATCTCGGTCGAGAACCTCACCAAGAGCTTCAGCGGCCGCACCGTGGTCGATCATCTGACGATGAGCGTGAAGAAGGGCGCGATCCACGGCTTTCTGGGCCCGAACGGCTCCGGCAAGACCACGACCATTCGCATGCTCTGCGGCCTGTTGACGCCCGACAGCGGCTCGGGCACCTGCCTTGGCTACGACATCACCCGCGACGGCGAACGATTGCGGCGGCATGTCGGCTACATGACCCAGCGGTTCTCGCTCTACCAGGACCTCACCATCCGCGAGAACCTCGATTTCGTCGCCCGTATCCACGGGCTCGACAATCCGAGGAAGCGGGTCTCCGACGCGATCGAGCGGCTCGGGCTCGGCGGGCGCGAGAAGCAACTCGCCGGCAATCTTTCCGGCGGCTGGAAACAGCGGCTCGCGCTTGGCGCCTGCACGTTGCCCGACCCCGACCTGCTGCTGCTCGACGAGCCGACCGCCGGGGTCGACCCCAAGGCGCGGCGCGAGTTCTGGACCGAAATCCACGCGCTGGCCGCCGATGGCCTGTCGGTGCTGGTCTCGACCCACTACATGGACGAGGCCGAGCGCTGCCACGAGATCGCCTATATGGCCTATGGCAAGCTGATGGTGACGGGCACGGTGGACGAGGTGGTCGCCTCGGCAAACCTCAAGAGCTATCTGATCACCGGCGCCGATGTGCATGAGCTTCAGGCGGAGCTGGAACAGGCCGACGGCGTCGACCTGGTCGCCCCGTTCGGCGCCTCGCTCCATGTCTGCGGCCGCGACCGCGATGCGCTGGAGCGGGCGCTGCAGCCCTATCGCGACCGGCCGGACACGCATTGCAAGCCGGGCGAGACGACGCTGGAAGATGCGTTCATCTATCTCATGGGTTCATCGAAGGACAATTTCGATGACGGCTGAGCGCAGACAAGGCTTCGCGCCGCTCAGGCGTTTCTGGGCGATGACGATCAAGGAATTCATCCAGATGACCCGTGATCGACTGACCATGGGCATGATGGTCACGCTGCCGATCATGCAGCTTCTGCTGTTCGGCTTCGCCATCAATACGACGCCGCACCATCTGCCGACAGCGGTGATGATGGGCGAGAGCACCGATGCCTCACGCGCCATTCTGGCCGCGCTGCGGAATACCGACTTCTTCGATATCACCGGCGTGGCGACCACGCCCGATGCGATGGACCGGATGCTGGAATCCGGCGAGGTGCTGTTCGTGGTGGAAATCCCGCCGAATTTCGAGCGCGATCTGCGCCGAGGCCTGTCGCCATCGCTGCTGGTCGCGGCGGACGCCACCGACCCGGTCGCCGCGTCATCCGCGCTCGGCGCGCTGTCGGGCGTCATCAACACTTCGCTTGCGGGCCTCCGGCATATCCGCATCGACGCGCCGCAGGACCCGCCCTACACCATCGTCCAGCACCGCCGCTACAATCCCGCCGGCAAGTCGACGCTCAACATAGTGCCGGGCCTGCTCGGCACCATCCTGACGATGACGCTGCTGATCTTCACAGCGCTCGCCGTCACCCGCGAGATCGAGCGCGGCACGATGGAAAACCTGCTTGCCATGCCGATCCGGCCAATCGAGATCATGATGGGCAAGATCATGCCCTATGTCGTCGTCGGCGCGTTCCAGGCGGCGCTGATCATCATCTCGGGTCTGTTCATCTTCGACGTGCCGATCCTCGGCGATCCGTGGTCGCTGGCGCTCTTGACCCTGCTCTTCGTCGTCACCAACCTCTCGATCGGCTACACCTTCTCCACGATCGCGAAGAACCAGCTTCAGGCGGTGCAGATGTCGATGATGTTCTTCCTGCCAAGCATTCTTCTGTCGGGCTTCATGTTCCCCTTCGACGGCATGCCGAAATGGGCGCAGTATCTCGGCGAATGCCTGCCTCTGACGCACTATCTGCGGATCGTGCGTGCGATCATGCTGAAGGGCGCCGACATCACCATACTCGGCTTCGACAGCGCCATGCTCGCCGCCATCGCCCTTGTCGCCATCACCGTGGCGGTTACCCGCTTCAACACCACGCTGGACTGAGGCGGGCGGCCGGCCGCGATTTTCGGGCGCCTGCGGTAAACTGCCTTGCTTTATCCCCGTGCTTTGCTCACACTCGCTGACAAGAACAGGGGAATACTGAAGGGCGGATGCAGTCGCGCGCCCTGAGGCAGGCAAGGACGCATATGTCAATCAAAGCAGCGATCTACCATCTCACCCATTACAAATACGACAAGCCGGTCAATCTCGGCCCGCAGATCATCCGGCTGAAGCCCGCCTCGCATTCCAAGACCAAGGTGATCAGCCATTCGCTGAAGGTCACGCCGGACAATCACTTCGTCAATCTGCAGCAGGACCCCTACGGCAATTATCAGGCGCGTTTCGTGTTTCCCGAACCGGTCACGGAATTCAAGATCGAGGTCGATCTTGTCGCCGACATGTCGGTCTACAATCCGTTCGACTTCTTCGTCGAGGAACAGGCGACCAAATACCCGTTCGCCTATGACGAGGCGATCCGCGAGGACCTGTCGATCTACCGCACGCCCGAGCCGATGGGACCGCGCCTGAAAGCCTATATGGAAAAACTCGACCTCACGCCCGGCCAGGGCACGGTCGACATGATCGTCGGCATCAATGCCAATCTCCAGCACGATGTCGACTACATCATCCGCATGGAGCCCGGCGTGCAGACGACCGAGGAAACGCTGGAGCGGAAGTCCGGCTCGTGCCGCGACTCGGCCTGGCTGCTGGTGCAGATCCTGCGCAATATGGGCCTCGCAGCCCGCTTCGTCTCCGGCTACCTGATCCAGCTTGAGCCCGACCTCAAGGCGCTCGACGGCCCCTCCGGCACGGATCACGATTTCACCGATCTCCATGCCTGGGCGGAGGTGTTCCTGCCGGGCGCCGGCTGGATCGGCCTTGACGCGACCTCGGGGCTTCTGACCGGCGAAAGCCACATTCCGCTCGCCGCCACCCCGCATTATCGCAATGCCGCGCCGATCACCGGCGGCTATTACGGCGAGGCAGAGACCAGCTTCGATTTCGACATGACGATCTCTCGGGTGGCCGAACACCCGCGCATCACCAAGCCATTCTCTGATGAAAGCTGGGAGGCGCTGAACGCGCTCGGCGAGAAGGTCGACAGGCTGCTCGAAGAAACCGACATGCGGCTGACCATGGGCGGCGAGCCGACCTTCGTTTCGATCGACGATTTCGAATCCGACGAGTGGAACACCGGCGCCGTCGGCCCCACCAAGCGCGGGCTCGCCGACGAGCTGATCCGCCGCCTGCGCGAGCGCTTCGCCCCCGGCGGTTTCCTGCATTACGGCCAGGGCAAATGGTATCCCGGCGAAAGCCTGCCGCGCTGGACCTTCTCGCTCTACTGGCGCAAGGACGGCATCCCGATCTGGAACAACCAGAGCCTTATCGCCGATGAAAAGCGCGACACCGAAGTCGATGAAAACGATGCCGGGCGGCTGCTGCAGGCGATTGCCGGCGAACTCGACATCGACCCGGAAATGGTTGAACCGGCCTTCGAAGACCCGGCGGAATGGCTTATCCGGGAAGGCAACCTGCCAGAAAACGTCGATCCCTCGAATTCCAAACTCAAGAACCCGGAAGACCGCGCCCGCATCACCAAGGTGTTCGAACGTGGTCTGACGCGCCCGACCGGCTATGTGCTGCCGGTGCAGGCCTGGCAGGGCCGCGCCTCCGGGTTGCGCTGGGTTTCGGAGAAATGGACCACGCGGCGCGGTCGCATTTTCCTGATCCCCGGCGACAGCCCGGTCGGCTTCCGCCTGCCGCTCGATGCGCTGGCCTGGATCCCGCAGTCGCAATATCCCTTCACCAACCCGCTCGATCCCTCCGTCCGGCGCGAGCCGCTGCCCGATTACCGTCTGGACGAAGGCCGGCCGCTACCGCAGGCGAGCTTCACGCCATTTGAAGACAATCCGCAGCCGGCGCGCGCCGGAGCCGGCCCGTCGATCGGCGGTTATGTGCGCACCGCGCTTTCCGTCGAGCCGCGCGACGGGCGCCTGTGCGTGTTCATGCCGCCGACCACGACGCTGGAGGAATACCTCGACCTCATCGCCTCCGCCGAGCGTGCAGCCGAGAAGCTTGGCCTGCCCATCCATATCGAGGGCTATTCGCCGCCGCATGACGAGCGCATCAACGTCATCCGGGTCGCGCCCGATCCGGGCGTCATTGAGGTCAACATCCATCCGGCCGCCAACTGGAAGGAATGCGTCGAGACCACGACAGCGATCTATGAAGAAGCGCGGATGACGCGGCTTGGCGCCGACAAGTTCATGATCGATGGTCGCCACACCGGCACCGGCGGCGGCAATCATGTCGTGGTCGGCGGGGCAAACCCCGGCGACAGCCCGTTCCTGCGGCGACCGGACCTTCTGAAGAGCGTGGTCCTGCACTGGCAGCGTCATCCCTCGCTCTCCTACATGTTCTCCAGCCTGTTCATCGGCCCGACCTCACAGGCTCCGCGCATCGACGAGGCCCGCCACGACTCGCTCTACGAGCTCGAGATCGCGATGGCGCAGATCCCCCATCCGCAGGCCGGCGTCATGCCGCCCCTGCCCTGGCTGGTGGACCGGCTGTTCCGGAATCTGCTGATCGACGTGACCGGCAATACCCATCGCGCCGAGATCTGCATCGACAAGCTGTTTTCGCCGGATGGCCCGACAGGGCGGCTTGGACTTGTCGAATTCCGCGGCTTCGAAATGCCGCCGAACGCGCGCATGAACCTTGCGCAACAATTGCTCGTGCGCGCGCTGCTCGCGCGGTTCTGGAAGAACCCGATCGAGGGCAAGTTCGTGCGCTGGGGCACCGCCCTTTCCGACCGCTTCATGCTGCCGCACTATATATGGCAGGATTTCATGGATGTGCTGCAGGACCTCAAGGAAAACGGCCTGGAACTGCGCCCGGAATGGTTCGAGGCGCAATTGCAGTTCCGCTTCCCGTTCTTCGGTGAAGTCGAATATGAGGGCAACCGGCTGGAGCTCAGGCAGGCGCTGGAACAGTGGAACGTGATGGGCGAACAGGGTGCCGCCGGCGGCACGGTGCGCTATGTCGACTCATCGGTCGAGCGACTTCAGGTTCTGCTCGAAAGCAACGCGCCGGAACGCTACATCGTCACCTGCAACGGCCGCAAGGTGCCGCTGAAACCCACGGAAAAGTCAGGCGTTTCGGTCGCCGGCGTACGGTTCAAGGCTTGGCAGCCGGCCTCCGGCCTTCACCCGGTCCTGCCGGTCAATACGCCGCTGACATTTGACATTTACGACACATGGTCCGCAAGATCGGTGGGCGGGTGCATATATCATGTTGCGCATCCCGGCGGGCGGAATTATGAGACGTTCCCGGTCAACGGAAACGAGGCGGAAGCGCGGCGTCTGGCGCGGTTCGAGGCCTCGGGCCATACGGCCGGCGGCTACGCCGTTTTCAACGAGGCGCCGTCGCCGGAATTCCCGCTGACGCTCGATCTCAGACGGCCGGCCGGATTGTGACGGACCGCGCCTCGCCTGCGATGCGCCACTGACCGGGCAGCGGTCCGGCAAAACGGCGGAAGTCCGAGCACTCCCGCCGCTTCGATAGTATCAACGCGGCTGAACATTCCCGGTAGCGGGAAGCGGCTTTTTAATCGTGGGCGGCAGGGACGCGCCAGATGGCAGAGGCGAAAGCGGAGAATTCCGCTGAACGGCACAGGGTCGAACAGGATAGCGAGGCGGAGCCCGCGATCGCCTGGAATGCCGGCAATTATGCCCCCCTCCCCGGCATCCCCGACGAGATGGTCGACGCCGAGGGAAAGGTGCGCCCGGTCTGGCAGCCCTTCGTCAACGCGCTGTCCGGCATGACCACCGACGAGCTTGCCGAGCGGTTCTCGCGCGCCGACCGCTATCTGCGCGATGCCGGCGTGTTCTACCGCGCCTATGACGGCCAGGACGACGCCCGTGCATGGCCGTTCTCCCACATCCCGGTCATCATCGACGATGATGAATGGCAGGAGCTTGCCGAGGGGCTGAAGCAGCGCGCCGACCTGCTTGAAGCGATGATGGCCGATTTTTACGGCGACAATCGGCTGGTGGCGGAAGGCTTCATTCCGCCGGCGCTCGTTGCCTCCAACAGCGAGTTTCTTCGCCCGCTTGTCGGCGTCACGCCCGCCGGCGGCCATTACCTGCATTTCATTTCCTTCGAGGTGGGCCGCGGCCCCGAGGGCAAATGGTGGGTGCTGTCCGACCGGGCTCAAGCCCCTTCCGGCGCAGGCTTTGCGCTCGAAAACCGGGTCGCGGCCTCACGCGCCTTTTCCGGCATTTACGGCGACATGCATGTGCGCCGCGTCGCCTCCTTCTTCGGCGCGTTTCGCGATGCGCTGCAGTCGGGAAGCTACGGCGGCGAAGGCCGTTTCGGCGTGCTCACCCCCGGCCCCGCCAACGAGACTTATTACGAACACGCCTATATCGCCCGCTATCTCGGCATTTCGCTGCTAGAGGGCGAGGACCTGATCGTCGTCAACGACCGGCTGATGGTGCGCACCGTCGCCGGGCCGATGCCCGTCAGCGTGCTCTGGCGGCGTCTCGATGCCGATTTCACCGATCCCCTGGAGCTGAACCAGCAGTCGCGCATCGGCACGCCCGGCATGGTCAGCGCTATCCGCGCCGGCAACCTCACAATGGTCAATGCGCTGGGCTCCGGCATCGTCGAGACCCGCGCGCTGCTCGCCTTCCTCCCGGCCCTGTCGCGGCGGCTTCTGAACGAGGATCTGAAGATCCCGTCGATTGCGACATGGTGGTGCGGCCAGGAAAACGAGCGCGCCCATGTCGCCGCCAATCTGGACCAGATGCTGATCGGCCCCGCCTATTCCCGCCAGCCTTTCTTCGATGATTCCGGCCTGTCGTTTTCCGGCAGGCGGCTAGGCGAGCGCCGGCCCGGCGCGGTGCCACGCTGGCTTGAAAAGCGCGGGCCCTGGCTTGTCGGCCAGGAAGCGGTCAAGCTTTCGACAGCGCCAGCCTTCATCAACGGAAAGCTGGAGCCGCATCCGTTCTCGCTGCGCGTCTTCGCCGCCCGCACCAACGACGGCTGGAAGCTGATGCCGGGCGGTTTTGCCCGCATCGGCTCCTCCGACGATGTTGCCGCGATCGCCATGCAGGCTGGCGGGCGAGCCGCAGACGTGTGGGTGGTGAGCAAGACGCCGGTCGCGACCCCGACGCTTCTGACCCGCGAAAGCCGCGTGCCGCGCAACCACCCAGCAAACCTGCCGAGCCGCGCCGCCGACAATCTGTTCTGGCTCGGTCGCTACATCGAGCGCGCCGAAGGCAATCTGCGCATCCTCAGGGCCTGGCACGGCCGGTTCGCCGAGGTCGACGACCGCGGTCAGGCGCTCTTGACCCGGGTCGAGGCCTATCTCGACCATGCGGGCCTCGATCTTTCGGAAGCCGCCCTTCCCAAAAGCCTGATGCGCGACATCGACAGCGCGGTCTATTCCGCCGGCAATATCCGCGACCGGTTCTCGCCCGATGGCTGGCTGGCGCTGAACGACCTTTCCAAGACCGCCGGCCGCTTCGTCGACCGCGTCGGGCCGGGCGATGACGCCGCCCATGCGATCACGATCCTGCTGCGCAAGCTTGCGGGCTTTGCCGGTCTCGTCCACGAAAACATGTATCGCTCCACCGGGTGGCGGTTCCTGTCGATCGGCCGCTATCTCGAACGTGGCCTGCACATGACGCGCCTGCTCGGCGAGCTTTCCGGCGAGGACGCGCCCGACGGGGCCTTCGATATCCTGCTGGAGATCGGCGACAACGTCATGACCCACCGGCGTCACTACAACGTCAACACCGACCGGTTGACGATCACCGATCTCCTGGCGCTCGACCCGCAGAACCCGCGCTCCGTGCTGTTCCAGCTCAACCAGATGCTGGCCGAAGTCGAGAAGTTGCCGAGCCAGGACCACATGACCCAAATGTCTCCGCTCCACCGCGAGACCATGCGGGTGCAGTCCGGCCTCGCCGTGATGACCGCCAACTCGATCTCTGTCGACTACTACGCGACGCTGGAGCGCGATTTCGAGGCGCTCTCCGACTGTCTCGCGCAAAGCTATCTGTGAGGGATGATGCTCTACGATCTCTCGCTGAAGATGGAATATCACTACGATACGCCCGCCTCGCTGGCGCGCCATATCACCCGCGTGCTGCCGCTTGCGGCAACCCAGCGCCAGCGCCTGATCGCCGGTCACGTGAAGTTCGATCCGCATCCGAGCGAACAGCGCGGCTTCACCGATTTCTTCGGCCATCCGGCGATCGCGACGCTGATCGACCCGCCGCATCAGAGCTTCGAGGTGACGATGAAGGCGCGTGTCAATGTCGAGGCGCCGCGCACCACGCTGGCCTTTTCGCCGGAACTGCCGCGTCTTCGGGAGGAATATGCCCGCATTCTCGATCTCGGCCGGGATTCCCCGCATCATTTCCTGAGCGCCAGCCCGCGCATTCCCCATGACCCTGCAATCGGCGCCTATGGCCGGGAGAGCGCTGCGGCCGGCATGAGCGTTCACCAGATCGCCAAGGCGATCTGCGCGCGCATTCATGACGATTTTGCTTATGACGGTGAGGCGACGACTGTCGACAGCACGCCGATCGAGGCCTTCCGCCTCAGACGCGGCGTCTGCCAGGATTTCTCGCATGTGATGATTTCGGCGCTGAGGGCGATCGGCATTCCCGCCGGCTATGTCAGCGGTTATCTGCGCACCATTCCCCCGCCCGGCAAGCCGCGGCTCGAAGGCGCGGATGCGATGCATGCCTGGGTCCGGGTCTGGTGCGGCGGCGCGCTCGGCTGGATCGAGCTCGACCCGACCAACAATATCGAGGCGGGCTCGGATCATATCGTGGTCGCCTATGGCCGCGATTATGCCGACGTCGTGCCGGTTCTCGGCGTCATGAAGACCTATGGCGAGCACAAGGCGACCCAGGCGGTCGACGTCGTGCCGGTGCCCGAGACGGTGCGCTGAACCGCTGAGGCCGCAGCCGGAACGCGCAGGTCGACCCAACCCGCCTGAGGGCTAAATGCGCCCAGGCCATTTTCCTGCCGCTTTGCGGGACAAGCTGAAGGGCGGCGTCTTTCAGGTCTGAAAAGAAAAACCCGCCCGCTGCTATCGCTTTGTTGCAAGTGCGTCATATCAGTGCATAAATTGCACGAAAGAATATGCCCATCAGGTTCTTCAGAGCTGGAGGGTCCAAATTTCAGACGGTCGAAGCTCCCAGTTTTCCAGCCTTTTATTGACGGAAAAAACGATGAACAAAGTGACCACCTCCGATCTCCCGCTGCCCACGCCCCGCTCTCACGATGCTGACGAACTGGCTGCCAGCATCCTGGAAAAGCTGATCTATCAGGTCGGCAAGGACACAATCGTCGCCAAACCGCATGACTGGCTGCGCGCCGTCATTCTGGCGATCCGCGACCGGATCACCGACGAATGGATGGAATCCACGAGGCAGACCTATGCCGCCGGTTCCAAGCGGGTCTACTACCTGTCGCTGGAATTCCTGATCGGCCGGCTTTTGCGCGATGCAATATCCAATCTCGAGATGATCGACGCCGTCAATCAGGCGCTTGCCAAGCTCGACGTCGATCTGGTGGAGATCGCCGGGCTTGAGCCGGACGCGGCACTCGGCAATGGCGGCCTCGGGCGGCTTGCGGCCTGTTTCATGGAATCCATGGCGACCGTCGACGTGCCGGCCTATGGCTACGGCATCCGCTACGTCAACGGCCTGTTCCGTCAGGAAATCGCCGATGGCTGGCAGGTGGAATTGCCGGAAACCTGGCTCGCCCACGGCAACCCCTGGGAATTCCACCGCCGCGAAAGCACCTATGAGATCAATTTCGGCGGCAAGGTCGATATCATCGAGGAAGGCGGCAAGGAGCCGCGCTATGTCTGGAAGCCGGCCGAGCGGATGATGGCCGAGGCCTACGACACCCCGGTCGTCGGCTGGCGCGCCAAGCGCGTCAACACGCTCCGGCTCTGGTCGGCCGACGCCATTGACCCGATCCTGCTCGACAAGTTCAATGCCGGCGACCATATCGGCGCGCTTCAGGAAAGCACCAAGGCGGAGACGCTGACCCGCGTTCTCTACCCCGCCGACGCCAATCCGGCGGGCCAGGAACTCAGGCTGCGGCAGGAATATTTCTTCTCCTCCGCATCGCTTCAGGACATTCTGCGCCGACACAAGCAGCAGTTCGGCGAGTTCACCAACCTTCCCGACAAGGTCGCGATCCATCTCAACGACACGCATCCGGCAATTGCCGTGATCGAGATGATGCGGCTTCTGATCGACATTCACGACATGGCGTTCGACGATGCCTGGGACATTACGGTCAAGACCTTCGCCTACACCAACCACACGCTGTTGCCCGAAGCGCTGGAAAGCTGGCCGGTTCCGCTGTTCGAGCGGCTGTTCCCACGCCACATGCAGCTGATCTACCAGATCAATGCCAAGGTTCTGATCGACGCCCGCAAGCAGAAGGGCGCCAGCGACGATGCAATCCGCCAGATTTCGCTGATCGACGAAGGCGGCGAGCGCCGCGTGCGCATGGGCAATATCGCCTTCCTCGGCTCGCATTCGATCAACGGCGTTTCAGCGCTGCATACCGAACTGATGAAGGAGACGGTGTTCTACAACTTGCACCGTCTCCATCCCGACCGGATCAACAACAAGACCAACGGGATTACGCCGCGGCGCTGGCTGAAGGAATGCAACCCGAAGCTCACCCGGCTGATCCGCGATTCCATCGGCGACGAGTTCCTCGATGATGCCGAAAAGCTGAAGGCGCTCGACGCCTTCGCCGAGGATGCCGCCTTTCAGGAGAAATTCGACGCGGTGAAGCGCGAGAACAAGGTTCGGCTTTCGAACCTCATCGGCGAACGGCTCGGCACCCGCATAGACCCGTCGGCGATGTTCGATATCCAGATCAAGCGCATCCATGAATACAAGCGCCAGCTTCTCAACATCATCGAGGCGGTGGCGCTCTATGACCAGATCCGCTCGCATCCGGAAATGGACTGGGTGCCGCGCGTGAAGTTGTTCGCCGGCAAGGCGGCGCCGAGCTATCACAACGCCAAGCTGATCATCAAGCTCGCCAATGACGTCGCCCGCGTGATCAACAATGATCCAGCGGTGCGCGGCCTGCTGAAGATCGTGTTCATCCCGAACTACAACGTCTCCACTGCCGAGGTGATGATCCCGGCCGCAGACCTTTCCGAGCAGATCTCGACGGCCGGCATGGAAGCGTCGGGCACCGGCAACATGAAGTTCGCGATCAACGGCGCGCTGACGATCGGCACGCTGGACGGCGCAAACGTCGAAATGCGCGACTGGATCGGGGCGGAGAACATGGTGATCTTCGGCATGACCGCCGAGGAGGTCGAGGCGACCCGCGCCGACGGCTATAATCCGCGCGAGCTGATCGAAGGCTCCAAGGAGCTGTCGCAGGCGCTGTCGGCGATCTCGTCCGGCGTGTTCTCCCATGACGATCCCGGCCGCTATGCCGAACTCATCGGCGGCATCTACGATCATGACTGGTTCATGGTCGCCGCCGATTTCGACGCCTACGCCGCCGCTCAGCGTGAAGTCGACGCGATATGGAACGATCGGACGTCATGGAACGTTAAAGCAATAAGGAATACTGCGCGAATGGGGTGGTTCTCCTCCGACAGAACCATCAGGGAGTATGCTCGCGACATTTGGGGTGCCTTATGAGACAACCGGAGCCAGTCGATCCGGATAAAGGCGGGGATTTCGCCCCACCAAGAGGAGATATCGAAGCCATTTTGAACGCCACGCATGGAAACGCGTTTTCCGTGCTTGGCATTCAGAAAATCAACGGTCATCTCGTCGCCCGGTGTTTCCTGCCGGGGGCGGAGAGCGTCGAGGCCTTCGACCTTGAGGGAGAGCCTCTCGGCGTTTTGACGCAGGTCGACCCGTCCGGCTTCTTCTCAGGGAAACTGGCGCTCACAAGCTTCGTCCCGATCCGTTATCGCGCAAGGCGCGGCGACGTGACGTGGACGGTGACCGATCCCTACAGTTTCTGGCCGGTTCTGGGGCCGATGGACGATTATTTCGTCCGTGAAGGCTCCCATCTCCGCCTGTTCGACAAGCTCGGCGCTCATCCCATGACCCATCAGGGGGTGAAGGGCTTTCATTTCGCCGTGTGGGCGCCGAATGCGCGCCGGGTCTCCGTGGTCGGCAGCTTCAACAACTGGGACGGCCGGCGGCACATGATGCGGTTCCGTTCCGATTCCGGCGTGTGGGAAATCTTCGCGCCCGAAGTCGAGCCCGGCACGCCGTATAAATACGAAATCATCGGCTCCAACGGCACTCTCCTGCCGCTGAAGGCCGACCCCTTTGCCCGCCGCAGCGAATTGCGCCCGCAGACGGCATCGCTGACAGCGGCCGAACTCGACCAGGAATGGGACGACGAGGAGCATCGCGAACACTGGACCTCAAGCGACAAGCGCCGCGAGCCGATCTCGATCTACGAGGTGCATCCGGGTTCATGGCAGCGGCGCGACGACGGGTCCTTTCTGTCCTGGGACGAACTCGCCGACCGGCTGATCCCCTACTGCGCCGACATGGGCTTCACCCATATCGAATTCCTGCCAGTGTCCGAATATCCGTTCGACCCCTCCTGGGGCTACCAGACCACCGGGCTTTACGCCCCGACCGCCCGTTTCGGCGAGCCGGAGGGCTTCGCCCGTTTCGTCAATGGCTGTCACAAGGTCGGCATCGGCGTGCTGCTCGACTGGGTGCCGGCGCATTTTCCGACCGATGAGCACGGTCTGCGCAATTTTGACGGCACCGCGCTTTACGAACATGCCGACCCGCGCAAGGGTTTTCATCCCGACTGGAACACCGCGATCTACAATTTCGACCGCACCGAGGTCGCGTCCTATCTGCTCAACAACGCGCTTTACTGGGGGGAGAAGTTCCATGTCGACGGTCTGCGCGTCGATGCGGTGGCGTCGATGCTCTATCTCGACTATTCCCGCAATTACGGCGAATGGATCCCGAACGAATATGGCGGCAACGCCAATCTCGGCGCGGTGCGGTTTATCCAGGAGACCAACAAGGCGGTCTACGGCCAGCATCCGGAGATGATGACCATCGCCGAGGAATCGACCACCTGGCCGAAAGTATCGCAGCCGGTCCATGAGGGCGGCCTTGGCTTCGGCTTCAAGTGGAACATGGGCTTCATGCACGACACGCTGACCTATTTCAGCCGCGAGCCCGTGCACCGCAAGCACCACCACCAGGAAATCACCTTCGGCCTCACCTACGCGTTTACAGAAAACTTCGTGCTGCCGCTCTCCCATGACGAGGTCGTGCACGGCAAGGGATCGCTGATCGCCAAGATGTCCGGCGACGACTGGCAGAAATTCGCCAATCTGCGCGCCTATTACGCCTTCATGTGGGCCTATCCCGGCAAGAAGCTCTTGTTCATGGGCCAGGAATTCGCGCAGTGGAGCGAGTGGAGCGAGGCGCGCGCGCTCGACTGGAACCTGCTCGACTACAACACCCATGAGGGCGTGCGCCGGCTGGTGCGCGATCTGAACTTTACCTACCGCGCCAAGCCCGCGCTTCACGCCCGCGACTGCGAGCCCGAAGGCTTCGAGTGGACGATCGTCGACGATCACGACAACTCTGTCTTCGCCTGGCAGCGCAAGGCGCCGGGCGAAAAGCCGATCGTGGTTGTCTGCAACCTGACGCCCGTGCCGCGCGACGGCTATCACGTGCCGTTGCCCAAGGCCGGCATCTGGCGGGAAATTTTGAATACAGACGCCGAAATCTATGGCGGCAGCGGGCTAGGCAATGGCGGGCGCGTGCGCGCCGAAAGCCACGCCAATGGCGGCATCTCCGCCGGCCTGATGCTGCCGCCGCTTGCGACCATTATGCTCGAACCGGAAGAATGATTGGATTGGGGAGGGAAGGATGAACAATCGCATGGGACAGCCGCTGGCGCGTGACGCCATGGCCTATGTTCTGGCCGGCGGTCGAGGGAGCCGGCTGAAAGAGCTGACGGATACCCGCGCCAAGCCCGCCGTCTATTTCGGGGGCAAGACCCGGATCATCGATTTCGCGCTGTCGAATGCGCTGAATTCCGGCATCCGCCGCATCGGGGTCGCGACCCAGTACAAGGCGCACTCGCTCATCCGCCACCTGCATCAGGGCTGGAACTTCTTCCGCCCGGAGCGAAACGAAAGTTTCGACGTGCTGCCCGCCTCCCAGCGCGTTTCCGAGACGCAGTGGTATGAGGGCACCGCCGACGCGGTCTACCAGAACATCGACATCATCGACTCCTACGGTCCGGAATACATGATCATTCTGGCCGGCGACCATATTTACAAAATGGACTACGAGATGATGCTGCGCCAGCACGTCAACGAGGGCGCCGACATCACGATTGGCTGCCTCGAAGTGCCGGTGGAGGAGGCCAAGGGCTTCGGCGTGATGCATGTCGACGAGAACGACCGGATCGTCGATTTCGTCGAAAAGCCCGCCAACCCGCCAGGCATTCCCGGCAATGAAAAAATGGCGCTGGCCTCGATGGGCATCTACGTCTTCAAGACCAAGTTCCTGTTCGATTGCCTCTATCGCGATGCCGCCGACCCGACCTCCAGCCGCGATTTCGGCAAGGATATCGTCCCCTACATCGTCAAGAACGGCAAGGCGCTGGCCCACCGCTTCTCCAAGAGCTGCATCCGTTCCAGCTACGAGGAGCAGGCCTATTGGCGCGATGTCGGAACGCTCGACGCCTACTGGCAGGCCAATATCGACCTGACCGGCGTGGTGCCCGAACTCGATATCTACGACAAATCCTGGCCGATCTGGTCCTATTCCGAGGTCACGCCGCCGGCGAAATTCGTGCATGACGACGAGAACCGGCGGGGGTCGGCGATCTCGTCGGTGGTGTCCGGCGATTGCATCATTTCCGGTTCGCAGCTCTACAAGAGCCTGCTTTTCACCGGCGTGCGCGCCAATTCCTATTCCCGCCTCGAAGGCGCGGTCGTTCTGCCTCGGGTTCATGTCGGCCGCTATGCCCAGCTGAAGAATGTGATCATCGACCATGGCGTCCATATTCCGGAAGGGCTGGTTGTCGGCGAGGATCCCGAGCTCGACGCCCGCCGTTTCCGCCGCACCGAAAGCGGCATCTGCCTCATCACGCAGTCAATGATTGATAAACTGGACACATAAAACATGAAGGTTCTTTCCGTCGCCTCGGAAATCTACCCCCTGATCAAAACGGGAGGGCTTGCAGATGTCGCGGGCGCGCTGCCGCTTGCGCTGGCCTCCTACGGGATCCACACCCGCACCCTGATCCCGGGCTATCCGGCGGTGATGAAGGCGGTCGGCGACAAGGCCGAAAAGGTGATCACGCTTTATGATCTCTTCGGCGAGCAGGCGAACGTGCTTGAAGCCCGACATGACGGCCTGGACCTTCTCATCCTCGACGCCCCTGCCCTGTTCAGCCGGTTCGGCAATCCCTACAACGCGCCCCATGGCGAGGGCTATTCCGACAACTGGCGGCGCTTCGGCGCGCTTTCCAAGGCCGCGGCCGACATTGCCGCCGGCGCCATACCCGGCTGGGAGCCCGATCTGGTGCATGCCCATGACTGGCAGGCGGCCATGACGCCGGTCTATATGCGGTTCGGCCCGACACCGGAAAAGCCGTCGATCCTCACCATTCACAACATCGCCTTCCAGGGCAATTTCGATACCGGCATCTTCCCCTGGCTCGGCCTTCCCGACCATGCGTTGGCCGTCGACGGCATTGAATATTACGGCAAGGTGAGTTTCCTGAAGGGCGGTCTGCAGACCGCCTGGGCGGTCACCACGGTCAGCCCGACCTATGCCCGCGAAATCCAGACCCCGCAATATGGCATGGGACTGGAAGGCCTGATCTCGGCCCGCGCCCATACCGTGCACGGCATCGTCAACGGCATCGACACAGACGTCTGGGATCCGGCAACCGACGACACCATCGTCAGCCGCTATTCCGCGCACAAACCCAAGGGTCGGCTTGCCAACAGGCAGGCCGTGGGCGAGACCTTCGGCCTCGACAATGACGATTCCCCGATCTTCTCCGTCGTATCGCGCCTGACATGGCAAAAGGGCATGGATATCCTCGCCGCCGTCGTCGGCGATCTGGTGGCCATGGGCGGCAAGCTCGTCGTGCTCGGCTCCGGCGAACCGGGGCTTGAGGAAGCCTTCCGCAATGCCGCGCGTTATTACCCCGGCCGGGTCGGCACCATTATCGGCTACGACGAGAAGCTGTCGCATATGGTGCAGGCCGGCGCCGACGCCATTCTCGTGCCCTCGCGGTTCGAGCCTTGCGGCCTGACCCAGCTCTATGCGCTGCGCTATGGCTGCATTCCCGTTGTTGCGCGCACCGGTGGGCTGGCCGATACCGTGATCGACGCAAATCCGGCCGCCCTTGCGGTCAACGCCGCCACCGGCGTCCAGTTCTCGCCGGTCGAGCCATGGTCGCTGTCGCATGCCATCCGCCGCACGATCAATCTCTACAACGACAAGAAAACCTGGCTCACCATGCAAAAGCAGGGCATGAAGAGCGACGTGTCGTGGAAGGCCAGTGCCGGTCTCTACGCCGATCTTTACAAGCAACTCGATTTGATGGTGTCGAAACCATGAGCGTGACAATTCCGACCACACCCTTCACCGACCAGAAGCCGGGCACATCCGGCCTTCGGAAAAAGGTGCCGGTCTTCTCCCAGCCGCATTACGCCGAGAACTTCATTCAGGCGATCTTCGATTCCATCGGCGACTTCAAGGGCAAGACCCTGGTGATCGGCGGCGACGGACGCTATCTGAACCGCGAAGTGATCCAGACCACGATCAAGATGGCGGCCGCCAACGGTTTCGGCAAGGTGATGGTGGGCCAGGGCGGTATTCTGTCGACGCCGGCGGCTTCCAACATGATCCGCAAATATCAGACCTTCGGCGGCATCATCCTTTCAGCCAGCCACAATCCGGGCGGGCCGAACGAGGATTTCGGTATCAAGTACAACACCGCCAATGGCGGCCCCGCGCCGGAAAAGATCACCGATGCGATCTATGAACGCACCAAGCTGATCGACCGCTACCGGATTTCCGAGGCCGACGACGTTTCGCTCGACGCGGTCGGCACCTCGAAGGTCGATGACATGGAGGTCGAGGTTTTCGATCCGGTCGCCGATTACGCCGAACTGATGGAACAGCTTTTCGATTTCGACGCGATCCGCTCCCACATCGCCGCGGGCTTCCGGATTTCGTTTGATGCAATGAGCGCCGTGACCGGCCCCTATGCCAAGGAAATCCTGGAAAACCGCCTCGGCGCGCCGGAAGGCTCGGTGATGAATTTCGAGCCCAAGGAAGATTTCGGCGGCCACCATCCCGACCCCAACCTTGTACACGCCAAGGCGCTTTATGACGCCGTGATGGGCGATGGCGGGCCGGATTTCGGCGCGGCATCGGATGGCGACGGCGACCGCAACATGGTGGTCGGCCACGGCGTGTTCATCACGCCCTCCGACAGTCTCGCCATTCTTGCCGCTAATGCGCATCTGGCCCCGGCCTACAAGGGCGGCCTTGCCGGCATTGCCCGCTCGATGCCGACCAGCCAGGCCGCCGACCGCGTGGCGGAAAAACTCGGCATTGACTGCTACGAGACCCCCACGGGCTGGAAATTCTTCGGCAACCTGCTCGATGCCGGCAAGGCGACGCTGTGCGGCGAGGAAAGCTTCGGCACCGGCTCCAACCATGTGCGCGAGAAGGACGGGCTTTGGGCGGTGCTACTGTGGCTCAACATTCTGGCCGTGCGCGGCGAGCCCGCGCTCGATGTGGTCAAAAAGCACTGGGCCGAATATGGCCGCAACTACTATTCCCGCCACGACTACGAGGGCATCGAGACCGAGGCGGCAAACGGGCTGATGGATGCGCTGAGAGCCCGGCTCGATACGCTTGCCGGCACCACATTCCGCGACCTTACCGTGGCCGAGGCCGACGACTTTGCCTATCACGACCCGGTTGATGGCTCCGTCAGCCGGCACCAGGGCATCCGCATCCTGTTCGAAAACGGCTCGCGCGTGGTCTTCCGCCTCTCCGGCACCGGCACTTCCGGCGCCACGCTCAGGGTCTATCTCGAACACTACGAGCCCGACCCGGCCCGCCATGAACAGGACACCCAGGAAACGCTGGCCGACCTGATCGCCTATGCCGAGCATGTGGCCGAAATCGCCAAACGCACGGGCCGCTCCGCCCCGACTGTGATCACCTGAGCCCGATGTCCGAGCCTTCGAAAAAGCCCGGCGTCCGCATTCTGGACCGGGGCGTGGAATTTTCCGTCTATTCGGAAGCCGCCACCGGCATGGAATTATGCCTGTTCGACAAGGCCGGCGCTCAAACCGCGAAGCTGCCGATGGCGCATGCCGGCGGCAATCTGTTCCGCCTGATGGTGGACGGGGTGAAGCCGGGACAGCGCTATGGCTACCGCGCTTTCGGCGAATGGGACCCGATGAACGGGTTGTGGTCCGACCCGTCGAAATTGCTCACCGACCCCTATGCCCGCGAGGTCGACCGTTCCTACCGTTTCGACCCGGACCTCAGCGAATTCGGCGTCGACACCGCCGACATGGTGCCGAAGAGCATCGTCGTCGCCGACAGCGGGGAGGAGATCGGTCATGTCGATTTTCCCGATGGCGGACTGATCTACGAGGCGGGCGTGCGCGCGCTCACCATGCTCCATCCCGACGTGCCGAAGCCGATACGGGGCACGGTGGCCGCCCTTGGCCACCCGGCGGTGATTGGCCACCTGAAGAAACTCGGCGTCGACGCGATCGAGCTTCTGCCGGTGACAGCCTGGATGGACGAGCGCCACCTGCAGCCGCTCGGCCTCACCAATGCCTGGGGCTACAACCCCGTTACCTTCATGGCGCTGGAGCCGCGAATCTGCCCGGGCGGCATCACGGAGCTTCGGGAAGCGGTGAAGGCCCTCCATCAGGCCGGCATCGGCGTCATTCTCGACCTGGTCTTCAACCACAGCGGCGAAAGCGACCCGTTCGGCGGGATTGTGAGCTTTCGCGGGCTCGACAATGCCACCTATTACCGGCTTGCCCATGACGACCGGTCCGTGCTGATCAACGACACCGGCTGCGGCAATACCATTGCCTGCGACCATCCCATGGTGCGCCAGTATATCGTCGACAGTCTGCGCCATTTCGTGACCCAGGCCGGGATCGACGGCTTCCGCTTCGATCTGGCGCCGGTGCTGGGCCGCCGGTATGAGGGCTTCGATACCGATTCCGAGACGCTTCATGCCATCCTCAACGATCCCGTTCTGAAAGACCGGACGATGATCGCGGAGCCCTGGGATATCGGCCCCGGCGGCTACCAGCTCGGCAAGTTTCCGCCGCCCTTTCTGGAATGGAACGACAACACCCGCGACGACATCCGCAAGTTCTGGCGCGGCGATCCATCCATGACCGGCCTGCTTGCCGACGCGCTGTCCGGCTCCTCGCACATCTTTTCGGCAAACGGCCAGGAAAGCACGCGCTCGGTGAATTTTATCGCCGCCCATGACGGCTTCTCGCTTTATGACCTGACAGCCTATGTGCACAAGCACAATGCCGATAACGGCGAGCACAACCGCGATGGTCACGACGAGAACTATTCCTGGAACAACGGCGTCGAGGGCGAGACCGACAACGAACTGGTCAACAACCGGCGCCGGCAGGACCTGCGCGCCCTTCTCGCCACGCTGTTCGTCAGCCGCGGCGCGATCATGCTGAAGGCCGGCGATGAGGGCGGCTGCAGCCAGAAGGGCAACAACAACGCCTATTGCCAGGACAACGAGATCACCTGGCTGGACTGGGCGCATATGGACGAGAAACTGGTGGCCCACACCGCCGAGCTTTCAGCGTTGCGCAATCGCTTCGCCGTGTTCTCGCAAACGGACTTCTTCACAGACGACGACGTTTTGTGGCTCAGGCCCGATGGCAAGGTCATGGACGTCGCCGACTGGGAGTGCCCGGAATGCCAGTGCCTCAGCATGGTGCTTTCGACCACCGAGACCACGACCGGCCATCCCACGCGCCTTGCCGTGCTCATCAACCGGGGCCATGAGGAAGCCGTGTTCCTGCTGCCCGAGACCCACGAGGACGGCTGGCACAGCCTTGCCGGCCAAAGCGAAGGCGCCGTCGAGATCGCGCTTGCACCTCGCTCGGTATCGCTCTATGCCGAAAGACTGAGTGAAGGAGAGACGCATTGACCGCTCCTCAGATGACGAAAGAAGGCCCGATGGTTCTCGAAATATCTCTGGGTGACGTCAAGGGACTGATCGGACAGGAAGTCGGCCTGTCGCGCTGGTTCACGGTCGATCAGTCGATGATCGACACCTTCGCCGATGCAACGCTCGACCACCAGTTCATCCATACCGACCCCGAACGGGCCCGCAAGGAGACTGCCTTCGGCGGCACGATCGCGCACGGATTTCTGACGCTGTCGCTGCTTTCCGCCATGAATTACGATTGCGCCCCGCGCATTCGCGAGCAGACGATGGGCATCAATTTCGGCTTCGACAAGGTGCGCTTCATGGCGCCGGTGAAAAGCGGCGCCAAGGTCCGCGGCCGGTTCGTGCTGAAGGACGCCCGTTTCCGGGGCGCGGAACTCTTGGCGATCAACTACGCCGTCACCGTCGAGATCGAGGGCGAACGCAAGGCAGCACTCTCCGCCGAATGGATCACGCTGGTCCAGTTCGCCGCGGAAGATCGGCCGGAAACGGTGTGAGCGATGACCGCCTCCCTGGCAATTGTTGCGGGATTTGAAAGCCAGGCCGATGCCTGCAATGAGCTTGGTTCGCCCTTTACCGCAAGGCTCTGCAGACTGGCGGCGGAGCGGCTATCAGGCACAGATGGCCCGGTCCCGTCGCTGATCACGACATGGCCGCAAGATCGCGTTGGCCCGGATGCGCTGGCGCTGCGCTTCTGCGGCGCACTGCATGCATTAAAGCGACGCGGCTATGATCCGCTTGTCGCCGTCTATCCGCCGGCAAAGATATCGGATGACGCGCTCTGGCAAGCCGTGGCAGAGGCGATGGCGGAAGAGGCGGCATTTATCACGCAGCGGATGCAGTCGGCCCCGCAAACCAATGAAGTTCGCCGCTCGGCCGCCCTGTTTCCGGCCTTTGCGCTGATCGCCGCCCGCTTTCCCGGCAAGGACCTTGTGCTGTCCGAAATCGGCGCCTCGGCCGGTCTGAACCTGATGTGGGACCGCTATGCCTACCGTCTGGGAGGCCGGCATTTTGCGCCAGCCACCGGCGAGGCGCCGTTCGAAATCGCGCCTGACTGGACCGGACCACTGCCGCCGGAGGCGACAATCGCCGTCGGCGAACGCGCCGGCTGCGACCTAAACCCGCTCGACGCTTCAGACAGCGATGATTGCGAGCGGTTGCTCTCCTACATCTGGGCCGATCAGGCCGACCGGCTGGAGCGCACCGAACAGGCCTTGGCGCTCGCCCGCGCGACCGGCGTCACTGTCGAAAAAGCCGACGCCGTGGAGTGGCTTGGCGACAGACTTGCTGCCTCCCGCCAGGGCGAGGTGCACATCGTCTACCACACCATCGCCTGGCAATATCTGCCGTTTGCGGCGCGCGCCGAGGGCGAACGCCTGCTGGCCGAGGCGGGCGCGCGTGCAGACGACAACGCTCCGCTCTGCCACATTGCGATGGAAGCCGACGAAGAAAGGCCCGGCGCGGGATTAACGCTCACCGTCTGGCCGGGCGGCGAAACGCTGAAACTCGGGCGCGCTGATTTTCATGGTCGATGGATCGACTGGCGCGGCCCGGATCAATAGGCTGCGTCCTTCGCCCCCTGATCCAACAGCCCGAAGACATAAGGCGCGAACGAGCGCCAGCATTCGACGCGGAAGGTATGCTCCTCCTTGCGGTAGAGGATGATCTCCGCCTTGCCGAGCACCGTGCGCGCGACCTTGCCGACCGGGAAGCTTTCGAGCCTCAGGTCGAGCGGGCAGGCCGCGTTCAGCGTTGCGGGAGCGCCCGGCCCGTCGACCATGATCGCGATGTTGCGGTGGGAGACATCGACCGCCGAATAGGGCCCTGCCGCCGGGCCGAGGCGGCCGGCGAGGTCATCCTCGTATTCATCGATCACCAGCCACTCGTCGGGCCCGAGCCAGAAGGCGTAGCGCCCCTCCCCGCCCGAGGAGGTCAGCGGCTTCACCGGCAGGTCGAGTTCCAGCATGCCGTTGAGGCCGGGGATGGCGTCCTCGCCGGCCCTCAGCGACAGCCGGGTGGCAGGCCGCGCCACCACCAGCCGGGCAAGGCCCGAGCCGCCATAGGCGCCGGCAAGCGGCAGGTCGCGTTCGGCGCTAATTTGCTCAGCCATTGATGCGCGCTCCTTCGGTATCATAGAAAACGGTGTCGACCACCTCGACGGCGATGGTGCGCTCCGGCATCGGCACGTAAAGCGTCTGGCCCTTCAGCGTGTGGCCGTTCTTGACCACGGCCATGGCGATGCCGCTCTGCAGCGCCTCCGACCAGTAGGCCGAGGTGACATGACCGAGCATCGGCACCGGCTTTGCCGCATTCGGGTCGGCCACCACATGCGCGCCTTCCTCCAGCACCAGCCGGGGGTTGTTCTTGACCATCAGGCCGACGAGCTGCTTGCGGCCCTCGGCAACGAGATCGGGGCGTTTGAGGCCGCGCATGCCGACGAAATCCGGCTTCTTCTTCGAGACTGCCCAGCCCATGCCGACATCATAGGGCGTCACCGTGCCGTCGGTGTCCTGACCGACGACGATATAGCCCTTTTCGGCGCGCAGCACATGCATGGTCTCGGTGCCATAGGCGCAGGCCCCGAAGGTCTCCGCGCGCGCGAACACCGCCTTCCAGACCGCCAGCCCGTAATCGGCGGGGACATTGATCTCGTAGCCGAGCTCGCCGGTGAACGACACCCGGAACAGCCGCGCCGGAACGCCGCAGACCGTGCATTCGGCAAGGCTCATATGTGGAAAAGCCTCGTTGGAAATATCCACGCCCTCGACAAAGGGCGCGATGATCTCGCGCGCCTTCGGCCCCTGCACCGCGATCACCGCCCATTGTTCGGTGGTCGACGTCAGCCAGACCTTCAGATGCGGAAACTCGGTCTGGAGATAATCCTCCATCAGGTTCAACACGCGCGGCGCACCGCCCGTCGTGGTGGTCACATGGAAGCGGTCCTGCGCCAGCCTGCCGACGACGCCGTCGTCGTAGATATAGCCGTCCTCGCGCAGCATCAGCCCGTAGCGGCACTTGCCGGGCTTCAACGTCGACCAGGCGTTGGAATACATAAGGTTCATGAACGCCTCGGCATCGGGGCCGACGACCTCGATCTTGCCGAGCGTGGAGGCGTCGAACACGCCCGCTGATTCGCGCACGGTGCGGCATTCGCGGTTGACCGCGTCATGCTTGGTCTCGCCCGCGCGCGGGAAATACCAGGCGCGCGTCCAGTTGCCGACATCCTCGAACGGCGCGCCCTGCGCTTCCGCCCACGCATTGATCGGCGTCTTGCGCGCCGGATCGAACAGCGCGTCGCGCGAATGGTTGATCAGCGTGCCAAAGGTGACCGGCGTGAACGGCTGGCGGAAGGTGGTGAGCCCCACCTGCGGGATCGGCCGGTCCAGCATTTCGGCGGCGATCGCCAGCCCGTGCATGTTGGAAAGCTTGCCCTGGTCCGACGCCATGCCGTTGGTGGTGAAGCGCTTGATATGCTCGATCGAGGCCATGCCCTCATGCACGGCCTGACGGATATCCTTGGCACAGACATCGTGCTGATAATCGATGAACGCCTTGGCGTAGGGGTCGGTGTCGTCATTTTCGCCCAGCATGCCGCCGGTCCAGACATGTTCGGTCGCAGCCGCGATTTCGGCGAAACCGCCGCCTGCCGCCGCGGCCTCCGCGACCAGATCGGCCACGGCATCCGTGCCATTGCAGGTGCCGACCGAGACGGCGTTCTGGGCATAGACGCTCGGCAGAAAGCGTTCGTTTTCGGCATCAAAGGCAAGCTTGCCGCGCGATTGGGAGAACAGATGCACGGACGGCGTCCAGCCGGCAGAGGTGATCAATGCGTCGATATCGTAGTCGCGGGGCTTGCCGCCGCCCTTGACCCGCATCGACTTGACCCTGAGCCGGCCCTTCGTGCCGACCACCCTGTGGCCGGTATGGAGCGTGATCCCGAGCGCCTTCGCCTCCTCGGCGAGGCCCGGTCCGGGCTCGGAGCGGCTATCGATGATGGCAACCACCTTCACGCCCGCGCGGGCGAGATCAAAGGCCGCCTCATAGGCCGAATCATGGGCGCAGTAGACCCCGATCTTGGAGCCGACGGCGACACCGTAATGATTGAGATAGCTGCGCGCGGCAGAGGCCAGCATGATGCCCGGACGGTCATTGTCGGGAAACACCATCGGGCGCTCGATCGCGCCGGTGGCCAGCACCACCTTTTCCGCCCGCACCTGCCAGAGCCGCTCGCGCGGACCTTCCGCCTTCGCATTTGGCAGATGGTCGGTCAGCCGCTCGCACAGGCCGAGGAAATTGTGGTTGTAGTATCCGAATGCCGTGGTGCGCGGCAGGTAGCGGACATTGTCCATGGCCGAAAGTTCCGCTGCCGTTTCGACCGCCCAGTCATAGCCGGGCTTGCCGCCGACAGTGGTGCCGCTCTCATATTGCAGCGCGCCGCCCGGCTCCGGCTTCTCGTCGCAGATGATGACGTCTCTGCCGGCCCGCGCGGCCGAAAGCGCGGCCGTCAGGCCTGCAAGCCCCGCGCCGACCACCAGCATGTCGCAATGGACATAGCGGCTGGCATAGCTGTCCGGGTCCTCTTCCGTCGGCGCCACGCCGAGGCCGGCGGCCTTGCGGATCGCGGGCTCATAGAGCTTGTGCCATGCGCTGAACGGCCACATGAAGGTCTTGTAGTAGAAGCCTGCGATCAGCATCGGCGAGACGATGTCGTTGATCGCCCCGACATCGAAGGAAAGCGACGGCCAGCGGTTCTGCGAGCCAGCCTTCATGCCGTCGAACACCTCCTGCACAGGCCCACGCACATTGGGCTGCCGTCGGGCGCTGTCGCGGGCGATATCGAACAGCGCGTTCGGTTCCTCGGAACCCGCCGTCAGAAAGCCGCGCGGACGGTGATATTTGTAGGAGCGGCCGACCAGGTGAACGCCGTGGGCCAGCAGCGCCGAGGCCAGCGTATCGCCCTCCAGCGCCGTATAGGTCTTGCCGTCGAAAGTGAAGCGCACGGTTTTCGCGGGCGTCAGCCGGCCCTTGTCGGCAATCCGGAATGCGCCGCTCATTGGCCGTCTCCCATGCCGAGTTCGGCCGGATCGGGCTTCGGCTCGCCGGTCTTGTAGGTTTTCAGGAAGCGATCAGAAACGGTGTCGCGGGCGGCGTTGAAGAACCGGCCGCAGCCGTGGGAATGACGCCAGCGCTCGAAATGCAGCCCCTTGGGATTGGTGCGCATGAAGAAATAATTGGCGAAATCCGCGTCGGAGAGTTCGGCCATGTTTTCAGGCCGCGCGATATGCGCCTCGCCCGCGCCGGAAAACTCCAGCTCGCTGCGCGCTTCCTCGCAATAGGGACAGTAAATCAGCAACATTCAGTTTCCCTCCAGTTCGGGCAAGGCGTCGGGAATAGAGATAATCAGGTCGATGAGGTCGCGCGGCGCTTCCAGTTGCGGCAGGTGGCCTGCGCCTGCAAGCGGATGAAGCGGCACGCCGATCCGGCCCGCCAGAAGATGGCCGCGCTCGATCGGGATCCACGGATCGCGCTCGCCCCAGAGGATGGTGACCGGGCAGGCGATCTCCTTCAGCTTCTCGGCGAATTCATCGGTGAAGGCGTCGTCGGCCTGGGCGAACTGGCGGTAGAAGCTCTGGTGTCCCTCGGGCGTAAGCCACGGGCTGACCAGTTCGCGCAGGTCGCTGGCATCGATCTCGTTGACCAGCGCACCCTTGATATAGGCTTCCACGATCGCCGCATGAATGTGCGACGGCAGCGGCTGGAAGGCATCAACGTGACGGCCGACATGGTCAAAGAATTCGGAGCCCCATGGGCTCAGCGCGACGACATTCATCAGCGTCAGGCTTGAATAGGGAACATCGTGGAGCAGATGCGCGCGCAGCGTCACCGCGCCGCCGAAATCATGGGCCAGCACATGCGGCGCGTCGAGCATCCAATAGTCGACCATCTCCTTGAACACCCGGCCCTGGACATCGAGCCCCGTCGCCTGTCCGGCATTCTTGGCGGAGCGGCCGAAGCCCGGCATGTCGTACCAGTAGACCGTATAGGCATGCGACAGCGTCAGCAGGATGCGGTGCCAGGAAAACGACGACCACGGCCAGCCATGGGCAAGCACCAGCGGCGGCCCCTTGCCGGCGCTGCCCCAGGCCACCATGCCGGCGCTGGTTTCGCATTTCCTGTTGACGTTCCAGAGCATGGCGGCCCCTCAGTGCGCGACGGCGGCGGCAGCCGCTTCGTCGATCAGCCGGCCGGTATTGTAGCGCTCGAGCGTGAGGCCAGCGGCGAGCTTATGCGGCTCGCCCTTGGCGATGAGATGCGCGAACAAATGCGCCGAACCCGGCGTTGCCTTGAAGCCGCCCGTGCCCCAGCCGCAATTGACGAACAGGTTCGGCACCGGCGTCACGCTCTGGATCGGCGAGCGGTCCGGCGTGTTATCGGTAATGCCGCCCCACTGGCGCATCATCTTGACCCGGCGGAAGATCGGAAACAGCTCGCAGATGGCGTCGAGCGTATGGGTGATGATCTGCAACCCGCCGGTCTGGGAATAGGAATTATACTGGTCGGTGCCCGCACCGATCACAAGTTCGCCCTTGTCGGACTGGGAGATATAGGCGTGGACCGAATTCGACATCACCACGCAGGGGAAGATCGGCTTCAGCGGTTCCGAAACCAGCGCCTGCAGCGGCTGGCTTTCGAGCGGCAGGCGGACATCCGCCATCGCCATCACCACCGAATTGTGGCCCGAGGCGGAGACGCCGATCTTCTTCGCGCCGATGAAGCCGCGATTGGTGTCCACCCCCGTCACCGCGCCGTCCGCGCCCCTTCGGATCGCCTTGACCTCGCAGTTCTGTATGATGTGGACGCCGCGATCGGACGCCGCGCGGCCATAGCCCCAGACCACGGCATCGTGACGAGCGGTACCCGCGCGGCGCTGCAGGGCGGCGCCATTGACCGGGTAGCGTGCGGAGGCCGAAATATCGAGCGGCGGGCAGTAGTCCTTCGCCTGAACCGGCGTCAGCCATTCATTGTCGATGCCGTAGAGCCGGTTGGCGTGGACATGGCGCTTGAACGACTGGCGGTCATGTTCATTATGCGACAGCATCATCACGCCGCGCGGCGAGAACATGACGTTGTAGTTCAGATCGAGCGACAGGCCTTCCCACATCTTGAGCGAATGCTCGTAGATATCCATGCTCTCGTCATAGAGATAATTGGAGCGCACGATCGTGGTGTTGCGTCCGGTATTGCCGCCGCCGACCCAGCCCTTTTCGATCACCGCGATATTGGTGATGCCGTGTTCCTTGGCGAGGTAATAGGCCGCGCCCATACCATGGCCGCCGCCGCCGATGATGATGACGTCATACTCGCTTTTCGGCTCCGGCGAGGTCCAGTGCTTCTCCCAGCCCTTGTGATGGCGCGTGGCCTCGCGCGCGAGAGCAAAAACGGAATATTTGCGCATTTGTGGGCTCCATCGGGGTTCGGCGGCGTCGTTGCGACTATACCAATCGCAAATCGAAATACGAGGCAACGTCCTTTTTGCGACGCTTTTTCGATCCGCCTTCGACATCGCGATTTCCGTGGCGTCGTCTTTCAAAAAGGATTGCCTTTGGCGGCGAATCCTGTCAATCGAAACCCGGATTTTTCGCTCTGCCAGCCCTTGTCTTACCGTAAGGGCTGGACTTATCGGCCGCGATCTGTTAATCGCGACGCCAGATATGGGCGGATTGTACCGCCTTAAGACCAATCAATGCCTGAACGTGCAAGTATTTGCCAGGCTCAGACACCAACGACCAAGGAACGGGATACACGTGCAAGTACTTGTCCGCGACAACAATGTTGACCAGGCCCTCCGCGCTCTGAAGAAGAAAATGCAGCGCGAAGGCATCTTCCGCGAAATGAAGATGCGCGACCATTACGAAAAGCCCTCGCAGAAGCGTGCGCGCGAAAAGGCGGAAGCCATCCGCCGCGTTCGCAAGCTGGCTCGCAAGCGCGCCGTTCGCGAAGGTCTGGTTTCTCGCTGATTGTCGCTTTTTCAGCACATTAATGCGTTCTTAGGGCGGGAGCACATGTTCCCGCCTTTTTATTTGGCAGAATTTTAACCTCGATCATGTAGATTGTGGGGACGCCCTTTTCAAAACCGGAAGGGGAACAAAAGCTTCCCGCCGGCTGTTGTCGCAAAAGGCATGCAATTATGGGGATGGATATGACGAAGATCACCAGCGCGCTTTCGGGCGGCTCGTTCACGGCAGGCAAGCTGCGATTTGCCCGGTATATCGTGTTGGCAGGCACGGTAGGCCTGCTAGCCGGTTGCCAGACCGGCCAGGTCATGAACCAGAACGTGCTCGCCATCGATGCCGCCCAGGGATCCGAGCAGAACATCGCCTCGCTTTCGAACGTGATCGCATCCAACCCCAACGATCCCGGCGCCTACAATGTGCGCGGCGCCGCCTATGGGCGTGCCGGCGACGACCGCAAGGCGATCGAGGATTTCAACCAGGCGATCGCGCTCAATCCGAATTATTACCAGGCCTATGCCAACCGCGCGCTGATCGAGCGTAGCATGGGGCGTCAAATGGACGCGCTGAACGATTACAATCGCGCGATCCAGATCAACAGCAATTACGACGTTGCCTATATCGGCCGCGGCAATCTCTACCGCGAATCGGGCCAGTTCGACGACGCGTTCAACGATTACACCCGCGCGATCCAGCTTAACACCACCGATCCGCGCGCCTATCATAGTCGCGGCCTGATCTACCAGAAGCGCGGCCAGCAGGAGCTGGCAATCGCCGACTTCTCCAAGGCGATCTCGCTGTCGCCGAAATCGCCGCAGCCCTATAATGGCCGCGGCGTCTCCTATCTGGCGCTGAACGACGACCAGAATGCCCGCGCCGATTTCGACAAGGCGCTGGCGCTCGATCAATCGGTCGCCGAAAGCTGGGCCAATATCGGCCTTGTGCTTGAGCGCCAGGGCGATTTCACCAAGGCGGCCTCCTACTACCAGAAGGCCAAGCAGCTCGACCCCAATTACCAGCCGGCCATCCAGGGCCTTCAGCGTACCATCGGATCGTAAGACGGTATCCTTGCCTCAGCGGCCGAGATTGAGCTGAATCGGCAGGGAGAAATTGTGGCTTGCGCCGCGATAGCTCGCCGGGAACGCGCCGAAGGGACCGGCGGCGCGGGCGCGCTGCAACACGATCGCATCGACCTGGCCGTTGCCCGATGATCTTGCCAGCGACAGTCCGGCAATGGCGCCGGAGCGGTTCAGCCTCACATTGACGACGACCGTCGACTGCAGCCTTCCGACGCCGCGATAATAGCGTTCCGAAGCCACGGAGCGGCGCAGCTTGGCCCTGAGCCTGCCGGCATAATTGGCCATCTCCGCCTCGCCGTTTCCGCTGTTGCCGGCCCGCGCTTGCGCCGCCTGGCTCGCGCCGGTGTTGGCCGTGCCCGAAGCGACACCCTTGCGCGCATCCCGATTCGATTGACCGGAGGAACCGGCCGAAGACCGCCTCACCACCTGCCGCTGTTCAACGGGCTTCGGTTTGGCGCGCTCCTCCGCCTTGCGGGTGGCCACCTGATCCTCGGGCAATGGCTCTGTCTTCCATGGCGAGGGCGCGGGAACGGGCGCATCGATATCGTAGGCCAGCTCCGGATCGTCCTCCTGCGCCTTGATCGTTTCGACCGGCTCGGTCTGCGCCGTCAGCGGCTCGGCCGTTTCGGCCGGCGGGTTGACCGGCGTCTCCTGCGGCGGCAGCGCTTCGGCGACGACGGGCGCGGATGCCGGGATTTCAGCGGGTGACACGGCCTGTTCGACAACCGGCGGCGCGGGCGGAACCGTCGAGGGCGCAAGCGCCGTGGTTGGCGCTGCGGCGAGAACCGCCGGGACACTCGGTGGGGCGACAACCGGTTCGGCAGTGACCGGCGCTGCGGTTTCGGTCTGCGGCGGTGTCAGCGTCTCGACGGGCGTCGGCGCGGCCTGTTCAACGGGGGCGGGTGGCTGCGGCACAAGCGGCTCGGCCGCGGTGGTCTCCAGCGGCTCGGCCTCGACGGCGGTCGCGGTTTCCACCGGCACCGGTTCGGCCTCGACCATGGTCGGCTCCGCGCCGCTTGCGGCGGCATCCACATCGCCGTTCCCGACCATGATCACGCTGACGACGGTGCTGCCTTCTTCCATGGGAGCTTCCGGCAGGACGCGGGCAACATGGAGCGCGAACGCGAAGGCGGCGGAATGGATCAGCAGCGACACCAGCGTTGCAGCGGAAAGGCGCTTGCCCGCCCGCACCGTGCCCCTGTCGAGAAACCCTGCCTGAGGAACAACGCCGAGCTCGGCATCCTCCAGTGGCAGTTCTTCGGCAGCGGTCTCTTCGTCCCTTTCGGCGGACTCCACTTTCCGGGCGGAACTGGCCGCGCTTGCCGCCGCCTTCAGTTCGAACACCACCTTATCAAGGTCGACGTCCGACGCAGGCGCGATGCCGATTTCGGGGGCGATTTCGGGTGCCGCCGCGCCAAACGGGCTGTCCTCTCGCACGACAGCATCATCAAGCGCGTCATCGTCAAGACGCTCGCGCGTGCCGCCCGGCAAGCCCATCGCAAACATGGCCTGGTCATTCATCATCGGGAGCTAGTGTCCACTCAATTATGCGCTGGCCGGTCTCAACCGTCGAAGGGAATACCCGCCTTCGAACCGGTTTCGAGCGCGCCCATGCAATCCACGCCCTCGGCATCGCAGACCTTGATGTCATTCAACAGCAGCCCGCCGAGCGCGTCACAGCTTTCGCCGGGCAATTCGAACTGGCGCACGCGCTTCTTTCCGGCCGGAAGGGTCAGGAAATCGAGCATGGTCAGCCGGTCGACGACGCCTTCGCTGTCGAACAGCGCGACTTCGGCCTGAAGGCTTTCGATCGTCTCGGGCAGATCGTTTTCCACCAGGAATGTCAGCTTGCAGCCATTGTCGGTGGTTTCGAGCGTGTTCAGCGAAATCGAAAGTCCGGTCGGTTCGGCCGGTTCGCTCGCCGGCGCTTCACCGGCCGCTTCCTGCGCCAGGACCGGCTGCGACAGGGCGAAAACGAGGGCGGTTGCGCAAATCGATAATCTCATCGTCAGGAATCTCCGGAATTTGAAAAGGCCCTCAGGGGCACATCGCGATCGGCCACAATCCTATCCCTCAACAGGCAAAACGTCTATTGCGTGGATAGACAAAGGTGATTAATAGAGTCAACTTATAAAACATGATTTTCAGAATCAAGTATATACGGATGCAGGCAGCTTACCAATGAATCACGACAAGGAACCAGCAAAGACCGGCACGAAAGCCGGAACGCGCGGCTTGCCGGTTCTGGAAAGCGAGTCGCTCTTTCAGGGGCGGAACGAAATCGTCATCCGCCATCAGGGCGCCGAGTACCGCATGAAGATCACCCGCCAAGGCAAACTCATTCTGAACAAGTAGGCATGAGAGACATGACTGAGACGACACCAGAACAGATTCGTGAATTCCGCAGCCAGAACCCGAAAATGCGCGAGCGCGATATCGCAGCCCGACTTGGTATCAGCGAAGCGGCGCTTGTGGCGGCCGAGGTCGGCCTGACCGCAACCCGGATCGCGCCGGAGCCGTCCCACCTTCTCGACCACGCCGAAAGCTTCGGGGAAATCATGGCGCTGTCGCGCAATGAAAGCGCAGTGCACGAGAAGATCGGCGTCTTCGAGAATATCAAGAACGGCAAGAAGGCCGCGATCGTTCTTGGCGAAAACATCGACCTCAGGATTTTCCCCAGCCGCTGGATCCACGCCTTCGCGGTGACCAAGACGGATGCCGACGGCACGGAAAAACTGAGCCTGCAATATTTCGACATGACCGGTACTGCGGTGTTCAAGCTGCACCTGCGGCCCGCCTCCAATGTCGAGGCTTATCGCGATTTCGTCGAGAAATACCGGCTGGAGGACCAGAGCCAGACCGTTCTGACCGAGGCCTTCGCGCCGCATGACGCCGACCACGCCCGCGATGCCAATGCCGTCGATGTCGAGCTCCTGCGCGACCGCTGGACGGCGCTGACCGACACCCACCAGTTCTTCGGCATGCTGAACGATCTGAAGGTCCACCGCCAGACCGCGATCGCGACCGTTGGCGATGACTATGCCTACCGCCTTGCCGATGACGCCGTCGCGACCATGTTCCACGCGGCGGCCGAGACGCCGGACCTGCCGCTGATGGTGTTCGTCGCCAATAACGGCATCGTGCAGATCCATTCCGGTCCGGTTTCCAACATCATCGAGATGGGTCCCTGGATCAACGTAATGGACCCGACCTTCCACCTGCATCTGCGCCGCGACCAGATCGCCGAGACCTGGCTGGTGCGCAAGCCCACCAGCGATGGCCATGTGACTTCGGTCGAAGCCTTCAATGCGGATGGCGAGCTAATCATCCAGTTCTTCGGCAAACGGCTAGAGGGCTATGCCGAACGCCCGGTATGGCGTTCTCTTGCCGAAGGCCTGCCGCGCCACGCGGAAACCGCAGCAGCGTGAGGATACCGATGACAGGACATTTTCTGACCCGGCCGCTGGCCGCCCTCCTGCTTCTCGCCGGCACAACATCCGCCGGCGCAACAGAGCCGCTTGCCGATCCCTCGCGCCTCGTCACCATCGGCGGCTCGATAACGGAGATCGTCTATGCGCTGGGCGCCGGCGACCAGATCGTCGGTCGCGACACCACCAGCACCTATCCGCCCGAAGCCGCCGCCAAGCCCGATATCGGCTATATGCGGCAGTTATCGCCGGAAGGCGTGCTGTCAATCGACCCCAGCGCCATCATCGCCATCGAGGGCGCAGGACCGCCGCAAACGCTGGATGTGCTGAAACAGGCGGAGGTCGAAATGGCGGTGGTGCCGGAGGATTACAGCCGCGACGGTATCCTCGAGAAGGTCGAGATGGTGGGCGCGCTGATCGGCAAAGAGGCCGAGGCGGAAGCGCTGGCGACCGATATCAAGGCCAGCCTCGATCCGCTTCTGGCGGCAAATGAGGCACGGCCCGAAGAAGAGCGCAAGAGCGCGCTGTTCATCCTCAGCCTGAATGGCGGCAAGGTGATGGCTTCGGGCACCGGCACGGCCGCCAACGGCATGATCGAGGCTGCCGGCCTCGACAACGCCGTCGGCGACTTTCCGGGCTACAAGGCGCTTTCCGACGAGGCGATCATCAAGGCCGCGCCGGATGTCATCATCCTGATGGACGAGAGCGCCGGCAGCCGCGCGCCGACCAATGACGATATCACCGCCAACCCGGCCCTGTCGCTGACGCCGGCCGGCGAGGCCATGGCGATCTACCGGATCGATCCGGTCGGCATGCTGAATTTCGGCCCGCGCTTTGCTGAAAACCTCTCAGCGCTGACTGCGGAAATCTACGGAGACTAGGCGGCCATGACGGTGATCGAAGCCTTGTCGGGCGCGCGCTGGCGCGATAGCGGAGATCGATCGGACCTGGCGGTCGTGATGATCGCGGCGCTCGTTGTCGCCTCCGGGCTGGCGATTCTGATCTCGGTCGCCAACGGGGCCTCGGATGCCTCGCTCTTCGATGTAGCGAAAGCAATCGTCACAGGCGACAGCGCAGCGCTCGCGGCGCGTGACCGGATCATCATCTTCGACATCCGCCTGCCACGCGCGATCATGGGCTTTCTGGTGGGCGCATCGCTTGCCGTCTGCGGCGCGGCGATGCAGGGCCTGTTCCGCAATCCGCTGGCAGACCCCGGTTTGGTCGGGGTTTCCGCCGGCGCGGGGCTTGGCGCGGTGATCATGATCGTGCTCGGCGGCACCATCGCCGCGCCCATCTATGGCTTGCTCGGCTTCTACGCCCTGCCTGTCGCCGCCTTCCTCGGCGGGCTTGTCACCACGCTGCTGCTCTACCGGATTTCCACCAGCCAAGGCCAGACATCGGTCGCGACCATGCTGCTTGCCGGCATCGCGCTTTCGGCGCTTGCGGGCGCGGCCACCGGCTTTCTCGTCTATCTCGCAAACGACCAGCAATTGCGCGACCTTACCTTCTGGTCGATGGGTTCGCTCGCCGGCGCGACATGGATGAAGGTCGGCGCAATCGCCCCCATCATGCTGGCGGCCTTCGCCGTGCTTCCGTTCATGGCCAAGGGGCTGAACGCGATCACGCTCGGCGAGGCGACCGCCTATCATATCGGTATCCCGGTGCAGCGGCTGAAGAACATCACCATCATCGCCGTTGCCGCCGCCACCGGCGCGGGCGTCGCGGTCTCGGGCGGGATCGGCTTCGTCGGCATCGTCGTGCCGCATCTCTTGCGGCTCGTCATCGGCCCAGACCACCGCTATCTTCTGCCGGCCTCGGCACTACTTGGCGGCGCGCTGCTGGTGCTCGCCGACCTCTTCGCCCGCACGGTCGTCGCACCGGCCGAACTGCCGATCGGCATCATTACGGCGATCGCCGGCGGGCCGTTCTTCCTGTGGATCCTCCTCAAAAACCGCTCGCGGCTCAATTTGTAATCATGATCGAAATCCGGAATATGTGCGTTACGCTTTCAGGCCGTCCGGTGCTGAAGGATATCGCGCTGCAAGCCGTTCCCGGCGCGCTTACCGCGATCTGCGGCCCGAACGGCTGCGGCAAGACCACAACGCTGAAGGCGATCGCTGGCGACCTTGCGCCCGATGAGGGCGTGGTTGAAATCAACGGCGAAGCGGTGGCGGGGCTTGCACCCTGGCGGCTGGCACAGATGCGCGGCGTGTTGCCGCAATCCTCCACCCTCGCCTTTCCCTTCACCGTCGCCGAGGTGCTGCGCATGGGGCTTTCGGGCCGCGCCCACCGCGCCGACGATCGCGCGACCATGGCGAAGGCGCTCGGCGCCGTCGACCTTCACGGCTTCGAAGGTCGCTTTTATCAGGAACTCTCAGGCGGCGAGCAGCAGCGCGTCCAGCTTGCCCGGGTGCTGTGCCAGATCGAGGCCCCGGTCGCCCATGGCAAGCCGCGCTGGCTGCTTCTGGACGAGCCGGTCGCAAGCCTCGATATCCTGCACCAGCTTGCGATCATGCGGCTGGCGCGCGAGTTCTGCCGCGCCGGCGGCGGCGTGATCGCGATCATGCACGACCTCAACCTGACGGCGCTGTTTGCCGATCACGTGGTGCTGATGCGCGAGGGTCGGGTGATCGCGGCGGGCAGCCCGAAGGACACCATCACCGACGACAATCTCCACGCCGTGTTCGCCACAAGGCTTTCCGTCAGCCAGAAACCGAAAGACGATACGCCGTTCGTGCTGCCGCACAGCGCGGTCTGAAGCCGCCGATCAGGCGCGATACCGGTAGAAATGCATGCGCGTATCACCGAATTCGCGGGTCTCGAGCGGCTGGTAAACCTCCGAAAGCATTGGCGATACATCCGCGCGCTCCTCCAGGATCGCCAGCGCACCGGGCTTCAGCCAGCCGCCGTCATGGGCCGCGGCCATGGCCTTTTCGCCAAGTCCTTTGCCATAGGGCGGGTCGGCGAACAGGAAATCATAGGGCTCGATGCGATTGGCGGGGCCGAGCCGGGTCGCATCGCGGCGCATGATCCGGGTGCGGCCGGCGAGGCCGAGCGCCTCGATATTCGACCATAATAGCCCCCTGCCCTCGACACTGTTTTCGACGAACAGAACCGCCTTCACCCCGCGCGACAGCGCCTCGAGCCCCATCGCGCCGGTGCCCGCGAACAGATCGATCATCCGCGAACCGTCAAGCGCTTCCGGATAGGCATGGCTTAAAATGTTGAAAAGGCTCTCGCGGGTGCGATCGGTCGTCGGCCTGATGTCGGAGGACTTCGGCGTGGCGAGCGCGCGCCCGCGAAACTCACCGCCGACGATCCGCATTGCCCTTCGGCCCCCTGCCCGGACCGCCGCGCGGCCCGCCATCCCGTGAACCGCCGGAACGCGGCCTGTCGCCGCCCGGACGTTTGCCGCCTTCGGGGCGGCTGCCGCGCTTCTCGCCGGTCGGACGATCGCCGCGTGGCGCCGCAGCCTCCCGCTTCGGCCCATCGAAGCGCTTGCCGCCGGCAGGACGGTCACCACCGGCTGGACGGCCCTCGCCGCGCTGACGCTTCGGGCCATCGAAACGGCGGGCTTCGCCTGCCCCTTCAGCACCGGCCTCACGGGGTTTGTGCGGTCCCTTGAAGGCAGGCTTTGCAGCGGGCTTGCCCCTGCCGCCGGCCGGTCCGCGCGCACGCGGCGCTTCGCCCTCGGCGGAACCCGAGCGGCGCGCATCGCGCTTCGCATCGCGGCGGGCGTCTTCCCTGGCCCGGTCCTCGGCCTTCTTCTTGGCCTTGGGGCCGAGCGGACGGGCGCCGGGCGCCATCCACACATTGGTGGCGCGGCTGCGGGTTTCGATATCCTTGTAGACCTTCTCGCCATTGCCCTTGCGCTTGGTGTCGAGCCGGTCGCGGCCGCGTTCGGCGCGCTCGCCGCGATCCAGCTTGTCGCCGCGACGCTTGCCCTGGCCCTCGCGTTTTCCGGATTCCGGCTTCCAGTCGTCGCGGGCTTTCGGCGTCTCGCCTTCCACCTGCTTGTCATTATAGATCGGCGCGTCGAAATTGGCGCCGGCCTCCTCGATCAGCCGGGGGCCGAGCTGGTCGCGCAGCGTGCGGCCGCGCACTTCCATCACGTTGCCCTCGGCGATCTCGCCGAGCTGGAAGGGACCGTAGGAAATGCGGATCAGGCGGCCGACTTCGAGGCCGAGCGCGCCGAGCACGTTCTTGATCTCGCGGTTCTTGCCCTCGCGCAGCCCCATGGTGATCCAGACATTGGAGCCCTGCACCCGGTCGAGCGTGGCATCGATCGCACCGTAAAGCACGCCGTCGACGGCAATGCCGTCCTTCAGTCTGTCGAGATCGGCCTGTTCGATCTTGCCATGGGCGCGCACGCGGTAGCGGCGCAGCCAGCCGGTGGCCGGCAGCTCCAGCACCCGCGCCAGCCCGCCGTCATTGGTCAGCAGCAGCAGGCCTTCGGTGTTGATGTCGAGACGGCCGATCGAGATCACCCGGGGCAGCTCGGCCGGCAGGTTGTCGAACACGGTCGGGCGACCTTCGGGGTCGGAATTGGTGGTCACGAGGCCGGCAGGCTTGTGGTAGATCCACAGCCTTGTGCGCTCGATGCCCCGGATTTCCTCGCCATCCACCTCGATCTTGTCATCGAGGGTGACGTTATGCGCGGGCGTTTCCAGCAGCTTGCCGTTGACCTTCACCCGGCCGTCGAGGATCATCCGCTCGGCATCGCGCCTGGAGGCGACGCCGGCGCGGGCGAGGATTTTCGAGATACGCTCGCCCTGTTTTTCCTCGCTAGCAGCGGCTTGGACTTCAGCCTTGCGCGGCGGCTTGCCGCCGGCAGGTTTGTTGCCGCGTTTGGGAAACTTGTCTTTTTCGGTCATTGTGCTTTGCCTGTTTGTCCCGATCCTCTATCAGGTCGGGTCAAGGCCGTTAAGAGGAAAGTTTTGATAATGCCTGTCGGCTATGATTTCATGGCATTGGCGCTCGCCGAGGCCGAAGCGGCGGCGGCGCGCGGCGAAGTGCCGATCGGCGCGGTCGTCGTGATCGATGGCAAGGTCGTCGCCAGCGCCGGCAACCGCACCCGCGAGATGGCCGATCCCACCGCCCATGCCGAAATCCTCGCGCTACGCGAAGCCTGCCGCAAGCGCGACTCGGAACGCCTGCCCGGCGCGCATCTCTACGTAACGCTGGAGCCCTGCGCGATGTGCGCGGCGGCGATTTCCTTCGCCCGGATCGAGCGGCTTTACTATGGCGCGGCCGACCCCAAGGGCGGCGGGGTGGATCATGGCGGCCGGTTCTACGCCCAGCCGACCTGCCACCACCGGCCCGATGTCTATTCCGGTTTTTCCGAAAGCCGTTCGGCGGAACTGTTGCGGTCGTTCTTCAGTGAAAAGCGCTCAGATTGAACCGCTTGCCACCTTGCGCAGGGTCTCGCCTTCCAGCCGGTAGCGGATCCACTCGTCCTGCGGCTTGCCGCCAATGCCATCATAGACGCGGATCGCGCCCTCGTTCCAGTCAAGCACGCTCCATTCCATCCGGCCGCAGTTTTTGGCAACGCCGATCTCCGCGACCGCCTTCATCAGCGCTCGGCCGAGGCCCGCGCCGCGATGCTCCGGCGTCACATAGAGATCTTCCAGATAGATGCCGTTACGGCCCTGCCAGGTGGAGAAGCTAAAATAGTAGACCGCGAAACCCACCGGTTCGCCTTCGGCCTCCGCAATCAGCGCGCCGGTGACCGAGCGCTCACCGAAGATCGCCTCGGCAAGCCCTTCCGCGCTGGTTTCGACCTGATCGAGCGCCTTCTCGAACTCGGCGAGTTCGCACACAAAACGATAGATGGCGCCGGCATCGCTTCGCGTCGCCGGCCGGATGGCATAGCCCATGGCGTCCTCTAACTCAGACTATCACTGACCGGAGTTCTTCGACGATTCCAGGAAGTCGTCGGTCGCGCCGCTGTTGCAGTTGAAGAACAGGAAGCACTTGTCGGGGTCCTTGCCCTCGGCAAGCTTCTGCCGGCGGCGTTCCTTGGCGCGCTCCGGCTCGCCGAGATCGTTCAGCGCCGCCGGATCGCTCGGCATGCGATATTCCTGCGGCGGATCGATGAGGTAGCGGCGCTGGGTGATATCAATCGAGGTCGCTTCCTTCTTCGCCTTGCGGAATGCTTCGAGCTGTTCCTTCTCGCTCATCTGGCTCGGATCATCAGAGGCCAGAAGCGGCGAGCGATAGAACGGATTATCCTTGTTTTCCTCCGCTTCCTCATAGAGGCGGTCGCGCTGCTCTTCCGGCGATTCAACCCAGTTCGGATTGTCGGCGGAGGCAAGCGATTTCTGCGGCGGAGCAAGCGCCGCCATGTTCGTGCCCTTGGTCGGCTTCACCAGGTCGGGGCGCGGCTCGTAATCGATGTCGGGCTGGTCCGGATTGATCACCAGCACGGCCTCGCCGAGGTCCTCGACAAGCTGGCTGGTCGCGGTCTTGCCGGTGCCATAAGTCGGCGCGCCAAGGCAGGCGGAAAGCGATGCCACGCCCGCAAGGGCAATTGCGATCTTCATCGAACGGATAACGAATGTCATGCGCTGTCTACCAAACCTCCGCGCCGGGGCGCTTCTTGTTATCAGGTCATCGCCATACTGTGGCGATGAATCCGGCGAAACCGCGACATTCCTATCGCAGAACCGCCGTTTTCGCAATTCGGCTAATGATCCGGTGGAAAAAGCCGGAAAAACGCCGACTTTTCGTCACCCGGCCAGTGCCGCGAGCTCCCTGAGCGCCGCCGCATCGCGCGCCGACACATCCGGATAGTCCGGATCGGAACCGACATCCTCGGTCACCCGCCAGGAGCGTGCGCATTTGGTGCCGGTTGCAAGCGCGGGCACTACGGCCACATCGGCTACCTCACGCAGGCGGAAGGCGTCTTCCGGGCCCTTGCCGGCCTTGATGGTGATGGCCGAGGTGATGCAGATTTCCTCGAAATCGCGGCCATCGAGGGCGGCAAGCAGCGCTTCGTCGTCAACATAGACGATCGGTGCGGCCTCAAGCGAGGAGCCGATGCGCTTTTCGCGGCGCTCGATTTCCAGCGCGCCCGTGACCACGGTGCGCACCGCGCGGATCTTCTCCCACTTGGCCGCGAGCGCATCATCCTTCCACGCCGCCGGCACATCGGGGAACTGTTCCAGATGCACCGAAACCGCGTTCGGATTGCGCGATAGCCAGGCCTCGTCCATCGTGAACGGCAACATGGGCGCAAGCCAGGTCACGAGGCAGTCGAACAACTTGCGGATCACGTGCAGCGCCGCGCGGCGGCGCAGGCTCGACGGCGCGTCGCAATAGAGCGCGTCCTTGCGGACGTCGAAATAGAAGGCCGACAGCTCGATATTGGCGAAATCGTTCAGCGCGCGGGCGATGCGCTTGAAATCGAAATCGTCATAGCCCTTGCGCACCAGCTGGTCGAGTTCGGCAAGCCGGTGCAGCATCAGCCGCTCCAGTTCCGGCATGTCCGCAAGCGCGATCTCCTCGCCCTCATCATGGGCAAGCGTGCCGAGCATCCAGCGCAGCGTATTGCGCAGCTTGCGGTAGCTGTCGACATTGGTCTTGATGATCTGGTCGCCAAGCCGCTGGTCGTCCCAGTAGTCGGTAGTCATCACCCACAGACGCAGGATATCGGCGCCGGACTTCTTCATCACGTCCTGCGGCACGACGGTGTTGCCGAGCGATTTCGACATCTTGCGGCCATGCTCATCCATGGTGAAGCCATGGGTGATCACCGTATTGTAGGGCGCGCGGCCACGGGTGGCGCAACCTTCCAGCAGCGAGGAATGGAACCAGCCGCGATGCTGGTCGGAGCCTTCCAGGTAGACATCGGCCGGCCATTTCAGGTCGGGACGATCTTCCAGTGTGAAGGTGTGGGTCGAGCCCGAGTCGAACCAGACATCGAGAATGTCGGTGACCATGTCCCAATCTTCGTTCGCCCGCGAACCAAGGAAGCGCTCGCGCGCGCCTTCGGCAAACCATGCATCCGCGCCTTCGGCCTCGAAGGCTTCGAGGATGCGGGCGTTGACGGCGTCATCCACCAGCACATTGCCGGCCTTGTCGGCGAAAACGCAGATCGGCACGCCCCAGGCGCGCTGACGGGACAGCACCCAGTCCGGGCGGTTCTCGATCATGCCGCGCAGCCGGTTCTTGCCGCCGGCCGGCACGAAACGGGTGTTGTCGATGGCCTTGAGAGCGCGGGAGCGCAGCGTGTCGCCCCCCTCACCCTGACCCTCTCCCCCCTGGGGAGAGGGGACTGAGAGGCCACCGCTTGCCGCCGTGTCGCCGTTGAGGGCCGAAGCGCCGCCGCTTGCCGCAGCCTCACCCTTCTCCCCTGAGGGGAGAAGGTGGCCCGAAGGGCCGGATGAGGGGTTGCCCAGCTCCTTGTCCATGTAGACGAACCACTGCGGCGTGTTGCGGAAGATCACCGGCTTCTTGGAGCGCCAGGAATGCGGATAGTCGTGCTTGATCCGGCCGCGGGCAAACAGCATGTCGGCATCGATCAGCGCCTTGATGACGCGGTCGTTTGCATCACCCTTCTTGCCGTTGTCGTCCATGACGCGGGCAGCACCGCCTTCGGCATCCGGGCCGAAGCCATAGGCCTCCTCGGTGTAATAGCCGTCATCGCCGACCGTGAACGGGATCTTCGCGGAGATGCCGCGCGCCTCAAGCTCGCGCGCCTTCTCCATCCAAGCGTCGAAGTCCTCGCGGCCGTGGCCGGGCGCGGTGTGGACAAAACCGGTGCCGGCGTCATCGGTGACGTGGTCACCGTCGAGGAGTGGAACGTCAAAGTTGTAACCGAATCCAAAACCTTTTAGCGGATGCTCACAGACCAACAATCTTAGCTCATCCGAGCCAACGTCCTCTATTAACTTCAGTTTAACCTTAGCTTTGGTTGCACATTCCTCAGCCAAATTTTTGGCGAACAGTAGCTTTTCACCTGGTTGAGGGCCGAAATCGTTTTCGGCCTCTACTACCAAATAAACACCATAAGCTAGCTTTGACGAAAACGAGACCGCACGGTTACCAGGAATCGTCCAAGGCGTAGTTGTCCAGATAACGACGAAGCATCCTGCATACCTATCCATCACCTCAACCCAGTGAGGTGTCGGCGTACCCGGAGAATCTCTGGATACTAATGGTGCCATGTACTTCGATTGGCGAACAGGAAACTTCACCCAAACCGTATCCGACTGAACCTCGTGATACTCAACCTCGGCCTCAGCCAGCGCCGTGCGTTCGACCACGGACCACATCACGGGCTTAGACCCGCGATAGAGCTGGCCGGACTTGGCGATCTTCAGCAGTTCGCCGGCGATCCGGGCCTCGGCGTGGAAGGCCATCGTGGTGTAGGGGTGTTCGAAATCGCCCTCGATGCCCAGGCGCTGGAACTCCTTGGTCTGGACATCGATCCACCCTTGAGCGAATTCGCGGCACTGGCGGCGGAATTCGTTGATTTCGACCTCGTCCTTGTTCTGGCCCTTGGCGCGATAGGCTTCCTCGATCTTCCATTCGATCGGCAGGCCGTGGCAGTCCCAGCCGGGAACGTAGTTGCTATCATAGCCGCGCATCTGGAACGAGCGGGTGATGACGTCCTTCAGGATCTTGTTCAGCGCATGGCCGATATGGATGTTGCCATTGGCATAGGGCGGGCCGTCGTGGAGCACGAATTTCTCGCGCCCCTTGGCGTCCTCGCGCAGTTTCTTGTAGAGGCCGATCTCCTGCCAGCGGGCAACCGTTTCCGGTTCCTTCTCGGGCAGGCCCGCGCGCATCGGAAAATCGGTCTGCGGCAGATAGAGGGTCTTGGAATAATCGATGGTGTCTTTTGTATCGCTCATGGGTTCGCGGCCTTCTGGCGGCGCGTGTCGCGCGCATGTATCGGGGAAATTGAGACGGTCGGGGCGCTTCAAGCGCCGAAATCCCGGACCTTCCGGCGCTCAAATCTCAAGCCGCGCGGAAAGCCGGGCCAATAATTCGTATGGTGCGAAACCGGTACCCAGTCATCATGCGCCGTCTTTACTGATTTTTCGCGGGGATGAAAAGAGCCATGCGCGAGAAACTGGCAGAGGCGCAATCATCAGAATGCAATCTTCGCGTCGAGCTCCGAAAACGGCTTCACGCCGGAAAGCAGCGCCCGCGCCTGATCGGCATCGCGATGCATCTGGGCGACGAGGGCTTCGAGGCCGTCGAATTTCAGTTCGTCGCGCAACCGGCCGAACAGCGAGACCGCGCCCTCCTCGCCATAGAGATCGCCCTTGAAGTCGAAGATATAGGTTTCCAGCAGAGGGCGGCCGTCCTCCACCACGGTCGGGCGGCGGCCGAAGCTTGCGACGCCGTCATGCAGCGTGCCGCAGGGGCGGCGGTAGCGCACGGCATAGATGCCGGGGCGCAGCTTGGCGTCTGGATCGAACGCCATGTTGGCGGTCGGAAAGCCCAGCGTGCGGCCGAGCTTTTCGCCGTGGATCACCTCGCCCGTCACCGTATAGCGGTAGCCGAGCAGGCCCGACGCCTGAACCACCTCGCCGCGCGTCAGGAGATCGCGGATTCGGCTTGACGAGACGACATCCGCACCCTCGTCGCGGAATGCATCCATCAGCGTGACGCCGAAGCCGTGGCGCTTGCCGGCGGTCATCAGATAGGCAGGTCCGCCTTCGCGATTGCGGCCAAAATGGAAATCGAAGCCGGTCACGACCTCGCTGGCGGCAAGCCAGTCTATCAGCACCGTGGTGACGAATTCTTCCGGCGAGCGCTGGGAAAAGGTGCGGTCGAAGGGATACTCGATGACGGCGTGGTAGCCCATTGCTTCGAGCAGCCGCGCCTTCATCGGCGCCGGCGTCAGCCGGAACACCGGGTTTTGCGGATTGAATACCGAGCGCGGATGCGGCTCGAAGGTCAGCACCAGCGCCGGCACGCCGCGCTCCTCGGCAATGGCAAGCGCGCGGTTGAGCACGCTCTGATGGCCACGATGGACGCCATCAAAATTGCCGATCGCGACCACCCCGCCCTTCAGCCCGTCAGGCAGGGGCTCACGAAATTCATTGCGATGGAATACGGTCATGCTGTGCGTCCGGCGCTGATTCAGGCGAGTTTCGTCATCCAGTATTTCGGATGCGCGCCGTGTTGCGTCAAGAACCGATCGAGCGACGCTTCGTCAACGATCCCGTTTTCGGCATAGTCGGCCTCGTGGATGCCCTCGGCCACGAACAAGAGGTCGAGACCGTAATCGATCGCGCCGCGCACATCCGTCGGCATGCCGTCGCCGATGGCGAGCACGCGGGCGGGGTCGACATCGCCGCGGAGCTCCGCGGCCTTGGCCAGCGCCGCGTCATAGATCGGCTTGTGGGGCTTGCCGGCGATGCGGGTCTTGCCGCCGAGTTCGCTGTAAAGCGCGGCAAGCGCGCCGGCGCAGGGCACGAGCCGGTTGCCGCGCGAGACCACGAGATCGGGATTGGCGCAGATCAGCGGCAGGTCGCGCGCCGCGAAGCGCGACAGCAGGTCGCGATAGTCTTCCGGCGTTTCGGTTTCATCATCCTTGAAGCCGCTGCACAGAATGCCCTCGGCGTCGGCCTCGTTGACGTTCTCGACCCCGGTATCGCCGTAAAGATCGGCGTCGCGCTCCGGCCCCAGATAATAGAGCTTGCGCGGACCTTCGGCCACCAGCGTCCGGGTCACATCGCCGGAGGTCACGATGGCATCGAAGCTTTCATCCGTCACGCCGAGCGCGGCAAGCTGCTCCTTTACCGAGGGTCCAAGCCGGGGCGAGTTGGTCAGCAGGATCACCGTCTTGCCGGCGCGGCGCGCCTCGGCCAGCGCCGCCTTCGGCGTATCGAAGGAGGCCACGCCATTGTGGAGAACGCCCCAGACATCGCAGAGCATGACATCGTAATCGGCATGAAGCTGACGGAGAGCGTCGATCGGTTTCGGCATGGATTTTCCTTGTTACGTGGGAGGCGCGGACAAATGGTCACAACAGCGTGCCGATGGCAAGCCCCGCAAGCGCGGCGCCGGCAAGAAGCGGCAGAATGCCGACCCTGAATTTGAGAAGCGCGACAATCCCCGCAACGGCGATGGCGAGCGAGGCCGGATCGAGGCTTGTCCCGTCCGGCCATATCAGGCTCGCGCGCATGAACGGCGGCAGAGAAAACAGCGCGATCCGATCGACCGAGCTGAACAGGACATTCAGCGCGATCCGATCGACCGAGCTGAACAGGACATTCAGCGCGAACCAGAGCGAAAGATTGGCGATCACCCCGACGATCGCCGCGCCGATGCCGGCAAGCGCCCCGGAAAGCGCGGCGTTGCGGCGCAGGTCCTCGACATAGGGCGCGCCGGCGAAAATGAACAGGAAGCTCGGCACGAAGATCGCCCAGGCGGTCAGCGCCGCGCCAAGAACTCCGGAGACGAGCGGCGCGGCAAAGGTCGGCGCGCCGTGCGCGGCGAGAAAGCCGACGAAGCACAGCACCAGCACCAGCGGCCCCGGCGTCGTCTCGGCAAGCGCCAGCCCGTCCATCATCTCCGCCGGCGTCAGCCAGTGGTAGGTGGCGACCGCTTCCTGCGCCACATAGGTCAGCACCGCATAGGCCCCGCCGAAGGAAAACAGCGCGATCTTGACGAAGAAGCCAAAAATGTCGGTCAGCGTCTGAAACCCGCCGAACGGCGCCAGCACGAAAAGCGGCAGCAGCCAGATGACCGTCCAGATGAGCAGCGTCACAACGGTGGAGACGCCGCGCCGGCGCCAGTCCCGTTTCACCGGGCTATCAGGCCCGGCCGCCACCGGCCGGCGCATGAACACGTAGCCGACAAGCCCGGCGGCCAGCACCACGACCGGAAAGGCCACGCCGAAGACGAACAGCGCCAGAAAGGCCGCTATCGCGAGCCCCACCGACACCGGCCCCTTCAGGGAGCGTCCGGCCATGCGCCACAGCGCCTGCACGACGATGGCGAGCACTGCCGCCTTCAGCCCCATGAAGATCGCTTCCAGCCATCCGGCCTCGCCGAGCGTCGCATAGAGCGCCGCGAGCGCGACAATCAGGAGGAAGCCCGGCAGCACGAACAACAGGCCGGCGGCAATGCCGCCGCGCACCCCATGGAGCATCCAGCCGACATAGGTCGCCAGTTGCTGGGCCTCGGGACCGGGCAGGAGCATGCAGTAGTTGAGAGCGTGAAGATAGCGCTCGGGCGGAAGCCAGCGCTTCTCGTCGACGATGATCCGGTGCATCAGCGCGATCTGACCGGCCGGCCCGCCGAAGGACAGAAGGCCGATGCGGGCGAACACGCTGACAAGCTCGCCGAAATCCGGCTTTTCACCCTCTGTCGCAGCAACCGTCACAATGTCCTCGCAATCCGGGTAGAAATGAATCCGCGTCGATATCAAGGGCCGGGGTTACGGTCACGGCATAAAACCTGTATGAAGCCCGGCAATACGAGGCATAAAAAAGTTCCGGCGACGCTCAAAAAAACTTGAAGCCGTTTCTTGACACCGCTTCACCCCCTCCTTAAATCACCGCCATTAGCACTCTCCAGATGAGAGTGCTAACACTGATCCATGCGACCGCGAAAACGGTCGCGAATGTCATTCGATCGAGGGTATAGACAATGGCAAGCATTTCTTTCCGCCCCCTGCACGACCGCGTCGTTGTACGCCGCGTGGAGTCTGAAGAAAAGACCAAGGGTGGCATCATCATCCCCGATACCGCCAAGGAAAAGCCGCAGGAAGGCGAAATCGTCGCTGTCGGCAACGGCGCCCGTGACGACAGCGGCAATGTTGTCGCGCTCGACGTCAAGGTTGGCGACCGCGTTCTGTTCGGCAAGTGGTCGGGCACCGAAGTCAAGCTCGACGGCGAAGACCTTCTGATCATGAAGGAAGCCGACATCATGGGCATCGTCGCTTAATCAAGCGCCTTCCCACGATCCACCTTTCCAACCAGCCGGGCATATGCCCATAAGGTTTTGATAAACCAGGAGTTTTCAAATGGCTGCTAAAGAAATCAAATTCGGCCGCTCTGCGCGCGAAAAGATGATGCACGGCGTTGACGTGCTCGCTGACGCCGTGAAGGTCACGCTTGGCCCCAAGGGCCGCAACGTTGTTATCGAAAAGTCCTTCGGCGCGCCGCGCATCACCAAGGACGGCGTTTCGGTCGCCAAGGAAATCGAACTGGACGACAAGTTCGAGAACATGGGCGCCCAGATGGTCCGCGAAGTCGCTTCGAAGACCAACGACATCGCCGGTGACGGCACAACGACGGCAACCGTTCTGGCTTCCTCGATCATCCGCGAAGGCAACAAGGCCGTTGCCGCCGGCATGAACCCGATGGACCTGAAGCGCGGTATCGACCTCGCCGTCAACGAAGTCGTGAAGGATCTCCAGGCCAAGGCCAAGAAGATCAACACCTCGGAAGAAGTCGCCCAGGTCGGCACCATTTCCGCCAATGGCGAAAAGCAGATCGGCGAAGACATTGCCGCCGCCATGCAGAAGGTCGGCAATGAAGGCGTAATCACGGTTGAAGAAGCCAAGACCGCCGAAACCGAACTCGAAGTCGTTGAAGGCATGCAGTTCGACCGCGGCTACCTGTCGCCCTATTTCGTGACCAACTCCGAGAAGATGGTCGCCGAACTGGAAGACGCCTACATCCTGCTGCACGAAAAGAAGCTCTCCAACCTTCAGGCTCTCCTGCCGGTTCTGGAAGCTGTCGTTCAGTCCAACAAGCCGCTCCTGATCATTGCTGAAGACGTTGAAGGCGAAGCGCTTGCGACCCTCGTCGTCAACAAGCTGCGCGGTGGCCTGAAGATCGCTGCCGTCAAGGCGCCCGGCTTCGGCGATCGCCGCAAGGCCATGCTCGAAGACCTCGCCATCCTGACGGGCGGCACGGTCATCTCCGAAGATCTCGGCATCAAGCTCGAAAATGTTACCCTCGACATGCTCGGCACGGCCAAGAAGGTCTCGATCACCAAGGAAAACACCACGGTTGTCGACGGCGCCGGCCAGAAGGCCGACATCGAAGCCCGCGTTGCCCAGATCAAGGCCCAGATCGAGGAAACCACCTCCGACTACGACCGCGAAAAGCTGCAGGAACGCCTTGCCAAGCTCGCTGGCGGCGTTGCCGTGATCCGCGTTGGCGGCTCCACGGAAGTCGAAGTGAAGGAAAAGAAGGACCGCATCGACGACGCTCTGAACGCGACCCGCGCGGCCGTTCAGGAAGGCATCGTGCCCGGCGGCGGCGTGGCCCTGCTGCGTTCCTCCACCAAGATCGCCTCCAAGGGTGAAAACGACGACCAGGAAGCCGGCATCAACATCGTTCGCCGTGCGCTCCAGTCGCTGGTTCGCCAGATCGCGACCAACGCAGGCGACGAAGCTTCGATCGTTGTCGGCAAGATCCTCGACAAGAACGACGACAACTTCGGCTACAACGCCCAGACCGGCGAGTATGGCGACATGATCGCCATGGGTATCGTCGACCCGGTCAAGGTTGTCCGCACCGCTCTGCAGAACGCTGCTTCGGTTGCCTCGCTTCTGATCACCACCGAAGCCATGGTTGCCGACCTTCCGAAGAAGGAAGGCGCCGGCGGCGGCATGCCCGACATGGGCGGCATGGGCGGAATGGGTGGCATGGGCGGCATGATGTAATCAGGCCAAAAGCCTGATTACAGAATAGCACGCCCATCACCTAAAGTGGTTCAGCGCGGCAAGCGCGCTGAACTGGCGGCATGATGTAATCAGACAAAAGCCTGATTACAGAATGACGTCCGGTCTCATCCGGAATCAGAAAGGCGGCGCTTCGGCGTCGCCTTTTTTTGTGTGCTTCATGCGCAACACGTCGGGGCCATTGTGGTGATTTGGCGCAGGTGAAGCTTCTTCTGCGCGACGAGGATGGTATTTGCCTTTCATCAACGCCGCGTACTCAGATGAAAAGAACCGATGAAGTTCCTCCCCTGCACAGCTCTTGCCGCCCTCCTTGCCGCTTCCGCTGCAGGAGCAGCGGATATCTCCATGCCCGCCGCCGCACCGCCGCCGCCAACGGTCGTTGACTGGTCGGGCTTCTATTTTGGCGCTGAGGGCGGCTATGGCTGGCTGGCCGGGGAAATACCGGAAACCGTCTTTACCGCCGGCAAGACCGAGGCGGCCTCCGGCGGCACGGCGGGCGTTTTCGTCGGTTACGACCATCAGTTCGACAACCGCATGGCGATCGGCATCGAAGGCGCCTACAGCTATAACTGGAACGACAACGACTACGTCGTTTCTTCCCCGCTCCCGATCCTGAACGGCCAGAGCGTGACCTTCGGCACCGAATGGCGGGCGAGCGTCGAGGGCCGGCTCGGCTATGCCTGGGGCAAGGCGCTTGTTTATGCGACAGGCGGCTACGCGGCGACGCGGCTCGAGGGCAGCTTTTCGCTCACCGGTCAGGACTATGATGATGTGTTGAATGGCTGGACCGCCGGCCTCGGCATGGATTACGCCTTCACCGACAATCTTTTCGGTCGCCTGAAGGTGCGCTACAGCGACTACGGCAACACCGATCTCGTGACCAAGGCAACCGGCCTGCCGGGGCTTTCTGACACCAGGTTGACCCAGGCCAGCATCACCGCCGGCATCGGTTTCAAATTCTGATAGAACAGGATGCAAAAAGGGCGGCGAACCGCCCTTTTCACAGGTTGCAGTGTCCTGAACCGCCTCAAGCCGCCTCGGCGCTGGCGTTGATGGATTTTTCGGCTAGTTTCGACAGTTCCAGATCGGCCTTGGACTCCTGCTCGAAGGTTTCCTCGAGAAGCTTGACCACATCCTTCTTTCCAAGCTGGCGGGCCCAGGCGAGCAGCGTGCCGTAGCGGGCCATCTCGTAGTGTTCGACAGCCTGGGCGGACGAGATCAGGCCGGCGTCCAGCGCGGGCGCGCCCTTGAACTCCTCGATGATTTCCTCGCCCTCGGCGATGATGCCCTGGATCGCCTCGCAGGTCTTGCCGCGGGCCGGCTTGCCAAGGATTTCGAACACCTGCTGCAGGCGTTCCACCTGGCCCTCTGTCTCCTCCTTGTGGTTGCGGAAGGCTTCCGCCAGGTCGTCGGAATTCGCCGCGCGGGCCATTTTCGGCAACGCCTTCAGGATCTGGCGTTCGGCGAAATATATGTCTTTCAGCGTATCAAGAAACAGGTCGTCGAGCGTTTTCTGCTTGGTCATGGATATCTCCTCGGTTTGCATCCGTGTTTGGGATGTCCATGAAACGTACCGTTCGCCAAAGCGGTTCCATGCCGAATGAAGAAGCACAAACGAAAAGGGCGCAGCCTGTGCCGCGCCCGGGATCGGATGTCAGGGGAAAGGAGATCAGACGGCGGGCGGCACCGTGAAACCCTTCACGCTGGCCGGACGATCGGAACAGCGTTCAACCCAGGCCGAAACGGCCGGAAAATCCGAAAGCTTCAGCGCATCCTGCGCGTCATAGTGCACCGACAATCCCCTCACCCAAGGAAAGATCGCGATGTCGGCGATGCTGTAATCGGAAGGTTCCTCACCCATGATGAACTTGCGATCGCGCAGCCGCCCTTCCAACACGCCGAGAAGCCTGCGCGTTTCATTGGTGTAGCGCTGCACCGGATAGGGATTGTTCGCCACCTTGTCGGCGGCATACTTGTAGAAATGGCCGAATTGACCGAACATCGGGCCGATGCCGCCCATCTGGAACATCACCCACTGGATCACTTCGTAGCGCCCCACCGGATCGTTGGGCATCAGGCGACCGGTCTTTTCGGAGAGGTAGATCAGGATCGCGCCCGATTCGAACAGACCGATCGGCTTTCCGTCCGGGCCTTCAGGGTCAATGATGGCCGGAATCTTGTTATTGGGGTTGAGCGACAGAAACTCCGGCGTCATCTGGTCGTCCCTGTCGAAGGCCACCCGATGCGCCTCATAAGGCAATTCCATCTCTTCCAGCGCAATCGAGACCTTCACGCCGTTGGGCGTCGGCAGAGAATAAAGCTGGATGACACCTGGATTTGCGGCCGGCCAGCGTTGCGTAATGGGAAATTCCGACAGGCGTGACATGGACGCTCCTGCAATATGTTTGATTGAAAGTAATGGCGAGATGTGATGTGGATTGCTATTTCGCAAGACCTCTCATGTCATTTTTATGGCAAAAACGTGTTCCTTCGCCAAAAAAGATGACGTTTTTTAAAAATCGTCACTTGTTTGTGCGGTTGCAACAAATTTTCGGGACCGCTGGAAAGGTGGTGTGGGAAAGTTCACGATGCGCACAGTTTTGCGCCTCTGATGAACAAAGATCGCACTATGAACTTTTCATCTGGCTGTCGTCGCACGCTGCCTTTAAAAACGCCCGATGGAAGGAGATCCAGCACATGGACAAGACAGCGACGTCCCTGAGGGACACCGTCGCCGACATCTTCGACGGCGCGACCGTGATGATCGGCGGCTTCGGCGGTTCCGGCTCGCCGATCGAACTGATCCACGCCCTGATCGACCAGGGTGCGCGCAATCTGACCGTGATCAACAACAATGCCGGCAACGGCCATATCGGGCTGGCCGCGCTGATCGAGCAAGATCGCGTCTCGAAAATCATCTGCTCGTTTCCGCGCTCGTCCAATGCGACGGTGTTCAATGAACGCTATCTCGCGGGCAAGATCGAGCTGGAGATCGTGCCGCAGGGCACACTTGCCGAGCGCATCCGCGCTGGCGGCGCCGGCATTCCGGCCTTCTATACGCCCACGAGCTACGGCACGGAGCTTGCCGAGGGCAAGCCGGTCGAGGAATTCGAGGGCCGGCATTATGTGCGCGAGCGCTGGCTGAAGGCCGACTTCGCGCTGATCAAGGCCGAATGCGCCGACCCTCACGGCAACCTCACCTATCGCATGGCCGCGCGCAACTTCTCGCCGCTGATGGCGATGGCGGCGGCGAAGACGATCGTGCAGGCCTCGCACGTCGTGCCGCTGGGCGGCATCGACCCGGAACATGTCATCACCCCCGGCATCTTCGTCGATACCGTGGTGGAGGTTTCAGACCCCGTGCAGGAGGAAATCCTGACCCGCGAGGAGGCGCGTTACCCATGAACGACTTTTCCGACATCAAGCTCTCCAACGCCCAGATCGCCTGGCGCGCCGCGCAGGACATCGAGGATGGCGCCTATGTCAATCTCGGCATCGGCTTTCCCGAAATGGTCGCCAAGTTCCAGCCGGAAGGCAAGCAGGCGATCTTCCACACCGAAAACGGCGTGCTGGATTTCGGCGGCGCCCCGCCCGAAGGCGAGGAAGACTGGGATCTTGTCAATGCCGGCAAGAAGGCAATCACGCTGAAGCCGGGAACCTCCTTCTTCCACCATGCCGACAGCTTCGCCATGGTGCGCGGCGGCCATCTCGACGTCGCCATTCTGGGCGCATACGAGGTTGCCGAGAACGGCGATCTCGCCAACTGGTCGACCGGCAAAGGCGGCGTGCCCGCCGTCGGCGGCGCGATGGATCTGGTCCACGGGGCCGGCCGCATTGCGGTGCTGACCGAGCACACCACCAAGAAGGGCCAGCCCAAACTGGTCGAACGCTGCTCGCTGCCGCTGACGGGCGTTGGCTGCGTGACCCGCGTCTATACATCGCTTGCCGTGATCGACATCGCCGGCGGCCGCTTCATCCTGCGCGAGAAATTGCCGGGAATGTCGGTCGAGGAGCTGCAATCGGTCACCGGCGGCACGCTCCATATCGACGGCGACGTGAAGGACCTGAAGGCACCGGAGGTTTGATCATGCAAGACGTTTATATCTGCGACTATATCCGTACCCCGATCGGCCGCTATGGCGGCGCGCTCTCTTCAGTGCGCACCGACGATCTGGCCGCAATCCCGCTCAAGGCGCTGATGGCGCGCAATGAAGGCGTCGACTGGGAAGCCGTTGACGACGTGATTTATGGCTGCGCCAACCAGGCGGGTGAGGACAACCGCAATGTCGCGCGCATGGCGCTGCTGCTCGCCGGCCTGCCGGAGAGCGTTTCCGGCACCACGATGAACCGGCTGTGCGGCTCGGGCATGGATGCGGTCATAACCGCTGCCCGCGCGATCAGGTCCGGCGAGGCGGAACTGATGGTGGCCGGCGGCGTCGAATCGATGTCGCGCGCGCCCTTCGTGATGGGCAAGGCCGAAACCGCCTTCAGCCGCTCGGCCGAAATCTTCGACACCACCATCGGCTGGCGGTTCGTCAACCCGCTGATGAAGGCGCAGTACGGTGTCGATTCCATGCCCGAGACCGGCGAGAATGTCGCCGAGGATTTCTCGGTCAGCCGCGAGGATCAGGACAGGTTCGCGCTCGCTTCCCAGCAGAAGGCCGGCAAGGCGATCGCCTCCGGCCGGCTGGCGCGGGAGATCACGTCGGTCTCGATCCCGCGCCGCAAGGGCGATCCGGTGGTTGTCGATACCGACGAGCATCCCCGCCCCGACACCACGCTGGAAGCACTGGCGAAGCTGAAAACCCCGTTCCGCGAAAACGGCACGGTCACCGCCGGCAACGCCTCCGGCGTCAACGACGGTTCCGCGGCGCTGATCGTGGCAAGCGCGGAGGCTGCAAAGAAGCACGGCCTCACGCCGATCGCCCGCGTGCTCGGCGGCGCGACCGCCGGCGTTGCGCCCCGGATCATGGGCTTCGGCCCGGCCATCGCCTCGAAGAAGCTGCTGGCCCGCCTCGGCCTTTCAACGGACGATCTCGCCGTGATCGAGCTCAACGAGGCCTTCGCCTCGCAAGGCCTTGCCACGCTGCGCGACCTGAAGATCGCCGATGACGACCCCCGCGTGAACCCGAATGGCGGCGCGATCGCGCTCGGCCACCCGCTCGGCATGTCGGGCGCGCGCATCACCGGCACGGCGATGCTTGATCTCAAGCCCGGCGAGAAATCGCTGTCGACCATGTGCATCGGCGTCGGTCAGGGTATCGCGATCGCGCTGGAGCGTGTCTGACGACAGATGGGCGGCGCACGGACGCCGCCCTGCCGCCATTGCAGACCGGCGGCACTTGTGCACAATGTGACCATTGTTCACGATGAGACCACTGATGCTCAAGTCGACGGACCATATCGCCTCCTTTGCCAAGGGACTGCGCGTCATCACCTGCTTCGGCGCGTCGACGCCCAGGCTCTCGATCGCCGAGGTGGCGGCGGCGACCGGTTATGACCGCGCCACCGCGCGGCGCTGCCTGCTGACGCTCCATGCCGAGGGCTATGCCAGCTATGACGGCAAGTATTTCGCGCTGACCCCGCAGGCCCTGCGCCTCGGCATGAGCGCGCTCAACGCGCTGCCGCTACCGCAACGGGTCCAGCCTTGGCTCGACCAGCTTTCGGAGCAGATCGGCCAGTCCTGTTCGGTAGCGATCCTCGATGAAACCGAGATCGTCTACATCGCCCGCGCCGCCCAGCGCCGGGTGATGTCGATCGGGCTGATGCCGGGGTCGCGCCTGCCCGCCCATGCCACATCCATGGGCCGGGTGCTGCTTGCCGCCCTGCCCGAAGCCGAGGCCCGCACCCTGATCGCCCGCGCCGACCTGACCCCGCGCACGCCCAAAAGCCTGACCGATCCGGATGATATCATGGCAAGCGTCAGAGCGGTGCATCGCCACGGCTACTGCCTGATCGACGAGGAGGTGGAGACCGGCCTGCGCGCCATCGCCGTGCCCGTCCTCGACGGACGGGGGCGCACCGTGGCGGCCCTCAACACCGGCATGGCGGTCACACAGGAGCCAGCCGAAAGCCTGATCGAAACCTACCTGCCCGCCCTTTTGAAAGTGCAGCAGAACCTGAAGCGGATCGTATAAGACCATTCACCAGCTTGCGAGCATCTGGCCGGGCTTGGTGCGCGTCAGGCGCGGCTGGGCTCTTTCCGGCTCCATGTCCGGCATCATTTCCGCCTGGCTGATATTGTCAAGCGAGGCGATAATGTGGTTGGAGAGCGCCGTTGTGAGCGAGGCCGGGGCGCCGGGGCGCTTCATCAGGCCGATCTGAACCGGCTCCAGCGTGGGAAAGCCATCCGCCGGCGTCAACACCCGCATGCCGTTCCTCACCGCCGATTCCGGTAGCACCGAGACCGCCATGCCGGCCAGAACCGCCGAGGCAAGCACGGTTGCCGACCAGCTTGTAAACAGGATCCGGTACTCGCGCCCCACCCCATCCAGCGCCTTTACCGCCAGATCGCGCCAGCAGCAATCGCGGCGTCCGACGGCGAGCGGCACCGGCCGGTCCACCGGCAGGGGATGGTTGGCCGAGGCCACCCAGCAAAGCGCCTCGGTGCGCACCACCTCCGACTGGCGGGTGCGCGCATTATGCGTCACCAGCGCCAGATCCAGCTCGCCCTGCTTCAGCCGTTCGGCCAGATCGACGGAATCCTCGCAGACGATATAGAGCTCGACATTGGGATGGCTCTTCGCAAACCGGTTGATGATGTCCGGCATGTAGCGGTCGGCGTAATCATCCGGCGTGCCGATCCTGAGCGAGCCCTGAAGCCGGTTCTCGTCAAAGGCGGTGATTGCCTCGTTGTTGAGACGGATGATCCGGCGGGCGTAGTTCAGAAGCTTGTCGCCCTCGTCCGTCAGCCTCACCCCGCGGCCGTCCTTGGTGAAGAGCTGCTTGCCGATCCGCTCCTCCAGTCGGCGCATCTGCATAGAGACGGCCGATTGCGTCTTGAAGACGTGTTCGGCCGCCCGCGTGAACGATCCGTAATCGACGATCGCGACGAAGGTCTGGAGCTGATCGATATCGAGTGGCGCTACCATATTCACACCCATCAAGTTCTATGATGAGTGATATTAGAAACATTCGTTGGACTGATCAATAAGAAATCGTCACCTTGTAACACAACGAAGCGAGCAGCGGCTCAGCGCCACCGGCAAGAATCGGGTGGCTGCCCGGGTGATAATACAGTTTGTTCGCTTTGAAAGGAAGCCACGCGGCTTCCGCCCGCAAGCCGCGCAAAGCCCAAGAGCTTCGGCGCACACCAAGGAGGCGACAATGTCGTTGATTGAAAGGACATCCGCAAGTCGGATCGGCATCATGCACTCACTCTGGTCTGGCATCAGCGCCTTTGCCGGCGCTGCGCGTCGCTTTGCGAAAAACCGACTGGCCGTAAACCGTATGGCCGAGATGGACGATGCGCTGCTGAAGGATATCGGGCTATCGCGCCATGAAATCCATCGCGCCCATATGGCGCCGCTCTCCGAAGACCCGATGGCCGAGCTGCGCAAGGCAGCCGCCAACCGCGCCGCACGCATGTATGTGTGAACGCATTCCGGCCACCTTCTAAGGCCACAAGATCACGCTCCGCTGCGTTGGCGGCGGGGCCTGCCGCCCCTGACGGCGGCAATCCGAATTGGCGTTATTTGAAGGCCGTATGTCCCAACCACGGCCTGAAAAGACGTCATTTTCCCCGCAGGGTGGTTCAGCCTTCACTCTGCATTTTGCCCGGAAGCACCTGTGTTTCCGGGCTTTTTTTTGCACTTGTGCCTCAATCAGGTTGCCAGAGTTCAATCGGATTGCCTTCCGGATCATGGATCCGCGCGAAGCGGCCGACGCCCGGCATGTCCCAATCGGGATTTGTGACGACCTCGATGCCGGCGGCGGCAAGGCGCGCCAAAAGCGCATCCAGATCATCCACCCGGAAGTTGAGCATGAAATCCCGGTCTTCGGGAAAGTAGTCGCTGGTCGTCGGAAACGGCGCAAAGACCAAAGGTCCGGCAGCGGTTTGCCAGGGGCCGCCGCTCCCGGCGCCTACGCCCAGATGTTCGGCGTACCAAGCGCCGAGCATCTCCGGGTCATGCGCGCGAAAGAAAAAACCGCCAATGCCGGTAACGCCCATTCGAACCTCCAGATCGCGACCTCAGAATACCGGGGCGCGCGGAAGCCGTCCATGCCCGAAAAATCAGTACTGGAATTCCTCGAACAGCGGATCGACGGAGCCTTTCCAGCGACCGTGGTAGAGCGACAGCAGGTCTTCGGCGAAGGTCGTTTTCTTGGCGATGATCTCGTCGAGCGGGTTGAGGAACACGCTTTCGTCCTGACCGTCGCCATTGAGGTTACCGCGCGACTTCAGGCCGGCGCGGGCGATATTGACGACATCGCGGGCGACATCCACCAGCGGACGCCCGCCGATTTCCGCCTTCAGCGCCAGGCGCGGCACGTCATCGCGCAGGCGGTGGATGTCCTCCACCTTCCACTCGGCCGTCAACTGCTCGGCGGCATCCATCGCACCGTGATCATAGAGCAGGCCGACCCAGAAGGATGGCAGCGCGCAGATGCGCCGCCATGTGCCGCCATCAGCGCCGCGCATTTCCAGGAAGCGCTTCAGCCGCACATCCGGAAACAGCGTCGAGATATGGTTGGTCCAGTCGCCCATAGTCGGCTGCCATTCATCGACCTCCCCCTTCAGCGCGCCATCCATGAACTGGCGGAAGGTGATATTGGTGCAGTCACGGTAGCGGCCGTCGCGGATGATGAAATACATCGGCACATCGAGCGCCCAGTCGACATAGCGCTCGAAGGTGAAGTCGTCGCGGAAGGCGAAATCGAGCAGGCCGGCGCGATTATTGTCGGTGTCGCGCCAGATATCGCCGCGCCATGACAGGAGGCCATTCGGTTTGCCCTCGGTGAACGGCGACGAGGCGAACAGCGCGGTCGAAAGCGGCTGCAGCTTCTGCGACAGCGCCATCTTGCGGCGCATGTCGGCCTCGGAGGAGAAGTCGACATTCACCTGGATGGTGCAGGTGCGATACATCATGTCGAGACCCTGACTGCCGACCTTGGGCATGTAGCGGGTCATGATCTCGTAGCGCGACTTCGGCATGCGCGGCGTTTCGGCGCGCGTCCATTTCGGGCTGCCGCCAATGCCGAGAAAGCCGATGCCCATAGGCTCGGCGACGCCGCGCAGCACGGCGAGGTGCCGGTTCGATTCGCGACAGGTCTCATGCAGGGTTTTCAAAGCAGCGCCGGAAAGCTCAAACTGGCCGCCCGGCTCCAGCGAGATCGCGCCCATGCCGTTGGGCTCGGCAAGGCCGATAATGTTATCGCCATCCATGATGGCGTCCCAGCCGAGCTTGTCCTTCATGCCCTTCAGGATCGCCGAGATCGAGCGCTCGCCCTCATAGGGAACGGGCGCGTTGCTGCCCTTGAAGAACGGAAACTTCTCGTGCTCCGTGCCGATCCGGAAATCGGACTCAGGCTTGCACCCGGCTTCCAGATAGGCGACCAGTTCCGCCTTGCCGGTAATCGGCGTCCCGTCGGATGTGTCACGGGCCATGCAAGCTTCCTCGTTCTCAACACAAACAGATAGAGCGGTTTCGCATTTCAGTGAATGGAGCAACCGCCCTCTTCGTCAGGGCCTGAGCCCGCGCAATCCGCTCTTGAACCGGATCGCCGGACCAATCAAGTCAATTTCTTTGATTGATGATGAAACGCGCGAAAACCCTATCGGGTCCGCGACCGAACCGGCATCAGCGCCAGTCGCCGATCGTCGCCTGGATAACGGCGAGCGCGGCCACCGCAGCGGTATCCGCCCGCAGGATTCGCGGCCCGAGCGGAATCGCCGTGACGAAGGACAGACCACGCAAAAGTGATCGCTCCTCGTCCGAAAACCCGCCTTCCGGCCCGACGATCAGCGCCAGCCGCGCGGCCTCCACCGTTTCCAGCGCTGCAAACGGGTTCTGGGTTTCCGCCCCCTCGTCACAGAAGATCAGTTGCCGGCCGGGCTCCCAGTTTTCGAGAATCTCTTCGAGCCTGGCGGGCTCGCGCAGTTCCGGCACGCTCAGCACGCCGCATTGCTCGGCCGCCTCGATGATGTTGGCGGCAAGGCGCTCGGATTTGGCCGGCTTGCCCTGCACATGGCGGGTCATCACCGGCTGGATGATGCCGGCGCCCATCTCCACCGCCTTCTGCACCATATAGTCCATCCGCCCGGTCTTGAGCGGCGCGAACAGGTAATGGAGGTCGGAGGTCGCCGGCTGGGGGCGAGTCTGTTCAACGGCCTTGAGCGTGATCTTCTTGCGCGTCGGGAAAGTAAGCCGCATCAGCCATTCGCCGTCCCTGCCGTTGAAGGCGAGTAGTTCCATACCTTCCGTGGCGCGCAGGACATGGGCGAGATAATGAAACTGATTCTTGTCGGCTTCGATCTCGGCATCGGGCCCGAGATCGGCTTCGAGAAACAGGCGTTGCAGGCGGTAATTTGCGCGCATGGCAGGCTCGCATGGGTATGACGCATCGTCGCGGCGACGCGTTGAAAAAGGGCTGGCGCTTTCTTGCATAGGCCGGCAGGCAGATGCAACTAGTCGGCGAGGCTGACGGCGAAATCGATCAGAAGCGTTTTCAGTTCGCTCTCGTCGACCATTTCGGCCGCCTCTTCGGGGCTTGCCCATTTGCGCACGCGTTCATCGCGCTCCGGAAACCGGGCCTTCGCCTTGCGCACCCGCAGCGGAAAAATCTCCACCACGCAGGTGACGGATGTGCCATCGTCGAGACGTTTGAGATAACGGAAATTGCCGACCGGCTTGTCGGAGACCTTGCCCTTGATGCCGGCTTCCTCGAAAGCCTCCTGCTCCGCCACCTCATGCGGCGCCTTGTTGGCCATCGGCCAGCCCTTCGGCGTCACCCAGCGCCCGGTGTCGCGGCTGGTGATCAGCAGAACCTCGATGGTCTTCTTCTTCTTGGTTTTGGCCAGCCGGTAGCACAGCGCAGCATATTGCTGGCGGGCTTCATCGATTTCATCTGCCAAGTTTTCACTTGATGGCATGACGTTCCTTCCGGCGAATCGAGACCAATACGATCGGGATCGTGTGCTTTAACACACGATTGCAGACCGTTTCTGACGGATGCGTGAAGCTTTTGTGAATTTTGATTGCACACGCGCGCAACAAAGAGAATCGTCCTCCGCGTGACATCTGTCAAGTCCAATACCGCTCTCCGGAACTTTAGCGCCACCGCCGCCGTTGACATGTCGAAATGCCGGATCGGCCAATATTGAGAGGACACATCATGCTTGAATGGATTCTGATACTGTTGATCATCGCGGCTGTGGCCAGCCTGCTGGGTTTTCGCGGTGTTGCGGGCCTTTCCGCAGGCATTGCCCGGATTCTGATCTTCATCGTACTCGTGGTGATTCTGATCTCGCTGATCACCGGCGTGTTGATCATCGCTTGACCGGGTGTCACAGCACGGCCTTGTCCCAATAGGGGGACGGGCCGTAGAGCCCGGCCATGAAGTCGATGAACAAGCGCACCTTCGCCGGCAGGAAATTCCTGGAGGCATAGACCGCGAAAAGCCCGACATTGTCCGGGCTTTTATACTCCGGCAGCACATGGACGAGTTCGCCCGCCGCCAGTTCCGGCCCGATATCCCAGGTCGACCTCAGCGCGATGCCCATGCCGGCGAGTACCGCCTCGCGGATAACCTCGCTGGAATTCGTCACCAGCCGCCCGACCGGCCGGAACGACACCGGCCCCTCAGGACCTTCAAGACGCCAGTATTCGCCATTATGCGCCGGCAGGCAGACGTGATCTTCCAGCGCCTCCAGGCTTTGGGGAGCGCCGAAGCGCTCGACATACTGGCGCGAGGCGCAGAGCACGCGGCGAACAGGCGCGAGCTTGCGGGCAACCAGCGTGGAATCCGAAAGCTCGCCAATCCGCACCGCAAGGTCAAAGCCGTCCGCGACGATGTCGACGAAGGCATCGCTGAGAATGAGCTCGATTTCCAGCCCCTCATGGGCGTTCATGAAGGCGGCCAGATGCGGCGCGATATGCATCCGCCCGAACGAAGTCGGCGCCGAAATCCTGAGCCGGCCCCGAACCGCCGACGTATGGCCTTCGACGAAGGCCTCGGCCTCCTCGATACCGGCCAGCACGGGCAGCAGGCGCTCGTAGAAGCCGCGTCCGGTCTCCGTCAGGGTGATCATCCGCGTCGTGCGCTGCAGCAAGCGCACGCCGAGTTGCTCTTCCAGGCGACGAATGCTTTTCGACACCACGGCCGGCGAGAGCCTGAGCGCCCTGCCCGCATCGCTCATGCTGCCGGTCGCGGCCACCTCCGCGAACACTTCCAGATCCTGCAGATTTTTCATAATCACCGCGATTGTTGCCTTTGCGGAACAAGTATTAGCATTTGTCTCGCAGTCAGGCCAATGTTAGAGAATGAGTTGCAGCCGTGATGCTGCGATTATCCCGTTTTGCGCGGCGTCCGGAAGCCAAGCCCGGACGCGATCTGGAGGTCCGCTTTGACAGGCACAATCGCGTTTCGCGAACCCGATGCCGGCATTCTGGCGCGGCGCGAGACCATCATCGAGGAATTGAAGGCGCTTCTGCCCGAGAACGCGCTGGTGCATGAGGCGCGAGAACTGGTGCCGTTCGAGACCGATGCGTTTCTCGCTTATCATCGCATTCCGCTAGCGGTCTGCCTGCCGGAGACGACCGAGGATGTCGCCAAGGTTCTGCGCTACTGCCATGACAACGGCATTCCCGTCGTGCCACGCGGGGCCGGCACCTCGCTTTCCGGGGGAGCGATCGGCCAGGAGGATGCCGTAATCCTCGGCCTGTCGCGGATGAACAATATTCTCGACATCGACCTGCCGAACCGCGCCGCCGTGGTCCAGGCCGGCGTTACCAATATCGCAATCTCGGAAGCTGTCGCGCCGGAGGGCTTTTTCTACGCGCCCGATCCCAGCTCCCAGCTTGCCTGCACGATCGGCGGCAATATCGGCATGAATTCCGGCGGCGCGCACTGTCTGAAATACGGCGTCACCACCAATAACCTGCTCGGCGTCAAACTCGTGCTGGTCGACGGCACGATCATCGAACTCGGCGGCAAGATGCTGGATTCGGGTGGCCTCGATCTCTTGGCGCTGGTCTGCGGCTCCGAGGGCCAACTCGGCATCATCACCGAGGCCACCGTCCGGTTGCTGGCAAAGCCCGAAGGCGCGCGGCCGGTCCTGTTCGGCTTCCCCTCCTCCGAAAGCGCCGGCGCCTGCGTGACCGATATCATCGCCGCCGGCATCATCCCGGTCGCGATCGAATTCATGGACAAGCCGGCGATCGAAATCTGCGAGGCGTTTGCCCATGCCGGCTATCCGCTCGACGCGGCAGCGCTCCTGATCATCGAGGTCGAGGGCTCCGAGGAAGAGATGGAGGCGATGCTCGGCCGCATTGTTGCGATCGCCGAGACCCATGGCGTCATGGCCGTGCGCCGCAGCCAGTCGGCCACCGAGGCGGCGCTGATCTGGAAGGGCCGCAAATCCGCCTTCGGCGCGACCGGGCGGATTGCCGACTATATCTGCATGGACGGCACCGTTCCGCTCAGCCAGCTTTCCTACGTGCTGCAGAAGACCAGCGAGATCACCGACCGCTACGGCCTGCGCGTCGCCAATGTGTTTCACGCCGGCGACGGCAACATGCATCCGCTAATCCTCTACAACATCAACGATCCCGAGGACGCCCAGCGCGCCGAGGAAGCAGGCGCGGAAATCCTGAAGCTCTGCGTGGAGGCCGGAGGCTGCCTGACCGGCGAGCACGGCGTCGGCATCGAGAAGCGTGATCTGATGCGCCACCAGTATGGCGAGGCCGACCTGCATCAGCAGATGGCGGTGCGCGCCGCCTTCGATCCCGCATGGTCGCTGAACCCCTCCAAGGTGTTTCCGCTGGAGGGCCGCGATGACTGAGCTTCTGGCGCCCGCAACCGAGGCTGAAGCGGCCGCGATCATTGCCGGCCATTACGATAGCGGCGCGCCGCTGCGCCTGTGCGGCGGCGATACCCGGTCCGGCTTCGGCAATCCCGTTGCGGCGGACGTGACGCTGAGTTCCCGCGCGCTTTCCGGCATCGTTGCCTATGAACCCTCCGAAATGGTGATGACCGCGAAGGCCGGCACGCCGGTTGCCGAGATCGAGGCGGCCCTTGACGAAAACGGCCAGTTCCTCGCCTTCGAGCCGATGGATCATCGCGGCATGATGGGCACCGAGGGCGCGCCCACGATCGGCGGCGTGTTCGCGGCCAATGTCTCGGGGCCGCGCCGGTTCGCGCTGGCGGGCGCTGCCCGCGACCACCTTCTCGGCACGCGTTTTGTCAATGGCCGGGGCGAGGCGATCCGCGCGGGCGGGCGGGTGATGAAGAACGTCACCGGCCTCGATCTCTCGCGTCTGATCGCCGGCTCGCACGGCACGCTCGGCTTTCTGACCGAGGTGACCTTCAAGGTTCTCCCCGCGCCCAAATCCGCCGCCACGCTGATTGTCTCTGACCTTACCGAGGAGGACGCCGTGAAGCTGATGGCCGCGGCGATGGCGCTGCCGCTCGAAGTCTCGGGCGCGAGCCACCTGCCCTATAGCGTGCGGTCCGCATTTCTGAAGGACGGGATCGCAGGCGACAGCGCCACCTGTCTGCGGCTGGAAGGCCTGCCGGAATCGGTATCGGCCCGACTCGACAAGCTTGCCGCCTATGCCGAGCCCTTCGGCCCCATCACCCGGCTTGGCGATGAAGACACGCGGGAACTGTGGCGCGAAATCCGCGATGTCGCCCCCTATCAGGACCGCTCGCTCCGTCCGCTCTGGCGCGTCAGCGTCACGCCGTCTGCGGCGGCGGCGCTGGTCGGCGCGATGCGGCTGGAGGCGGCCGTCGACGCCTTCTACGACTGGCAGGGCGGGCTGATATGGATGCGCATGGACGGCGCGCCGGAAGCGGATATTCTGCGCGCGCTTCTGAAGAAGCACGGCGGCGGGCATGCAACGCTGATGCGCGCCGATCCGACGACGCGCGCGCTGACGCCCGCCTTCGAGCCGCAGCCGGCGGCCGTCGCGGCGCTCGAAGCACGCATCCGCGCGAAACTGGACCCCAAAGGCATTTTCAATCCCGGCAAGATGGCAAGACAGGAGATGGCAGCATGAGCGACCCGCAATACAACGCGCCTAAACGCTTTGGCGACGGCTGGATGGACCCGAGCAAGAACAACGTCATTCTCATCTACATTCTTTATCTTGTCGGCTGCGTGATTTTCGTCGCCGGCGTGATCGGCCTGATTGCGGCCTACATGAACCGCGAGAAGGCGGAAGGCTGGCTCAAGACGCACTACACCTGGGCGATCCGCACCTTCTGGATCGCACTGCTGTTTTCGGCGATTTCGTTTGTGCTGACCTTTGTGCTCATCGGCGTACTCGGCTTTGTGGCCACCGGCATCTGGGTGATCGTGCGCGTGGTCGTCGGCCTGCAGAAGGTGAACCGCAACGAGCCGATCGCGAACCCGCAAAGCTGGCTTATCTGATCCATGCATACAAGTTTCTCAGCCGAACAGCTTGCCGACCCGAAGGTCGCCGAAGCCGAATCGATCCTGCGCAAATGCGTGCATTGCGGCTTCTGCACCGCGACCTGTCCGACCTATGTGACGCTCGGCAACGAGCTCGACAGCCCGCGCGGGCGGATCTACCTGATCAAGGACATGCTGGAGAACGACCGGCCGGCGGACAAGGAAACCGTCACCCATATCGACCGCTGCCTCTCCTGTCTGTCCTGCGTGACCACCTGTCCCTCGGGCGTCGATTACATGCATCTGGTCGATCATGCGCGGGTTCATATCGAAAAGACCTACAAGCGTCCGCCGATCAACCGGTTCACCCGCGCGGTGCTGGCAGCCGTACTGCCCTATCCGGGACGGTTCCGGGCGGCATTGCACCTCGCGCGCTTCGGTCGCCCCTTCGCCGGGCTTTTCTCCGGGCGCGAAGCGCTGAAGCCGTTCGAGGCGATGCTGAAGCTGGCCCCCAAGCGACTGCCGCGTCCCTCGGCGATTTCCGAACCCGCCTCGCACAAGCCCGAGAGCGAAAAGCGCGGTCGCGTGGCGCTTTTGACGGGCTGCGCCCAGTCCGTGCTCGATCCCGCCATCAACGAGGCGACTGTCCGGCTCTTGACCCGACTCGGCATCGAGGTGGTTGTGCCGAAGGGTGAAGGCTGTTGCGGCGCGCTGGTCCATCACATGGGCCGCGAGGAGCAGGCGCTTTCCGAGGCCCGGCGCAATGTCGATGTCTGGACGCGCGAGATCGAGGCCGGTGGGCTGGATGCCGTGATCATCACCGCGTCCGGTTGCGGCACCACGATCAAGGATTACGGCCATATGCTGGCGCAGGATCCGGCCTATGCCGAAAAGGCCGCCCGCGTTTCGGCGCTGGCGAAGGACATCACCGAATATCTGTCGACGCTTGGACTGGAAGACCAGCCGCACAAAGGCGTCACTGTCGCCTATCACTCGGCCTGTTCCATGCAGCACGGCCAGCAGATCAAGGCCGCGCCGAAACTGCTGCTGGAGGCCGCGGGCTTTGCCGTCAGGGAACCGGCCGAAGGGCATCTGTGCTGCGGTTCGGCGGGCACCTACAACATCATGCAGCCGGAAATCTCTGCAAAGCTGAAGACCCGCAAGGTCAAGAATATCGAGGCGCTGAAGCCGGATATCATCGCGACCGGCAATATCGGCTGCATCACCCAGATCGCCAGCGGCACCAGGACGCCGATCCTGCACACCGTCGAACTGCTCGACTGGGCCTATGGCGGGCCGAAGCCGGCGAAGCTCGCCGGCTGACCCTTCGCGTTCAGCACCTCAAAGCCGCGCCAGCCGCTCCGTCAGAAGCGCGAAGAAGCCATCGGCATCGGCCTTGCCGATGACCAGCGCATTGGGCTTGCGGTCGGTAACGCGCCACCAGTCTATAACGGTCGCGCCAAGGGTCAGCGGCGACTGCGTCTCGATCTCGACATTGCAGTGCCGTCCGGAGAAAAGCTCCGGGCGGATGAGATAGGCGGTCACCGCCGGGTCATGCAGCGGTCCGCCATCGGAGCCGTATTTCTCGACATCGAAGCGCTCGTAAAACCGCAACATCTCCGCCATCGCCTTCGCGGCCGGACGCCCGATCGCTTCGATCCTGTCGACACGTTCCTTGAGGCAGAGCAGTTGATGGGTGACGTCGAGCGGCATCATCACGATCGGTATGCCCGAGCGGAACACGATATCGGCGGCTTCCGGATCGACATAGATGTTGAATTCGGCGGATGGCGTGATGTTGCCGCCCTCGAAATAGCCGCCGCCCATCATCACGATCTCCTGGACGCGGTCCACGATATCCGGCGCCTTCTCAAACGCCGTCGCGACATTGGTGAGCGCGCCGAGCGTGCAGAGCGTAACCGTCTTTTCAGGCTCGGCGCGCAGCGTCTCGATGATGAAATCGACAGCATGCTGCGCCTGGCGCGGCATTGTCGGCTCGGCAAGCTCCGTGCCGTCGAGCCCCGTCGAGCCGTGCACGTGCTCCGCCGTGACCAGCGGACGACGCATCGGCTTGTCGCAGCCGGCGAAGACCTTGATATCCGGACGCCCGGAAAGCTCGCAGACGATGCGGGCATTGCGCTCGGTTCTGGAGAGCGGCACATTGCCGGCCACGGCGGCGATGCCGAGCACCTCGATCTCCTCGGGACTAGCGAGCGCGAGCATGATGGCAGCCGCGTCATCCTGGCCGGGATCGGTATCGATTATGATTTTCCGTGGGCTCATTATATAAATCCGAATTGAACAGGCAGGCGCTGTGAATGGACACTCGCTCGCGGATTGTCAAGGCGAAGCGCGCTTGGCAAACTGCAAGGCAAAAGACGGAAACGACCATGCCCAGAATTGACCTCAGATTCGACCCACGGCTCATCGACCGACAGGACAGCCTGAAAGGCGCATCCGGCTACCCGCCCTTCGATGTCGCATGGTTTCCCGGCGGCGCGGAACCCGGCTTTCTGCGCCTGACGCTCGCCGTTGCCGGCTTTGCCGCAAGTGAGCTCGATGTGGTGATCGAGGGCTCGGTGTTGATCGTCAGCGGCAAGGCGGAGGAGCGCGACGAGGGCGAGTACCTGTTTCGCGGCATCGCCGGTCGCCAGTTCCGCCGCCAGTTCGCGCTTGCCGATGGCATGGAGGTGATCCGCGCAAGCCTGGAGCGCGGATTATTGTCGATCGACCTCGCGCAACATCCTCAGGAGGTACGAAAAATTAAGATTTCCGTTTCACAATAGGCTTGGAAAAACAACGGGCTTCCGACCTTTCCGGACGGTTTGCCTGAATGTCTCAGGTCTTTTGCAGGAAATCGCTTCATGAAAATCCCGGGTGCGGAACAATCCCTCGAAAGTCTCGCAGAATTCGGCACGGGGCATCTCGGCTATTTCCGCGAATTCGAGCGGACCGAGGCGCTGCGCCATTTCCCGGACGCGGCCAACCTCAAGACCGCGGACAAGCTCTGGGCCCTTTTCAGCGCGGATGGCGCGCTGCTGCTTCTGACCGAAAACCGGACCAGCGTGTTCTTCAAGGCGATGGAAGACGATCTGAAGACAGTCACGCTGCACTGAAGCGCCCCGCATTCAACCTTCGGGCTTTTCTCAACGCCGTATGAACGTCAGGTAGGCGCTGCCGCGCCCTTCCCGCTTCGCCTTGTCCTCATAACGTGTTCCCGGCCAGTTGTCGTAGGGCGTCAGCCAGTCGGCGGCTCCAAGCGCCTGCCATTGAAAACCGCCATGCCGCCGGCAATGCAGCAGCGTCCAGTTGATGTAGCTGTCGATATCCGACGCAAAGCAGAACATCCCGCCCGGCTTCAGCACCCGGTGGAACCGCTCAAGGTTCGGCTGCGAGACGAAGCGGCGCTTCCAGTGTTTCTTCTTCGGCCACGGGTCCGGGTAGAGCAGGTCGATCTGGTCGGTCGAGGCATCCGGCAGCCAATCCAGAATATCGACGGCGTCATCGTCGTAGAGCCTGAGATTGCCGGGCGTGCGTTCCTCCACCCGGCCCAGCAGCTTGGCCATGGAATTGACGAAGGGCTCGACGCCGATGAAGCCGGTCTTCGGGTTTTCCTCGACGCGGTGGAACAGATGCTCGCCGCCGCCGAAGCCGATCTCGAGCCGCACCCGTTCCACCGGCGACGCGAAAGCGTCGCGGAGATCGGCGGGTGCCGGCGTGCCGGGATCGATCGCGAGCGTGGGCAACAGCTCGGCGAGGTTGCGCGCCTGCCGCTCACGCAGAGGTTTGCCCTTGCGGCGGCCGAAAAACGCCCGCCCGGTTGAATTCTGATTGTCGCCGGTCACCTTACGCAATCAGCCTTTCAGCGCCAGTTTCAGCGGCTTCACCAGATCGAGCCGTTCCCAGGAAAACGAACCGTCGCGCCCGGCCTTGCGGCCGAAATGGCCGTAGGCGGCGGTCTTGGCGTAGATCGGCTTGTTGAGATCGAGATGGCGGCGAATGCCGGAGGGCGACAGGTCCATCACGGCGCGGATCGCCTTTTCGACCTCTTCCTCGGTCACCTTGCCGGTTCCGTGCAGATCGACATAGACGGCCAGCGGCTGGGCGACGCCGATCGCGTAGGCAAGCTGGATCGTGCATTTCTCGGCGAGATTGGCAGCGACCACGTTCTTGGCCAGATAGCGCGCGGCATAGGCCGCCGAGCGATCGACCTTGGTGGTGTCCTTGCCCGAAAACGCGCCGCCGCCATGGGGCGCGGCACCGCCATAGGTATCGACGATGATCTTGCGGCCGGTAAGCCCGGCATCGCCGTCCGGTCCGCCAATGACGAACTTGCCGGTCGGGTTGATGTACCACACGCAATCATCGGCGATCGGCAGTTCGCCGAGCGCTTCGCGGATATAGGGTTCGACCACGCTGCGAACCTTCTGCGAATCCCAGCTCTCATCGAAATGCTGGGTCGACAGCACGATCGATGTCACGGCCGCCGGCTTGCCGTCCTTGTAGTGGACTGTCACCTGGCTCTTGGCGTCGGGCCCGAGTTTTGCCACCTCGCCCTCGCCGCCCTTGCGGGCTTCCGAAAGGGTCTGGAGAATACGGTGGGCGTAGTAGATCGGCGCCGGCATCAGTTCCGGGGTTTCGCGGCAGGCGAAGCCGAACATGATGCCCTGGTCGCCGGCGCCCTCGTCGCCCTGCCGGTCGGCGGCGCTGTCGACGCCCTGGGCGATGTGGGCGGACTGGGCGTGCAGCAGCACGTCGATACGGGCGGTCTTCCAGTGGAAACCGTCCTGCTCGTAGCCGATATTGCGGATGGCCCGGCGCGCGGCAGACTTGAACCGCGAGGGATTGACGATCTCCTTGCCGTTCTTGTCGAGCTTCATCAGGCTCGCAGGCAGGCGGACCTCGCCAGCGATGACGACGCGGTTCGTGGTGGCCAGCGTTTCGCAGGCGACGCGCACCGACCAGGGATCGACGCCGGTCTTCACGGCCTCGCGATAGACGAGGTCGACAATTTCATCGGAAATTCTGTCGCAGACCTTGTCCGGATGGCCTTCTGAAACGGATTCGGAAGTGAAAAGATAGTTGGCGCGCATCGGGATTCCCCACATAGAAATTGGCCCGATTTTGATAAACGCTTCGCGTGGCTATGACAAGCGCACAACGATATCAGTATATCTTTATGTCCTCAAAGCCAGGTGAATTTTGACGCATGCCTTGACCCGAGGAGAGCGGAGCGCTCTCCCCCACAATGCGTCAAAATCAGCCCGTTACCTCATTCCGCTTCAGCCGCCAGCGACTTGACCAGATCCACCAGCCGGCGCCGAACTTTGGCGTCATTGATCTTCACAAAGGCGCGGTTGAGCTGCAGCCCTTCCGAAGAGGAGAGGAAATCGACCACATAGCTCGAGCTCGAAGCCTCCGCCATTCCCGCAGCGCCAACGCCCTGTTCGCCGGGTGCGTCCTCGAAAAAGAATGAGACTGGAACGTTGAGGATGGTCGAAATGTTCTGCAGTCGGCTGGCGCCAACGCGATTGGTGCCCTTTTCATATTTCTGAATCTGCTGAAAGGTGATGCCAAGGCTCTCGCCGAGTTTCTCCTGGCTCATTCCTAACATTGTCCGGCGCAACCTGATCCGACTCCCGACGTGCACGTCAATGGGGTTCGGCTTCTTCTTGTTTTCTGTCATTGTTCGTCCTGTTTTTTTAACCTGACATAAGGGCCCAGTCACTGTGCCGGAGAGTTATGCAACCCGTCGATTAAGCGACCAAAAAGCCATAGTTGAGTGCCAAGTGCGGTCACTATGCAATTTTGGAGTAAAGCGGTCAATTCTGCGCGAAATATAAAACCATGAGATGAGTAAAGATTTGCTAATTCAGCAAATAGTGTGGCAATTTAAGGACACGCGAGACGGCGCATATCTCTCAATTTGCTAACGTAAGCTGACCCTACCATCGAGTACGCCACGCCGGTCAAATGGCAGCCGGTCGATGATGCGGCCGTATGGGTCAACGATCGCCGTAACGCCGTTTTCGCCAACGCGTATCAACGGCTTGCCGACCTCGACCGCCCGCAATCTTGCCTGGGCGAAGTGCTGGAAAGGCCCGGGCGTCCGCCCGAACCAGGCATCATAGGTAACGTTTACCAGCGCTGACGCACCGGCCGCCTGCCCCTCCACAAGCCGCGGAAACACCGCCTCGTAGCAGATGAGCGGGTAAAGCGCGCCGCCATCCGGGAGCAGCAGCATCTGGCGGTTATCAACAGGAACATAGCTGCCCGGCAGTGTCGTCAGCGCCTCCAGCCCGATCGCACGGAAGAAGTCCTCGAATGGCAGATACTCGCCGAATGGCACGAGATGGGTCTTGCCGGAAACGGAAACGGTTCTCCCGGCATCATCCAGCACATAGACGGCGTTGTAGAATTCAGGCCAGCCATCGGGTTTGCGCCCGGCAAAGCTTGCCGCGCCAAACACAAGCGTCTGTCCCGGCTTGAGCAGCTCGCCGATCGCGGTGCGGGCATCGGGCCGCGCCTCGATCGTGAAGGGAAGAACGCTTTCCGGCCAGATGATGATATCGGGGCTCTTTCCGACATATCCGGCGGGATCGGAAGAAAGCTCCAGCAGCGTGGCGAACACCCGCTCGCGGCCTTCCTCCGTGCGCCAGTCGGCCTCCTCAAAAGCCGGCTGAACCAGCCGAAGCCCCACCGCGCGGCCGTCGGCAGGCTGCACGTTTGCCAGCCGATACCAGCCATAGCCGATATCAACGGCCACGAAAACGACGGCCAGCGCCAGTCCGACACGCCGGCCGGATCGCGCGGCCAAAAGCACGGGGCTTGCGAACACATAGACGGCGAAACCGCCCATCACATAGAGCCCGGTCAGCCGGATCGCCTGCATGAACAGCGGCATGGGCATGGCGGTATAGGCGATCGCGTTCCACGGAAAGCCGGTCGCAAGATGGCCGCGCAGCCACTCCGCCACGACCATCGCCGCGCCCAGCGCAATCAGGCGCAAAGGCCCGGGCCGCCAGAAAGAAGCCGCCAGCGCCCCCGCCAGCCCGTAAAACAGCGCAAGCCCCGCCGGAAAGCCGAGAACGGCAAGCGGCAGCGCCCAATACGCGCCATCCTTCCAGATCGCGACGCCAAGCCACCACAGGCCGAAAACGAAGTAGCCGAAGCCGAACCACCAGCCGACCGCAAAGCCCGCCCTGAGGCGCGGCCTCAGCGCCTTGCCCGAAAGCGCGCCGTCCATGACCATGACCATAAGCGGCAGGGCGATGAACATCACCGGCGTCAGCCCGAAAGGCGCCAGCGCAAAGGTGGCGACCGCGCCGGCGGCAAACAGCATCCACCGCCGCGGCCAGCCCGAAAGGTCTGCGAGATAGGCTGAAAGCCGTTGCAAAGAAGCAGTCCTTCCGCTCGGTCAGAGCCGCCTATCGCTCGTCATGCGTTTCGCTGTCGGTGTCCTCGTCATAGGACACGTCATGCTCCTCATGCCGGGACTGATCGCGACCCTCCTCCTGGCTGCCCGCGCGGGCGACGGAACGGCGGCGCGCCGGGCCGCGCTTGCGCAATATCCTGACGCGGCGGATGCGGCGCGGATCGGCATCGAGAATATGAACCTCGAAGCCCGAAAGCTGGATCACCTCGCCGCGCGCCGGAATGCGGCCGATGGTCGAGAAGATCAGCCCGCCCAGCGTATCGACGTCCTCGGCATGTTCGCCGATCTCGAAATCGGGGCCGATCGCTTCGGCAATGTCCTCAAGCTCGACGCGCGCGTCGGCGAGATAGACGTCGTCGGAAACGCGGGTGAACATCGCCTCTTCGGAATCGTGCTCGTCGTCGATCTCGCCGATTACCATCTCGACGATATCCTCATGCGACACCAGTCCATCAGTGCCGCCATACTCGTCGATGACCAGCGCCATCTGGGTGCGGCCCGCCTGCATGCGCTGCAACAGGTCGGAGGCGAGCATGGAGGGCGGCACGAACAGGACCGGCCGGATCAGCCCGGCTTCGACAATGGTCTTGTCGAGATTGACCTTGCCGAGGTCGAACGCGTTCTGGGCCGGCTTGGTCTGCCGCTCCGTCGGCTTGACCTCGTTCGCCTTCAACGTACCATTCTTGGCGGCCTCGCGGGCATTGGCCGGGCGACCGCGCCGGCGGCCTCGGGCCTGCTTGGAGAGATAGGCGAGCAGATCGCGGATATGGACCATGCCGCGCGGATCATCCAGCGTTTCGCAGAACACCGGCATGCGCGAATGGCCGCAGTTTTCGAACACCAGCAGCAACTCGCCGATCGTCATCGACTGGTCCACGGCATCGATATCGGCGCGCGGCACCATCACATCCTCGACCCGCACCTCGCGGAAGGACAGGATGTTGTTGAGCATCGCGCGCTCTTCGGGCGAGAAGTCGTTGTCGCTGATATTTTCGGGGGAAAGCGCATCCTCAAGGTCTTCGCGCAGACGCGATGTGCCGTGCCCGTTGCGCTTGAAGTACAGGAGAAGGCCCTTGAGGGGCGAGGCTGATGATTTCTGAGTATTTCTGTCCGTCTCCGGACTGTTAGGCTCGTCGAGCTCGGATCCGTCGTCGGAATCCTGACCGCTGTCACCGAGCGGTACTATCTGTTGCTGGTTCATCGTTCCTTAGGCGTTAGAGAGGGTCGCTGCCCTGATAGGGATCAGATAGGCCAAGTGTGGCCAAAATGCGAGTCTCCAGACGCTCCATAACCTCCGCATCGTCGTTTTCAATGTGATCATACCCCAAAAGATGCAGAAATCCATGCACCAGAAGGTGGGTAAGATGATCGTCGAAGCTCTTGTCGAGCTCACCGGCCTCGCGCGCCACGGTTTCCCGCGCGATCACGATATCGCCGAGCATGGGCCCCGGCATTGCGCCGGGCGTTACAGGAAAGGCGGGAAAGGAAAGCACATTGGTGGGCTTATCCTTGTCGCGCCATTCCGCATTGATCTCCCGTATCGCCTCATCGTCGGTGAACACCAGCGACAATTCGACGGGCTGAACTGGAAACGGCTGCCCCTCCTCCTTTTCCAGAAAGAGCGCCGCAACCCGGATCACGTCGGAAACCAGCGCTTCCAGCTGCGTCTCGTCCGGCCAGCCCTCGGCCTCCCGGCTCACCTGAAAATCGAATGCGGCCATATCAGCCGGCGCCGCCTTCATCCGTCTGCGGCGGGCGTCCCCGGCCCTCATAGGCCGCAACAATGCGGGCCACGAGCGGATGGCGCACAACGTCCTTGTCGGTGAAGCGCGTAGTGGAAACGCCTTCCACGCCCTGCAGCACGTCAAGCGCTTCCACGAGGCCGGACTTGACGCCGCGCGGCAGGTCCACCTGGCTCGGATCGCCGGTGACGATCATGCGCGAATTCTCGCCAAGCCGGGTCAGGAACATCTTCATCTGCATTGATGTCGTGTTCTGCGCCTCGTCGAGGATTACCGCCGCATTGGTCAGCGTGCGGCCGCGCATGAAGGCGAGCGGGGCGATCTCGATCACGCCCGCCGTCATGGCGCGCTCGACCCGGTCGCCGGGGATCATGTCGTAGAGCGCGTCATAGAGCGGACGGAGATAGGGATCGACCTTCTCCTTCATATCCCCCGGCAGAAAGCCGAGCCGCTCGCCGGCCTCGACGGCAGGACGCGACAGGATGATCTTCTCGATCGCGCCGCGCTCCAGTAGCTGGGCGGCATAGGCGACGGCGAGGTAGGTCTTGCCGGTGCCCGCGGGGCCGACGCCGAACACCAGTTCGTTGCGTTCCATCGCCCTTATATAGCCGTCCTGCGCCGGGGTGCGGGCGGCGATCGACTTCTTGCGCGTCGAAATCTGCGACATCGAAAGCCGGGCCTTGCGTTCCAGCGTCGGCAGGGTCAACTGGTCGTCGGCCGCGCGCGCCATGCGGACCGCGCCCTCGACATCGGATTTCTCCAGCTGCGCGCCTTTTTGAAGCTGGGCGTAAAGATAATCCAGCGCGCGGCGCGCCTGGTGGGTGGCGAGCGTCGAACCGCTCAGCGCCACGGAGTTGCCGCGCGCCACGGCATCGACGCCCAGCTCCTTTTCCAGCAATTTCAGATGCTCGTCAAACTGACCGAACAATTCGCTTGCATAGCGATTGTTCTCGAAGGTGAGCACGAAGTGGCTGGCATCCGGGCCGGCCGGTTTTCCGTGCGATACAACCATTTCAGTAGCGGTCAAGCGGTCCTGCTCCTCGGTTCAACGCAAAGCGCTCCGCTGTCCGGCGTTACACCGGCAGCGTCCTCTTCGATACGATACATAGGGGATCGTTCAGTCAAAGACAGAAGGAAAACGGCAGAAATGTGAGTCTCTGTTCGCCAATCAAGCTTCATATAGGAAGGCTAATCGCGATTCTCAACTTTGTGAAGCGATTTGTATTTCGCCCCGACAAATTCATCGGACTGTCATCAATCAGGCGATCCGCACGCCGGCGAGGCTGTTGGTGGCCGCATCGGTGATGCGCACCCGCACCAGATCGCCGATCTCGGCCTCTCCGCCATCAATCACGACGGATTGCAGCCAGGGCGAACGGCCGATGAGCTGGCCGGGATTGCGGCCCGGCTTTTCCAGCAGGATACCCATCTCCATGCCGATCCGCGATTGCGCGAACTCGAACTGGTGGCGGGTGAGCATCGCCTGAAGCCGCTGCAGCCGATCGGCCTTTTCGGCCTCCGGCACCTGATCGCCAAGCTCCGCGCCGGGCGTACCGGGGCGGGGCGAATATTTGAACGAGAAGGCCTGGGCGTAGCGCACCTTTTCGACAAGCGTGAGCGTCGCCTGGAAATCCTCCTCGGTCTCGCCGGGAAAACCGACGATGAAATCCCCCGACATCGCGATATCCGGGCGGGCGGCGCGGATGCGCTCGATCAGCGCAAGATACTCCTCCGCCGTATGGCGGCGGTTCATGGCCCTCAGGATACGGTCGGAACCGGCCTGCACCGGCAGGTGCAGATAGGGCATCAGCTTCGGCAGGTCGCGATGGGCCTGCATCAGCCGGTCATCCATGTCGCGCGGATGGCTGGTGGTGTAGCGCAACCGCTCGATGCCGTCGATTTCAGCAAGGTGGAACAGCAAATCGCCAAGGCCCCAGTCGGCGCCTTCGGCGCTCTCTCCATGCCAGGCATTGACGTTCTGACCGAGCAGCGTGATCTCGCGCACGCCGTTTTCGGCAAGCCGGCGCGCTTCATCGACAATCTGTTTCGTTGAGCGGGAGATTTCCGAACCACGGGTATAGGGCACAACGCAGAAGGTGCAGAACTTGTCGCAGCCTTCCTGAACGGTCAGGAACGCCGAAACATTCTTCGGACGAACGCCGCGTTCCTTCTTCGGCAGATAATCGAACTTGTCCTCCACCGCATATTCGGTATCGACCACGCGCTCGCCGGTCTTGGCCTTGCGCAGCGCCTCCGGCAGGCGATGATAGGTCTGCGGACCGATGACCACGTCGACATCCGGCGCGCGGCGGAGGATTTCCTCGCCCTCGGCCTGAGCGACGCAGCCGGCGACGCCGATCATCGTTTCACGGCCCTGCTTCGCCCGCTCGGCCTTCAACTCGCGGTAGCGCCCGAGCGCGGAATAGACCTTCTCGGCAGCCTTTTCGCGAATGTGGCAGGTGTTGAGCAGGATGAGGTCGGCATCCTCGATCACCTCTGTCGGCCGATAGCCGTCGGCCGCCAGCGCCTCGCCCATGCGTTCGCTGTCGTAGACGTTCATCTGGCAGCCATAGGTCTTGATGAAGACCTTGCGCTGATTGTCGACCGGAAGTGTTGTCTGTTCGCTCATGGCGGCCTTTTAACGCGCTTTGGCCGCGGAGAAAATGAAAAAAGACAAAATCAAAAAATGGTCAGCGCCCCCGCAGCCGCTCGGCAAGCAGCTTGCGCATACGCGCCTCGACTTCGGCCGCAGCCTCCTTGCGCCGGGTCCCGGCATCGAACACCACGGGCTCGCCGAAACAGACATCAACATCGAGCGCGCGCGCCTTGATGACGCCGGCAAGCGAGGGCAGCATCTCGACATCGCCGGGCCAGGCCACGATCGGGCGCAGGAACCGCCCCATCGGCAGCCCCCTGATGCCGGTATAGGCGACCGCCACCGGCTGAACATGGACCTTGCCCGTGGGTGACAGCGGAACGGCGGAGGATGCCGCGCCGAACAGCGAATATTTGATCGGATAGATCCGGTTGCCGTCCGAGGTCGTGCCCTCCGGAAACAGGATGATGATCTCGCCGCCGGCAAGCCGATCGGCGATCGACCCCACCTGCCGACCCGTGCCGCGCTTGTCGGCGCGCTCGATGAACACCGAATTCTGCAGCCGCGCGAACAGGCCGAAGATCGGCCAGGTCTTGACCTCCGACTTGGCGATGAAAGAGACCTCCGCCACCCGCCCCAGCACCACGATATCGAGCCAGGTGGTGTGGTTGGCGGATAGCAGCAGCGGGCGCTGGCGCTCGATCTCGCCATGGACATGAATGCGAATGCCGAGCACGAAACAGGCGACGACATGCCAATAGCGCGGCAGCTTGCGCGCGATCTTCCAGCCGCGCCACAGCGCCAATATCTGCAATGGCGACAGGACAAGCGTGGTGACGAACAGGACGAAGGCGACGTAAAAATAGCGCAGATAGATCATGCGCCCCGCCTATTCGCCCCTGCCCTTGATCGGGACGCCGTAAAGCTCGAGCCGGTGATCGACGAGCTTCAGGCCATATTCGCGGGCGATCCGCTCCTGAAGCGCCTCGATCTCGGGCGAGTGGAATTCGATCACCGCCCCGCTCTTCAGGTCGATCAGGTGGTCGTGATGCTCTTCGGGCAGGGTCTCGTAGCGCGAGCGGCCGTCGCGGAAATCATGGCGGGCGATGATGCCGGCATCGTCGAACAGCTTCAGGGTGCGGTAGACGGTCGAGATCGAGATGCGCGAATCAATCAGCGCGGCGCGGCGGTGCAGTTCCTCCACGTCCGGGTGGTCCTCCGCCTCCTGCAGAACGCGCGCCACGACCCGGCGCTGCTCGGTCATGCGCATGCCGCGTTCGGCGCAGATTTCCTCAAGCGTTTTGGTCAGATCGTTCATAGAGAGCGCACCGGCGGTTGAGGCCGGCAATGCCGACCGAGCGTCGTTCACGGTCTCGGGTTAGCCGAGATCGCGCCGCATGACAAGCGCGGTGGTCCGCGTCCCGTCGTCGTGGGTGTAGTAGGCCTTTCGCCGACCGACCTCGACAAAGCCGAGCTTGCGATAGAGCGACAGCGCCGCGGCGTTTTCTGCCGAGACCTCAAGCAGCATGGCCTCGGCCCCCATCGCCCGCGCCTCCTGCATCGATGCCACCATCAGCCGCCAGCCGAGACCGTTTCTGGAAAACTGCCGATCGACGCAGATCGTGAGGATCTCCGATTCGTCGCCGACGCTGCGCGCCAGGACGAACCCGGCCGCCTCCGCCACCCGGCGGTTCGGCCGCGCGATATGGCCATAGACCGGGCTTTGCGCCAGAAGCTTGCGGAACTCCCCCGCGCTCCAGGACGGAGAGAACCGCTTGCGATGCAGATCGGCGGCGAGGGTGAGATGCTCCTCCTCGAGCGGGAAGAGATCGAATTCAGTGTGGCGTTTCAGGAAGGAAGGCAGCATGCGGCGCCTCCCTTGTGACCAAAATACGCGCGACTGGAGAGGGATCGATCAAGGGCATCAAGCGTCCTCGCCGATCTCATCAGCAATAAGACGACACGCGGAGGTCGGAGCTTGCTCCCGATACTCTCTCCCGCTGGCGGGAGAGATGCCCCGAAAGGGGCAGTGAGGGTGGAGCAGCGTGTCAGTCTTTTGAGGGCGCCCGTGTGGATGCTCTCCCCCCTCACTGTCGCTGTCGCGACATCTCTCCCCTCCGGGGCGAGAAGATTGGGGGGCTGTGCGGCTGATGTGTGGGCGAGAGGCATAAGCGGCCTCCTCACGCGCGGGCGACGGCGAAGCCGAGTTGCGGCTTGGCGTCGGGGGCGCGCAGATAGAGGGGTGAGACAGGCGGGCCGGGCTCAGTGCTTGCGCCGAGCATGGCGATTGTTTCGATCGTCACGCTGTCTTCCGGCATCGGCTCGGCGAGACCGGCGACGATGGCGCCGGTTCCGACCGGGAGCGCCGCATGCCGGTGGGCAATCGCTGAGAGATCGTCATAGACATGGGCGGCGGGCTCGGTCAGCGGATTGCCGTCTGCATCGAATACCTGCGCGAAGGCTTCGCCGCGACGGGCGTCGAGCGTCGCCATCACGGCGCTGTCCGGCCGGGCCATGCGATGCTGATACGCAATGGAAGCCAGCGAGGACACGCCGACGCACTCGGCCTTCACCGCCAGCGCCAGAGCCCGCGCGGCGGCCACGCCGATGCGCACGCCGGTGAACGAGCCCGGACCGATATTGACGGCGATGCGGTCGATATCCGCGGGCTTGATGTCGGCCTCAGCGAGCGCTGCATCGATCACCGCCATCATCCGCTCGGCATGGCCCTTGCCGATGGTTTCGACGCACCGGCCGATGACTGAGCCCGAGGCGCAATCATATACCACGGCCGAGCAATCCGCCTGGGCCGTATCGAGCGCCAAGATCAGCATTGCAATCCTCAGACGGCTTCGACTTCCCGCACTTCGGGAACGAAGTGATGCAGAAGGTTCTGGACGCCGTGCTTCAGCGTCGCCGTGGATGACGGGCAACCCGAGCAGGCGCCCTTCATGTTGAGAAACACCGTGCCCTCGCGATAGCCGCGGAAGGTGATGTCGCCGCCATCCTGGGCGACGGCCGGGCGAACGCGGGTTTCGAGCAGTTCCTTGATGGTGGCGACAATGGTCTCGTCGCCTTCATCGAAGAATTCCTCGTCGCTGTCGGGATCGATCGCGGGCGAAGCGCCCTCGGCCATCACCGGCGCCCCGGACAGGAAATGCTCCATGATCGCGCCGAGAATCGCGGGCTTGAGGTGCTGCCACTCGGGCGCGCCCTTGGTCACGGCCACGAAATCATAGCCGAACATCACGCCCTCCACGCCGGGCACGGCAAAAAGCCGGGTCGCGAGCGGAGAGACGATGGCATCATCGGCGCTGCGGAAATCGGCATTACCGGCTTCCATGACAACGCGTCCGGGCAGGAATTTCAGGGTCGCGGGATTGGGCGTCGTTTCCGTCTGGATGAACATATCCATCTCCAAATCAGTTCGGGCGGCTGGAGCGCGTCCAGCGGACACCGGTTTGCGCCGGCAATGCCCGTTTTGTTCCTATATCGGCCTTCGGGCGGGCAAACGCAAGGGTCAGCAGAGCGCATCGATATCGGCGTCGTCCAGCCCGTCGGGCAGAACGGTGACCGGTATCGTGAACGCATTGCCGCGTCCGGCAAGCATCGAGACCAGCGGTCCCGGCCCTTCCTTGGCCGGGCCGGCGGCCAGAACCAGGATCGCGATATCCCGGTCTTCCTCGACCGCGGCATTGATCTCCTCGGCGCGGTCGCCCTCGCGGATCACGATTTCCGGATCAATGCCGATCGCCTCGCGCACATTCTCGGCGGCGCGGTTGGCAATCGTCTCGGCCTCCTCGCGCGCCTCGGCGCGGATGATTTCCTGAACCCCGATCCACTCCTGCGCATCGTGCTGCGGAATGATGTAGCACAGCACCAGCCCGCCATTGGAATTCTTGGCGCGGCGGCCGGCATAGCGCACGGCGCGGATGCATTCGGGCGTATCGTCCACGATGGCCATGAATTTTCGGCGATGTCCGGCCTCGCCGGAAAGACGTTTGGAAACCATTGTGTCACCCCACCAATCTCAAGAAAGCCCGCGCGGCTGTTGAAGACAAGACTGCGGCTGGAGCGCGTCCGCGAGGAAAACGCTCCATCCCATCGCTTTCGCCGCATTCCGGCGGAGGTCGGGCGTTTCCGCCCGACTGCAGAATGCGGCAGGCCGGGCCGGCCCATGCCGGTGGCCAAGCGAACATCATATCATAGATCGCAGAAAATCAAGCGCCAGAGACCTGTCAGAGCAGACCGACGATCTCGTGAACGTCCTTCATGGTCTTCTGCGCGATGGCCCCTGCCCGCTCGCCGCCATCCTTCAGGACCGCGTCGATATGGCCCGGATCGGCGTTCAGACGCCGCATCTCGGCGGTGATCGGTGCAAGCACGGTAACGGCAAGATCGGCCAGCGCCGGCTTGAACTGCGAGAACTGCTGGCCGCCGAATTCGGCAAGCACATCGGCCTTGGTGCGATCCGAAAGGGCCGCGAAAATGCCGACGAGATTGTCGGCCTCCGGCCGTCCCTTCAGGCCCTCGACCTCGCTCGGCAGCGCATCCGGATCGGTCTTGGCCTTGCGAATCTTGCGCGCGACGGTGTCGGCATCGTCCGTCAGGTTGATGCGCGACAGATCGGACGGGTCCGACTTCGACATCTTCTTGGTGCCGTCCTTCAGGCTCATCACCCGGGGCGCCGGCCCCTCGATCAACGGCTCCACCATCGGGAAGAAGGCATGCACCGGCTGATCGCCAACGGTGATGTCGACGCCGGTTCCGGTCGCGCGGATTTTCTTCTCGAAATCGAGATTGAATTTCATCGCGATATCGCGGGTCAGTTCCAGATGCTGCTTCTGGTCGTCGCCGACCGGCACATGGGTGGCGCGGTAGACAAGAATGTCCGCCGCCATCAGGCTCGGATAGGCGAGCAGGCCGAGCGAGGCGTTTTCGCGGTCCTTGCCGGCCTTGTCCTTGAACTGGGTCATCCGGTTCATCCAGCCGATGCGGGCGACGCAATTGAAGATCCAGGCAAGCTCGGCATGCTGCGGCACCGCCGACTGATTGAACACGATGTGCTTTTCGGGATCGATGCCGGCGGCGAGATAGGCGGCGGTGATCGCGCGCGTCTGCCCCTTCAGGTCCTCATGCACAAGCTGCGCGGTGATCGAATGCATGTCGACCACGCAATAGATGCAGTCCATCTTGTCCTGAAGCGCCACGAATTTTCTGAGCGCGCCCAGATAATTGCCGAGATGCAGATTGCCGGTCGGCTGGACGCCGGAGAAGATTTGCGGCTTGAATTCACTCATGTCAGTTCTCTTTCGGACGGGTGGAAGGCCCGGTTCATCGGGTTTTGCTGGCAGCGCTTATGCACCGCGGCGCGCGGCGCGTCAAACTGAGAAGCGGCTTACCCCCTGCGACGCCGGACAAGCTTCATGATCAGCGCCCGGTTGACCCCGCCGGTGGCGAGCACGAGGCCGAAATAGACCGCCATGGCGATCGCGATCAGGATCGCGACACCGCCGAGCTGCTGCATGAAATGCGCCCCCGGCGCAAACCAGGCGGAAAGCTTCACCGCCGTGAATTTCACCGCCGCCGCCATCGCCGCGCCGCTCAGGACGATCAGCGGTATGCGGCGCATCAGCAGGCTGTCGAACTTCAGATGACCGGAGATCACGAGCGTGGTCGCCAGCAGAACCACATTGGTCCAGCCCGAGACCACCTCGGCAAGCGCAATGCCGCGTTCGGCGAGGATCGGAAACAGCGAGATGGCGAGAACGGAATTGATTGCGACCGCGATCATGGTGAACCGCATCGGCAGCTTGGTGTTCTCGCGGGCATAGAAAGCAGGCTGCAGCGCCTTGGTGAGCGCGAAGGCCGGCAGGCCGAAGGCATAGACCGTCATGATTGCCGCCACCAGCGTCGTGGTCTCCGGTGTAAACGCGCCGCGCTCATAGAGCACCCGCGTGATCTCGGTCGAGATCATCATCAGACCGAACGCCGCCGGGACCGTCAGGAACAATACGAATTCGATGGTGCGGTTCTGGATGTGGCCGGCTTCCTTGAAATTGCCGCCCTTCAGGGCCCGCGACAGTTCCGGCAGCAGAACCACGCCGCCCGCCACGCCGACGACGCCGAGCGGAAGCTGGTAGAGCCGGTCGGCATATTGCAGCGCGGAGATCGCGCCGTCCTTGCCGGACGCCACCGCCTGGCCGATCAACTGGTTGATCTGGATGACGCCGCCGGTGACCGCCGCCGGCACGGCGAGCGCAACGAGCCGCCTGATCTTCGGCGTTATCTTCGGCATGCGCAAGGTGAATCGCATGCCGGCGCGCCGGACGTCGAACCACACAACGGCAAGCTGGATGATGCCCGCGCCAAGCACGCCCCAGGCAAGATATTCCGCCATCATCTGCGGATCCGCCTTGACCCAGACGCCATAGGCCAGCACCGCGATCAGCACGACATTGAGAAACACCGGGGCGATCGCGGCGGCGAAATAGCGGTGCAGCGAATTCAGCATGCCGCTCATCATCGCCATCAGCGACATGCAGATCAGATAGGGAAACATCACCGATGACAGCCGTACCGTCATCTCGAACTTGTCGGCATCATCGGCAAAGCCGGGCGCGATGATGAAGCGCACCAGGAGCGGCATCGCCAGCTCCATCACCACGGTGATCAGGAACAGCGCCGTGAACAGAACGCCGAGAACCTGCTCGGCGAAGCGCTTGGCGCCGTCGACCCCGCTTTCCTCGATCTCCTTGGAAAACAGCGGCACGAAGGCGGCGTTGAATGCGCCTTCGGCAAACAGCCTGCGAAACAGGTTGGGAAAGCGGAAGGCGGCGTAGAACACGTCGGCCATCGGGCCGTTACCAAGCGCTGCCGCCATCATGGTTTCGCGCGCAAAGCCGAACAGACGGCTTGCGAATGTGGCGCCGCCGACGGTGGCGAACTTGCCGACGAGGCTCATTTTTCGCGCCCGTCCTTTGCCTCGACCCGGCGCGGACGCGTGCCGTTTTCGGCCGGCAGCAGCATACCGGGCGGCATGCCCCTGCGGTAATCGTCGCCCTTTTCCTCAAGCACCGCCTTCATCCTTTCGACGATCGCCGCCTGCCGGCTTTCGCTGGTGATCTTGGCGCCGACGAGATCGGTCACGTAGAAACTGTCGATCACCTTCTCGCCGAAGGTGGTGATCCGCGCGGTCTGGATATCGAGCGAAAGCTCCGACAGCGTCTGGGTCACGTCGGCAAGCAGTCCGGTGCGGTCAAGGCATTCGATCTCGATCACCGTGAAGATATTGGAGAGCTTGTTCGACACCGAAACATGGGTCGGCACCGAGAACGGCCGCACCGAGCGGCGCTCGCGCTGGCGCGCGGCGATCAACTGGTTGAGGTGCTTGCGGCCCGACAGCAGGTCCTCGATCAGCTTGCCGATCGTGTTGGCGCGGCGCAGCTCATCGGCGTCATCGTCGAAGGCGCGGTTCAGAAGGATGGTGTCGAGCGCGCGGCCATCCGTGGTGGTGAAGATCTGCGCATCGGCGATGTTCGCGCCGGTCGCGGCACAGGCGCCGGCGATGATCGACAGCAGCCGCGGATGGTCCGGCGCCAGAAGCGTGAGCTCGGTGATGTCGTGGAACGCGTTGGTGCGCACCATGGTGGAGAACAATTGCCGCGACTTGTCGGCCTCGCGGATGAAGCGGGCATGGCGGACCTGGTCCTCCAGCGGCACCGAAAGAAGATAGTTCTGATACTGCAGATTGGCATATTTGCGCCGCTCTGCATCTTCCCAGCCGCTCAGCGAATCCTCCAGCAACTCGATGGCGCGCTCGGTCCGCGCCTTGCGGGAAACGGCCGAGAAGCCGCCGGAAAGCAGGATCTCGGTTTCGTAATAGAGCGTACGCAGCAGCTGCCCCTTCCAGCCGTTCCAGACATCCGGCCCGACGGCTCGAATATCGCAGACTGTCAGGATCAGCAGGAGGTTGAGCCGTTCGAGCGACTGGACCTTGTCGACGAAATCGACCACGGTCTTGCGGTCGTTGAGATCGCGGGTCTGCGAGGTCATCGACATCAGCAGGTGATGTTCGATCAGCCAGGCGACCTGTTCGGTCTGCTTCGCCGTCATCCCGAAGCGCGGGCAGAGCTTGCGCGCAACCCGTGCGCCGGCAATAGAGTGATCTTCCTTGCGGCCCTTGGCGATATCGTGCAGCAGCACCGCGACATAAAGCACGGTCCGGTCCTCGACCGACTGGATCAGCCTTGCGGCCAGCGGATGAAGCTCCGACTCGCCGCCGGCATTGTCGATCTCCGAGAGCACGGCGACCGCGCGGATCAGATGCTCGTCGACGGTGAAATGATGATACATGTTGAACTGCATCATCGCGACGATGCGGCCGAATTCCGGAATGAACCGGCCAAGCACGCCGGCCTCGTTCATACGCCTCAGATAGAGCGCAGGATCGTTGCGCGAGGTCAGGATCGACAGGAATAGCCGGTTGGCCTCCTCGTTCTCCCTGATCTCGGCATTGATCAGCGACAGCGAGCGGGTCACCACCTTCAGCGCGTCCGGATGGAATTCCAGGTCGTTGATCACCGCGACATAGAAGAAGCGGATGATGGCGACCGGGTCCTTCTTGAACACGTCCGGCTCGGCGAGCGCGATCCTGCCGCTGTCGGAGACGAATTCGAGCGAGCCCGGTATCTTGCGCTGGCGCTTGTAGAGCTTCGACCAGACCACCTGCCCGATCGTCGGCGAGGCCTTGGCCTGCTGCTCTTCCAGATCGGAGCAGAAGATGCGGGTGAGATCGCCGACATCCTTGGCCACCAGGAAATAGTGCTTCATGAACCGTTCGACTGCCGAAAGGCCGGGCCGGTCCTGATAATCGAGGGCGGCGGCGATTTCGGCCTGCACGTCGAAGGTCAGCCGCTCCTCGGCCTTGCCGGTCAGGAAATGGAGGTGGCAGCGTACCGTCCACAGGAAGTCCTCGGCGCGCAGGAACAGCTTCAGTTCCTGGCGCGACAAAACGCCGAGCTCCACAAGCTGGGCGGTATCACGCACGCGATAGTAATATTTGGCGATCCAGAACAGCGTGTTGAGATCGCGTAATCCCCCCTTGCCCTCCTTGACGTTTGGCACCACGAGATAGCGGGTGTCGAAGGATTTCTGGTGGCGCTGGTCGCGTTCGGCAAGCTTGGCGGCGATGAAATCCGGGCCGGTATCAGCGACCACTTCCTTGTCGAAGCGCCGCTCCAGCGTGTTGGCCAGCGCCTTGCGCCCGGTGATGTAGCGCATTTCCAGGATCGAGGTGCGGATGGTCATGTCCGCCTTGGAGAGTTTGATGCATTCGGTCACGCTGCGGGTCGCATGGCCGACCTTCTGGCCCATGTCCCAGAGCATGTAGAGAATATATTCGATCGCCTTCAGCGTATCGGCCCGGTCGGTTTCCTCGATCAGGAACAGAAGGTCGATATCGGAGCCCGGCGCCAGCGTGTCGCGCCCATAGCCGCCGACGGCGGTGATCGCGAATTCCTTGCGGGTATCGGGAAAGATCGTGCGGGTCACCAGATCATGCAGCGCGATCAGCATCTGGTCCTCGAGCCAGGAGATGCGCCGCGCGCATTCCAGCCCGCCGCCATCGGCCTTCAGCAGTTCATAGGCGCGGGCGCGGCCTGCGGCGTTGACCTCCTTCAGCCGCGCCAGGATCGCCTGACGCGTCGCATCCGGATTGCCGTCATTCTTGCGCGCGATCGCGCGCAGCTCATTGCGCAGCGCCGCAGGCTCGAACACCTCCGTCATGGCATAGGAATCGGCTTGTGGCGGCGCGCCTTTCACGGTGTTCTGCGCCGTACGTTCGCGCTGTTCCGGTGTCCGCTGCTCTGCCCTTTTTGTCTGCATAGACCTGCCTTTTCATCGGCGGTTCTCGCGCCGCCGCTGGTGTCTTAAAGCAAATCACTCATCAATGGAAACGGCATCCTGCAATTTCCGCTTCAGCGCGTAGAGCGTTTCCAGCGCCTCGCGCGGGGTCATGTCGTCGGGCCGAATGTCGGCAAGCATGGCCTCAACCTCGGACGCCTTCGGCGCGGGCTCGGGCGCGCGCATAGCGGACTGGAACAGCGGCAGATCATCGATCAGGCTGGCCGCCGGGTTCTTGCGATCGGCATCCTCCAGCCGCGTCAGCACATTCTTCGCGCGCTTGACCACGGCGGCGGGCAGGCCAGCGAGGCGCGCGACCTGGATGCCGTAGGAGCGATCCGCCGCGCCCGGCCCGACCTCGTGCAGAAACACGACATCGCCCTTCCACTCCTTGACCCGCATCGTTGCGTTCACAAGGCGCGAAAGCTTTTCCGAAAGCGCGGTCAGCTCATGGAAATGGGTCGCGAACAGGCCCCGGCAGCAATTGACGTCGTGCAGATGCTCGACCGCCGCCCAGGCGATCGACAGCCCGTCGAAGGTCGCCGTGCCGCGCCCGATCTCGTCGAGGATCACCAGCGAGCGCGGGCCCGCCTGATTGAGGATCGCCGCCGTCTCGACCATCTCGACCATGAAGGTCGAGCGCCCGCGCGCCAGATCGTCGGATGCGCCGACGCGCGAAAACAGCCGGTCAACGATGCCGATATGGGCTCTTGCCGCAGGCACATAAGCGCCGATCTGGGCCAGAATCGCGATCAGCGCATTCTGGCGCAGGAAGGTCGATTTACCGCCCATATTCGGGCCGGTCAGCAGCCAGAGGCATCCGTTTTCGCCCGTCACCGGCGACAGCGTGCAGTCATTAGCCACGAACGGCCCTGCCGATTGCTTGCGCAGTGCCTGCTCGACGACGGGATGGCGTCCGCCCTCGATCTCGAAGGCGGTGGTGCCGTCGACCTGCGGCCGGCAATAGGCCTCCGCCTCCGCCAGCACGGCAAGACCGGCCGACACATCGATGACGGCAAGCGCATGGGCGCCCTGCTTCAGGCTTTCGGCAGCCGCCACGACATTGCGGCGCAGCTTCTCAAACGCTTCCAGCTCGATCGCCAGCGCCTCGCCCGCGGCATTGGCGATTCGGCTTTCGAGGTCGGCAAGCTCGGCGGTGGTGAAGCGCATCGCGTTCGCCATGGTCTGGCGGTGGATGAACTTCGCCTTGGCCGCATCGCCCTCGGTCAGCGCGCGGGCATTGCCGGCGGTGACCTCGATGAAATAGCCGAGCACGTTATTGTGCTTGATCTTCAGCGCCTTGACGCCGGTTTCATCGGCATATTGCGCCTGCAGCCCGGCAATGATGCGGCGGGACTTGTCGCGCAGCCCCCGCGCCTCGTCGAGCGCATTGTCGGCACCCTCGCGCACGAAACCGCCATCGCGCTTGAGGAGCGGCAGCTCCTCGTCAAGGGTTGCGGCGAGTTGCTGCTCGAGATCGTGCGGCAGGGTCTGAAGCGATGCCAGCGCAGCGGAGAGTTCGCCCGGCAGGTCTGCGCCGGACAGCACATCGGCGATCGCGCGGGCAACGGTGAGGCCGCGCTGGATTGCGCCGAGATCGCGTGGGCCGCCGCGGTCGAGCGCGAGCCGCGACAGGGCGCGTGGCATGTCGGGAAGCTGCTTCAGATGGTCGCGCACGGCATCCGAGCGCGCGACATCGGCAAGAAAGAAGCCCACCGAATCGAGCCGCGCATGGATGGTGTCGACGTCCGTCAGCGGCGACATCAGCCGCTCGCAGAGAAGGCGCGCGCCGCCGCTCGTCACCGTGCGGTCGATCGCCTTCAACAGTGAACCGTCGCGCCCGCCGGCCATGGTGCGCACCAGTTCGAGATTGGAGCGGGTGGCGGGGTCGATGAACATCGCGCCGGACGCGCCGTCCTGCTCGGGAATGCCGATCGGCGGGCGTTCGTTGATCTGGGTCTTTTCGACATAGGCGACGGCGGCAGCGGCGGCGGAAAGCTCCGGCCGCGAAAACCGCCCGAAGCCGTCAAGCGTCGCGACGCCGAAGAACCGGCCAAGACGGTCCTGCGCGGTTGCGCCATCGAACAGCACGGCCGGCTGCGGCGAGACGGCGCGGCCAAGAAGATCAAAGATCGGGCGCAGCTTCTCATCGGCAAACACGGTGTCGGCGACGACCAGTTCGCGCGGTTCGATGCGCATGATATCGGCGGCGAGCCTCCCTTCGGAGGAGGCGCAGACGCGGAAGACGCCGGTGGAGATATCGATCCAGGCAAGGCCGTAATTGCTCTCCCCCTCGCCGCCCTTCACCCGCGACAGCGCCATCAGGTAATTGCTTTCGCCGGGCGCAAGCAGCTTGTCCTCAGTGATCGTGCCGGCCGTCACCAGCCGCGTGACGTCGCGCCGCACCACGGATTTCGAGCCGCGCTTCTTGGCCTCGGCCGGGTCCTCGGTCTGCTCGCAAACCGCGACCCGGAAGCCGAGGCCGATGAGCTTCTGCAGATAGTCGTCTGCTGCATGAACCGGCACGCCGCACATCGGAATGTCGCGACCGAGATGCTGGCCGCGCTTGGTGAGCGTGATCGACAGCGCGCGGGCGGCCTCGACGGCGTCGTCGAAGAACAGCTCGTAGAAATCGCCCATCCGGTAGAACAGCAGCAGATCGGGGTTTGCCGCCTTGATCTCGATATACTGCTCCATCATCGGCGTCGCCGATGCCCGGCTTTCCTCGGAGATCAGTTCTTCGGTCGGAATACGATTATCGTCTGCCACGGCGCACGCTCGAAATGAAGGGAATTGCCCTCTTCATCTGTCACGATTTTTTGCGGCTCGAAAGTGTCGGCGGCAAGAAAGCTGGGCAAAACGTGATGGTGGAGGTTGGTTGAAAGCGGCCCAACGCATTCTTGCTGAGAGTTCAGCGGACTTCTGGGGATATGTTGCCGCCGGGGCTTGGCAGCACACAATCTCTCCCCTTGAGGGAGAGATGCCCCGACAGGGGCAGAGAGGGGTGAAACCTTTCGGCAAATTCGGAGCTTGGGGCTTATGCCCATACCCCTCTCTGTCGCTTTCGCGACATCTCCCCCTCAAGGGGGGAGATTGTTGGGGGGCTATGCGGTCACTCTTGCGGAAACCTTCAGCTCGCGAACCGACCGGCGTCGGCGCCGTAGTAGTTCAGGTAGCGATCAGAGATCGAGCTGATGGGAAGCACGATCAGCACGTCGGTGGTGTTGAAGGCGTGATCGATGACCGCTCCCTCGCCCACCATCGCGCCGAGGCGCAGATAGCCCTTGATCAGCGGCGGCAGGCCGGTGAGCGCGCGCCGGCCCGAGGCTTCTTCGGCCGGCAGCAGATTCATGTCGACGGCCAGTTCAGGCCGGGCGGCAACCGCCCAGTCGCCGGTGGCGCGGGCATTGTGATGCAGGAAGGACAGCGCCATGGCGTGGTCAGCGGGATCGGTGCCATGGAACGAGGCGCAGCCGAACATCACGCCGATATCGTGTTTCAGCGCATAGGCCCAATTGCCCTGCCAGAGCAGTTCCACGGTGCGCTTGCTGCGGTAGTCCGGCAGCACGCAGGAACGGCCAAGCTCCATGAAGCGGACTTCGGGATGGCGGGCGACGAGGTCGGCGGTCTGGAATTCTGAATCGGAATAGAACCCGCCATGCTCCATCGCCACTTCGTGACGTAGCAATCGATAGGTGGCGACGATCTGGTCTTCCGGTTCGCCTTCGATCTTGTGGTCGACCACCAGAAGATGGTCGCAGATATCGTCCCAGCGGTCGAAATCGCGCTTCGCCCGCATCGCGGCGTCCGGCAAACGCGCCTGCATCTCCTCAACGAAAACGCGGTAACGGATGGATTGAGCGGCATCGATTTCCGCCGCGGTCTCCGCAATCCGGGTCTCCATGCTGCCGATGCGGCCAAGCACGTTGTTACCGGCCACCGCGATCGAAGCGTCTGCTGGGACCGATGGTTGCAGAAGATCAAGGACTTCCATCGTCATCGCACGTTCCGGATCATTTGTCTTGGGTGTCATAAAGCACTTTACTGCGACAGGTTCGTGACAGCCGCATCCCGTATTCTGAGGGCGGGAGAAGGTCTGGCTCAACGCCTCCCCGCGCCGTTTCCGTGCTATCCGGGCAACCGCCCGACTGGAAGAAACTGTAATACATGGCGGTGGCCAGGTCCAGCCGCTTTTGACGAAACGCCAATAACGGGGTCAGGCCAGAGGGCCTTTCAACTCATTGAATGGCAAGGTTTTCTGCTAATATACCCGCCGCTGACCCTCAGGCCTTGTCCTTGCCCGATCCGTTCAGCAGGAACTCCTGGATGAAGATCATGACGGCGCCGACGGTGATGTAGCTGTCGGCGAGATTGAAGATCGGAAACGTCCAGTCGCCGACATGGAAGCGGATATAGTCGACGACATGACCATAGATGAAATGATCGAGAATGTTGCCGAGCGCGCCCGAAACCACCAGCGCAAAGCCGATCAACGCGAACACCTGCCCCGGCGCGGTCCGCCGCCAGAGATAGATCACAACCGCCACGATCGCCAGCCGCATCGCCACCAGCGCCCAGCCATTTGTGTCGGAGAGCAGCGAGAACGCGATCCCCGGATTGTAGGTCTTGAACAGGCCAAGAAAGGGCAGCACGTCATAGGTTCGGTGCAGCGGCAGATAGACCTCAACCGCGAATTTGATCGCAGCGTCGAGCAGAACGGCAATCACGATGAACAGGACCGCGGGACCCGGGCGGGAAAGCGAAAACTTCATCGGCCAGGCTCCTCAAGCGACAGAAGATGGCGGCGCGCCTCGTAGAGCATCACCGCGGTGGCGACGGCCAGATTGAGCGAATCGGCCCTGCCCTGCTGGGGGATGCGCGCAAGCCTGTCCGCGCCCTCGGCAAGTTCGGGCGGCAGGCCCTGCTGCTCATTGCCCATCAGCAGCACGATCGGCTTCTTGGTGTAATCGATGGTGCGGTAATCGACGGAGCCGGCGAGGTGCGTGGCGACGATTTCCGCGCCGCTTTTCCTCGCCCAGTCCAGAAAGGCCTTCGGCTCGGCGCGCGAGACCGGCAGCGCGAACACAGAGCCCATCGTCGCCCGCACCGTTTCCAGCGAAAACGGATCAGTGGTCTCGCCGACCAGGATGATGCCGGACGCACCGGCCGCATCCGCCGTGCGGATGATGGTGCCGAGATTGCCCGGATCGCGCACCCGGTCGAGCGCGATATAGGTCTCGTTCTTCTGCGGCGTGATTTCAGAGAGCGGGCGGTAATGGCTCTCGAAAACGCCGGCGACCATCTGCGGATTGTCGCGCCGCGTGATTGCGCCGAGCACCTTTTCGGAGACTTCGAGCACCAAACCGCCGGAAGCCACCGTCTTGGCGGCGGCCTTTTCCACCGGCGCCTTGCCCTTGGCCGCCTTGGCGTAGATCAACGTGCGGATCGTCCAGCCAAGTTCCAGCGCATCGATGATCAGCTTCAGACCCTCGGCCAGAAAGGTGCCGCTTTCCTCGCGGTGCTTCTTCTGGCTGAGCGCCCTGATATCCTTGATGATCGGGTTGGAGAGGCTGGTAACCTCCTTGACCGTGCCGACGCGCGGCGCGCGTTCCTTCTCGAAGCTCATTGTGGCAACCACCGCGCATAAAGGGATGTGGAGAGCGCCCTGCCCGGCTCGGTTCCGGAAAGCCCGCCCTCGCGGATGACGAGTTCGCCCGATTCGACCACGCCGCCGAAGCCGCGCATGGTCTCCATCATCAGTTCGTGGATCGAGTAGAAGCTGGCGCGGATCGAATAGGCCGTCAGCACCAGACCCAGCGCATCGGGCTTCAGAATCGCGCGGCAGAGATCGAGCATGCGCGGCAGGTGCTCGAACAACTGCCAGACCTCGCCATTAGGACCGCGGCCGAATTTCGGCGGATCGGTGAGGATGATGTCGTAGTGGTTGCCGCGCCGCTCCTCGCGCTCGATGAACTTCATCGCATCGTCGCAGATCCAGCGGATCGGCTTGTCGTTGAGGCCCGACAGCGCCTGGTTCTCGCGCGCCCAGCCGATCGCCTTCTTGGAGGCATCGACATGTGTCACCTCGGCGCCGGCGCTCGCGGCCACCAGCGAGGCGACGCCGGTATAGCCGAAGAGGTTCAACACTTTCGGCTTTGCGCCCCCGCGCTTTCCGGCAGTCTCCAATACATCCCGCATCCACTGCCAGTGCGCGACCTGTTCAGGAAACACGCCGACATGGCGAAAGGCGGTGAAGCGGCCGAGAAAATCGATATCCATGATCCGAAGCGGCCAGGTCTCGCCCAGCGCCGCCTTCGGAAACATCCACCGGCCCATGCCCTCCTCATCGGTATCGCCGGTAAACACCGCATCGGCGTTCGCCCAGACCTTCTCGTCCAGCAGCGGCGGCCACAGCGCCTGCGCCTCGGGGCGCACGATGCGATAGTCGCCATACTGCTCGAGCTTCAGCCCATGACCGCTGTCGATCAGGTGAAAGCCATCGGCCGATACCGATTCGAGAATGTGAGGAATGCGCTCGGCCGGTCGCTCGCCGGGCTTCATCGCAACCCATTGCGGCTCCGGCTGGCTTCTCTTGCGCTCGGCCGGTTCGCGAGCCTCGTCGCGGCGGCGTGGAGCCTGGCCACGCGCGGGCTTGGACGACGGCGCGTTGCGACGCTCGCTCCTGCCGGGCTTGCGGCGTGTCTTGTCCTGTTTCGGAGGCGTCATGAGAGGCCGTTATCCCGGATTGGTCGGAAGCTCGCGGTTTATCAGCCCTGCCGGGAAAATGGCAAGTCTTGTCGGCTGCGCCGCCTCAGGCCGAGGGTAGCCTGTCGAGCGGACGGGTCTGCGGCAATTCCGCGGGCTGGGTCTTCTGGCGATCGGCCTCGGCGCGCCACTGTGCGGCCTCGCGCTTCTTGGCCTTGGCGGTCTTGCGGTGCTTGCGCTGGGAAAACCATGTGGCCAGCGACCCGAAAACGAGGCCCAGGATGAAGGCGATGAAGATATAGACGAAGAACGGAGCGGAGACGGAGAGCACCTGATCTGCGGCATTGAAGGGGTTGAGCGCCATGGTCACCGACTGGCGGTTGGCCACGCAAAGCACGATAAGCACGACCCCGATCGGCACCAGAATGAGAATGTTGATCAGTTTTTTGGTCATGATGCGCGCCCTGTTCTTAATTTCCGCCGTCAGTTGCCGTTTTTCTGGTCCGGATTGAGGCGTTCGCGCAACTCCTTGCCGGTCTTGAAGAACGGCACCCACTTCTCTTCGACGAACACGGCGTCGCCGGTGCGCGGGTTCCGGCCCGAGCGCGAGGGCCGGTTCTTGACCGAAAACGCGCCGAAACCGCGCAGTTCGACCCGGTTGCCCGCAGCCAGCGCATCGGCGATTTCATCGAGAATGGCGTTCACGATGTTCTCGACATCGCGGTGATAAAGATGCGGATTACGCGCCGCAACAATCTGAACCAGCTCCGACTTGATCACATTCGACCCCTCAAATCCATGATTTTCATTGCCAATTAGTCTGCCCCACAGACCATGGCCCGTCAACAAGTCCGATCCGCCCCGGCACGATTTCGCCCCGCCCCGTCGCCTTTATAAATCCGTTGTGGCTGAGAAAGCCTCAAACTCGACCTGTTTACGTTATACGCGTCACCGAGTTCAAGTGGCCGAAGACACAAGATGACGCGATTTGGCAAGCAGGCGCATCTTGCTGGCGGGGATGTCGCCGCGATGCAACAAGGCACAGGCTTGCTGCTTGATTGCGGCCCCGCCAATGCCTAGATGGTCAGCTTGTTCTCGACCGCGAAACATAATAACCGTGGGGCTTCGAGTGCACGCACGCAATGGACACCGAAACGACACGGCATGACAGTTTCCGAGGCAACAGACCGGGCATCGATCGACCAGGCTTTCCGCAGGGCGGCAAAGCATACGCGCACCGTGCGGCGGTTGAAGATCTTGCTGCCGATCGCCGCCTTCGCGATCGCCATCGCGCTGATCGCCATGGCCTTCGTGCAGTCGCTGGTGCCCGACAACATCTCGCTTGGCTCGGCCACGATTGAAGACGGGATGATCGTCATGACCAATCCCGGCATAACGGGCCGCAATCGCGACGGCATACCCTATTCGCTGAAGGCCGACCGGGCGCTTCTGCCCGCCGCCAATCCGGATGACAGCACCGTGCTCCTGGAAAACGTGACGGCGCAGGTGCCGGTCGAGGATTCGGTGACGGCGGTGGTCGACGCCGCGCGCACGCTCTACGACCGCGCGACCGAGTATCTCAATATCGACGAGCCGTTCACCATCAAGCTTTCGAACGGCATGCATGCGGAATTCAACTCCGCCGCGATCGATATTCAGGGCGGCACGCTCCAGAGCGATGACCCGGTGACGGTGACCGCGCCGCAGGCCTCGGTGGTTGCCCGAAACATAAATATCACCGATAACGGACAGAAAATTCGGTTCGGGGGCGGTGTTCATGTTACACTTTCTCCGTCTGCCCTCGGTCAGGGCAATCAGTGAGGTTATCGATGGATTTGGGCATTTTGAAATTCAGAACCGGCATGGCACCGGCGGCGATCGCGATCGCCTCGCTCTGTTTCGCCAGCCTGCCGGCCGATACGGCGTTCGCGCAGTCCACCGAGACCACCGGGTTCCAGCTCGCCGGCGACCAGCCCATCGATATCGATGCCGATGAATTCGAGGTCGATGACGCGACCAAGCTGATTACCTTTTCCGGCAATGTCGTTGCCGTGCAGGGCGTCAACACAGTGCGCGCCGCCAAGATGACGGTGCGTTACGAAGGCGGCTCCACCGGCATTGCCTCGGGCCAGGGCGATATCGACCGCATTGATCTCACCGGCGGGGTTCGCCTCGACACCGACACCCAGTCGGCGACCGGCGACACCGGCCATTTCGACATGCCGAGCCAGCAATTCGTGCTGGAAGGCAAGGAAGTCGTGCTCAAGGAAAACGGCAATGTCTTTGTCGGCTGCAAGCTGACGGTCAACATGGCGACCAGCCAGGCCAAGCTTGACGCCTGCGGCAAGCGCGTCCAGATCCGCCTCAATCCGCAATCGCGGCCCGGCAACTGATCCGGGGGTGCATGTGAACAAGGCAAAATCCGCAGCGCCGCGGCCGGCTGCCCCGACGACAGGGTCCGCGCAGCCGAAGACCAGCAATGGCCGCCCGCCCGTCAACTACGAAGGCACGCTGATTGCCGAAGGCCTGACCAAGTCCTACCGCAATCGCCGCGTGGTGAATGGCGTGTCGCTGGTCGTGCGCCAGGGCGAGGCCGTTGGCCTGCTCGGCCCGAACGGCGCCGGCAAGACCACCTGCTTTTATATGATCACCGGCCTCGTTCCGGTGGATGAGGGCCGCATCGCGCTGCACGGGCGCAACGTTACCGGCCTGCCGATGTATCGCCGCGCCCGGCTGGGCGTCGGCTACCTGCCGCAGGAAGCCTCGATCTTCCGCGGCCTCACCGTGGAAAACAACATCCGCGCCGTTCTGGAGCTCACGCCGCTGAACAAGCGCGAGCGCGAGGACAAGCTCGAACAGCTCATGGAAGAGTTCGGCATTGCGCGGCTGAGGAAATCGCCGGCGGTCGCGCTTTCCGGCGGCGAGCGGCGACGGCTGGAGATCGCCCGCGCGCTGGCCACCGACCCGGCTTTCATGCTGCTCGACGAGCCCTTTGCCGGGGTCGACCCGATTTCGGTCTCCGATATTCAGGGGCTGATCCGTCACCTGACGCAGCGCGGCATCGGCGTGCTGATCACCGATCACAATGTGCGCGAAACGCTCGGCATGATCGACCGCGCCTATATCATTCACGCCGGCGAGGTGCTGACCCACGGCAGGGCCTCTGAAATCGTCGCCAACACCGACGTGCGCAGACTTTATCTCGGCGACAATTTCAGCCTCTGACGATATCGAGCGACGCTCGTCCGCGCGCACGATTCGGCCTTGATCATCAAGCAATTTTTATGCCAATCTCCCTGCCTGAAATGGCCGGCCTCTGCCGGCTGCGCATTTTTTGTGGGGCGTTTACATGGCACTCGGCGCCAAACTGTTTCTGAAACAAAGCCAGTCGCTGGTCATGACCCCGCAATTGATGCAGTCGATCCAGCTTCTGCAGATGCCCCATGCGGAGTTGACAGCCTTTATCGCGCAGGAAGTGGAGAAGAACCCGCTTCTGGAAATGGGCGGCGAGGAAGGCCACGGGGACGAGAGACCCGAAGCCGCGGAGCTTCCGGCCCACGAAAATCCGGAGCCGTCGAGCGACTGGTTCCGCGAGGACAGCGAGACTTCCGACCGGTTGAAGGAAAGCCTCGACAGCAATTACGACAGCGCTTTCACCGAGGATGCGCCAACGTCGCGACCCGACGCGCCAGAACTGATGAGCCAGTGGAAATCAATGCCCGGCGGGGGCGGCGACGACCATGTCGACCTCAACGAGTTCGTTGCCAGCCGGCCCTGCCTGCGTGACCATCTGACCGACCAGATCGCCCTGACCTTCCGCGATGCGCGCGCCCGGGCGATCGCGCGCCACCTGATCGACTATCTTGACGATGCCGGCTATTTCCGCGGGGAGCCGTCCGAGATCGCCGGCAATATCGGCATCGGCGCCGACGATGTGATGCAGGTGCTCGAAAGACTCAAATCGCTGGATCCGCCGGGCATTTTCGCACAGTCGCTCTCCGACTGCATGCGCGAACAGCTCAGGCAACGCGGCCGGCTGGATCCGGCCATGGAAGCGCTGGTCGACAATCTCGATCTGGCGGCGCGGCGGGATTTCCAGAAGCTGCGACGCGTCTGCGGCGTCGATGACGACGATCTGCTCGACATGATGGCGGAGCTGCGCCGGCTGAACCCCAAGCCCGCCAGTGCTTTTGCCAGCGATGCCTGCGAATCGGTGCTGCCCGACGTGATCGTCACAGCGCGGCCGGGCGGCGACTGGCAGATCGAGCTCAACAGCGACACCCTGCCGCGGGTGCTGGTCAACCGCCCTTATCTGGCCGAGATCAAGGCGTCGCGGGGGATGTCGGAAGCGGACCAGACCTTTCTCAACGCCTGCCTGCAAAATGCCAACTGGCTGACCCGCAGCCTCGACCAACGGGCCCGCACCATCATGAAGGTCGCCGGCGAGATCGTGCGCCTGCAGGACGGTTTTCTGCGGCATGGCGTCGATCATCTGCGCCCGCTCAATCTCAGGACTGTGGCAGAGGCGATCAAGATGCATGAATCGACCGTCAGCCGCGTCACCTCCAACAAGTATATCCTCACGCCGCGCGGGCTGTTCGAACTGCGCTATTTCTTCACCGTTTCGATCGCCGGCGCCGATGAAGAGGCCGAAAGCCACTCCGCCGAGTCCGTGCGCCACAGGATCAAGCGGCTGATCGACGACGAGACGCCGGCTGCGGTGCTGTCCGACGACGATATCGCCGCGGTACTCAAGGAGGACGGGATCACGCTCGCCCGGCGGACGGTCGCCAAATACCGCGAGGCGATGAACATCCCCTCCTCCGTGCAGCGTCGAAGGGAAAAGCGGGCGCTTGCCCGCGTTGCGGCCGGCTGAACCGATTAGAGCGGACAAACAAGGCCCGCATTGACTTCGCGGTCCATGAACGATAGAGCATCCGCCGCAAAGGGTGCGAACCGACACATGAATGGTTTCGTGACCGGAAGCCGGCGCCGGAAAAGGCGAGCCCAACGGACGGACGGCACGAAAAACGCGGAACGAATTGCAGATTTCCCGCTGGCAAACGGCTGAAAAAAGCCCAAATAGATATTGATGACCGTTTGTCATCGCACTGCCAATCGGGCCAATCATCCGACCCTCTTGGAGGAGTTCGCGGCTTGGCCTAAAGTGGCTCGTGGAAACACAAGAAGAAGGGCATAACCATGAGTGTTCGCGTCTCGGGCAAACAAATGGAAGTCGGCGAGGCTTTCCGCGAAAAAATCGAGGATTACATCGAGGAAGCGGTCACGAAATATTTCGACGGCGGCTATTCCAGCCAGGTGACCGTTGAAAAGGCCGGCGGCGGCTTCGAGGCCGATTGCAAGGTCCATCTCGACAGTGGCGCCGTGCTGCACGCAGCCGGCAAGGCGCACGATCCCCAGGCCGCGTTCGAGGCTGCCTTCGAGCGGATCGCCAAGCGTCTGCGTCGCTATAAGCGCAAGCTCAAGGATCACCACAACGGCCATGCCGGCTCCGCCGAATTCGCCTATTCGGTAATGGATACGCCGCCCGAGGATGACGGAGAAATCCCGGAAGACTACGCGCCGGCGATCGTCGCCGAGGCCAAGGCCGAGGTGCGCACCATGGCCGTCGCCACCGCCGTCATGGCGCTCGACATGACCGACAAGCCGCTGATGTTGTTCCGCAACCCGGACAACAAGACGCTGAACATCGTGTATCGCCGCCCGGATGGCAATATCGGCTGGATCGACACAGCCGGCATTCAGGGCTGACCTTCAACAGGCGGACGCCGCAAGGCGTCCGCTTCTCACGCCAGGATACCAGGACATGGCACTCGACGACCTGCTGAAACAGGAAGCGATCATCCCCGCCCTCAAGGCCAATTCCAAGAAGCAATTGCTGCAGGAACTCGCCGCCCGGGCGGAAGCCGTGACCGGGATACCGGAGCGTGAAATCTTCGACGTGGTGCTGCAGCGCGAGCGTCTGGGGTCCACCGGCGTCGGCAACGGCATCGCCATTCCCCACGGCAAGCTGCCGAAGCTCGACCACATCGCGGGCGTGTTCGCCAGGCTTCAGCATCCCGTGAATTTCGACGCGCTCGACGATCAGCCCGTCGACCTCGCCTTTCTGCTGCTGGCCCCGGAAGGTGCCGGCGCGGACCATCTGAAAGCGCTCTCACGCGTCGCCCGCCTCTTGCGCGACCAGGAGCTGACCCGCAAACTGCGCGCTTCAGACAGCGACAGCGCGATCTATGCGTTTTTGAATTCGGACCCGGATTCCTCGGCGGCGTGAGGGTTTTTGCCCTCATTTTCTGGCAGCCTCCCCCCAATAACATGCGTCATGCTCGGGCTTGACCCGAGCATCTAACCACATCTGTCGCGAGAGAAGTGAGCGGATTTTCGCCAGCTATCGCAACAACACGCCGACATCCTAAGACGCCAGTCGAGTTGCTTGGATCCTCGGGTCAAGCCCGAGGATGACGCCCGTAAAAGGGAAAGGTTTTGGCAACTGAGGACAGGCGCTTTGTCTTGGCCCCAACGATCATGATAGCGCGCCGGTCGCATCGCCCCGGGTCCCGGCTCAAGGCCGGGATCACGATGCAGCGTTAGTGAGCCGCGCGAAGCCCGCCGCGCCGGCGCAATCACTCGTCCTTCGGCGCTTCGTCGGTCGGCTGGGCGGCTTCCGGCTTCGGTCCGCCCTTGGAGACGCCGACCATGGCCGGGCGCAGGACGCGCTCGCCGATCATGTAGCCGGCCTGCACCACCTGAACCACCGTGTTGGACGGGATTTCCGGGTTCGGAACCTCGAACATCGCCTGATGGATATTGGGGTCAAAGCGCGCGCCCTCGGCCTCGATCTTCTTCACGCCGTGGCGTTCGAGGCCCGAGAGCATCGAGCGTTCGGTCATTTCGACGCCCTCGATGAAGCCCTTGATCTCCTCGGTGCGCTTGTCTTCCGGGATGGCGTCCAGCGCGCGGCGCAGATTGTCGGAAACGCCGAGCATGTCGCGGGCGAACGCGGTCACGGCATAGGCCTTGGCGTCCTTGACGTCGCGGGCGGTGCGGCGGCGCAGGTTTTCCATTTCGGCGGCAAGGCGCAGAAGCTGGTCGCGCTGCTTTTCGTTCTCGGCCTTCAGGATCTCAAGCGGATCGGGCTCGGGCTGAGCCTCCTCGGCGATATCTTCGGCGGCTGCTGCATCCATCTCGGCTTCGAGATCGAGCACCGTTTCCTTGATTTGTTCGTCAGTTCCGTTTTTCTTGGTCTCGTCGGTCATGACGTCTCCGCAGATTTCATTCCAGTGGTGAATTTCTTGAGCCCCGATATCGAGGTTCAGCCTTGAAAAATCAAGGTCTGATATGGGGCGATACTGTTTGAAGCCTCAGCGCGTGCCGGAAAGCCGCGATAGCAGATGAGCGGTGTAATCCACCATCGGCACCACCCGGGCATAATTCAGCCGGGTCGGCCCGATAACGCCGACGGCGCCGACGACCTGATTGTCGCTGTCACGGTAAGGCGCGACCACCAGCGAGGAGCCGGACAGCGAAAACAGCTTGTTTTCCGAGCCGATGAAAATCCGCACACCCGAACCGCTTTCGGCGAGATTGATCAGTTCGATCAGGCTATCCTTCTTTTCGAGATCATCGAACAGCATGCGCAGCCGGTCGATATCGGCGGCATCGGCCACCCCTTCCAGCAAGTTGGCGCGTCCGCGCACGATCAGCCGCCCGGGATTGCCATCCTCGGCGCTGCCGGACCAGACGGCGAGCCCGCGCCCCACGAGATCCTGCGACAACTGGTCCAATTCATGGCGCACCCGGTCCTTCAGCCGTGTCAGCACCGACTTCAGCTCGGGCAGGGTCTGGCCGTTCAGATGAGCGTTGAGAAAATTCGCGGCCGCCGTCAGCTGCGACGAGGTGGTGCCGGCGGGAAGATCAATGATCCGGTTTTCGACCTGATTGTGCTCGCCGACCAGCACGGCCAGCGCCTTGGTCGGCTCCAGCCGGATGAACTCGACATGTTTGAGCACGGTGTCGCTTTTGGAGGTCATCACCAGGCCTGCCCCGCGCGACATGCCGGAGAGCATCTGGCTCGCTTCGTCCAAGAGCGTTTCCACTGGCTGACCGCTGCCAATGCCGCCCATCTGGCGCTCGATCTCGGCACGCTCGCTGTCCCCTAGGTCGCCGATCTGCATATAGGCGTCGACGAAGAAGCGCAGGCCGCTTTCGGTCGGCAGCCGTCCGGCGCTGATATGCGGGGCATAGATCAGGCCGAGTTCCTCAAGATCGCTCATGACATTGCGCACCGACGCCGGCGACAGCGACATCGGCAGAAGCCGCGACAGATTGCGCGAGCCGAGCGGCTCGCCGCTTTCCAGATAGGTCTCGACAATGCGCCGAAACACCTCGCGCGATCGGTCGTCGAGCGAGATGGCGGGCATGTCGGCCTTGATATTGCGTTTCGTGGTCATCCAAGCTTTGCCGGAACATGAAATGGTTTCCCGCCTAATATAGTGCGAAGGCATCGCCGCGCAATTGACCCGCGCCGGCGAGGCGTTTTTCTTTGCAAAAGCGGGCGCATGCTCGTAGAACGCGGCCAAAAGCAACCGGAAGGACCTCCCCATGCGGCCATCAGGCAGACAACTTACCCAGATGCGCAACGTCTCGTTCGAGCGCGGCTTCTCCAAGCACGCCGAAGGCTCCTGCCTGGTGAAGTTCGGCGACACCCACGTGCTGTGCACCGCCTCGCTGGAAGAGCGCGTGCCGCCGTGGCTGCGCAATGGCGGCAAGGGCTGGGTGACGGCCGAATACGGCATGCTGCCGCGCGCCACCGGCGAGCGCATGCGCCGCGAGGCGTCTGCCGGCAAGCAGGGCGGACGTACGCTGGAAATCCAGCGCCTGATCGGCCGCTCGCTGCGCGCGGTCGTCGATCTCGAAGCGCTAGGCGAACGCCAGATCAGCGTCGACTGCGACGTGATCCAGGCCGATGGCGGCACCCGCACGGCCTCGATCACCGGCGCATGGATCGCGCTTCACGATTGCCTGAAGTGGATGGAAGCGCGCAGCATGGTGAAGACCGGCAAGGTGCTGAAAGACCATGTCGCGGCGATCTCCTGCGGTATCTTCGCCGACCAGCCGGTGATCGACCTCGACTATCTCGAAGATTCGTCCGCCGAAACCGACGCCAATTTCGTGATGACCGGCACCGGCGGCATCGTCGAGATCCAGGGCACGGCGGAAGGCAAGCCGTTCAGCCAGGACGAGTTCCTGACGCTGCTGGACCTTGCCAGGAACGGCATCGCCGAACTCGTCGACCTCCAGAAGAAGACCGTCGAGAGCGCATAACGCCATGGAAAGCCCGATCGCCGCCATTCTGGAAACAGCACTCTATGTCGACGATCTCGACGCCGCCGAGGCATTTTATGGCGACGTTCTGGGTTTGGAGAAGATTTCCCGCGCCGGCGACCGGCATATCTTCTTCCGCTGCGGACCGGGCGTTCTGCTGATCTTCAATCCGGACGAAACCGAAAAGCCCGCGGCGCCGGACGCCCTGCCCGTTCCCGCCCATGGCGGTCGCGGTCCGGGCCATGTCTGCTTCCGGCTGAAGGACGACGATTTCACCGCGATGCTCGATCGTCTGAATGAAAACGGCATCGCCATCGAAAGCGATCTCCGCTGGCCGAACGGCGCCCGCTCGATCTATTTCCGCGACCCCGCCGGCAACAGCCTGGAATGCGCCGAGGGCAAGCTCTGGGGGCTGTGATGGCAAGGACTGTCCGCCTCCCTTCAATCTCTCCCCTTGAGGGAGAGATGCCCCGACAGGGGCAGAGAGGGGTGAAACCTATCCGAGAGCACAGCGCTTGCGGCTTATGCCCATTACCCCTCTCTGTCGCTTTCGCGACATCTCCCCCTCAAGGGGGGAGATTGGTTGGGGGCTATGCGGCGTACTCAAACCTCACTTCGTTCATCAGGACCTGACATGCGCAAACTCGATATCAAGACCATCGTCGTCGCCAGCCACAATGCCGGCAAGATCGCGGAGATCGCGGACCTGATCGGCCCGCTCGGTTTTTCGGCGAAATCGGCCGCTGAACTGAGCTTCGACGTGCCCGAGGAAACCGGCACGACGTTTGAGGAAAACGCCGCGATCAAGGCGCTGGCCTCGGCCCGCAAGTCTGGCCTGCCCGCGCTTGCCGATGATTCAGGCATCGCCGTCGACGCGCTCGATGGCGCGCCCGGCGTCTACACCGCCGACTGGGCGGAAACGGAAGACGGCAGCCGCGATTTCGGCATGGCGATGGAGAAGGTCGAAAAACTGCTTGTCGAAAAGGGCGCGACCACGCCCGAGCAGCGCACCGCCCGCTTCGTCTGCGTGCTCTGCCTCGCCTGGCCCGACGGCCACACCGAAACGTTCAGGGGCGAGGTCGAGGGCACGCTGGTCTGGCCGCCGCGCGGCGACAAGGGCCACGGCTACGACCCGGTCTTCATGCCGGCCGGCCATGACAGGACCTTCGGCGAAATGGAGCCCGACGAGAAGACCCATGGCGGGCCTGAGGATGGCGGCGCGCTGTCGCACCGCGCCCGCGCCTTCCGCCTGTTCGTGGAAAAGGGGCTGGCAAGCTGAGCGAACCGCAAACCATGGCCCGCGACGATGGCGAACCGGGCTTCGGCGTCTATCTGCACTGGCCGTTCTGCGCGGCCAAATGCCCCTATTGCGACTTCAACAGCCATGTCCGCCACCAGCCTGTCGACCAGAAGCGCTTCATGGCCGCCTTCGCCCGCGAGATCGATCATATGCGCGCCCTTTCCGGCCCGCGTGCGGTCACCAGCATCTTCATCGGCGGCGGTACGCCCTCGCTGATGGCACCGGAAACACTTGGCGGTATTCTCGATGCGGTCGCGAAGGCATGGCACGTGCCGGACGGGATCGAGATCACGCTGGAGGCCAACCCCTCAAGCGTGGAGGCGACCCGTTTCCGCGGCTATCGCGCCGCAGGCGTCAACCGTGTTTCCATGGGCGTGCAGGCGCTGGATGACAAGCAATTGCGGTTTCTCGGGCGGCTGCACAATGTCGAGCAGGCTCTGGGCGCAATCGGGCTTGCCCGCGAAATCTTCCCGCGCATGTCGTTCGACCTGATCTATGCGAGGCCCGGCCAGACCATTGATGACTGGGTGGCGGAGCTCAACCGCGCGATTGATCTCGCCGCCGATCACCTGTCGCTCTACCAGCTCACCATCGAGGAAGGCACGGCCTTTTACGCGCTGCACAAGGCCGGCAAGCTTACCGTGCCGGATGAGGACCACGCCGCTGAACTCTATGAAATCACGCAAAGTGTAACGGCGGAACGCGGCCTGCCGGCCTACGAGGTTTCCAACCACGCCCGGCCCGGAGCGGAAAGCCGGCATAACCTCACCTACTGGCGCTATGGCGACTATGCCGGCATCGGCCCCGGCGCGCATGGCAGGCTTGCGACAACCGAAGGCAAGATCGCCACGGCCGCCGAACGTCACCCGGAAACCTGGCTCTCGATGGTTGAGGAAGCAGGCCACGGCATGAGCGAGCAGACCACGCTCACCGGCGAGGAACAGGCCGACGAACTGCTGCTGATGGGGCTGCGCGTCAGGGAGGGTGTCGACCTTTCGCGCTGGTCGTCGCTTTCCGGCAGGCCGGTCGATGCCGAGCGCGAGGCGTTTGTGATTGACCTCGGCCTTGTCGAACGCATCGGCAACCACAGGCTGCGGGCAACGCCCGCCGGCATGCTGGTCTTGAACCGTGTGGTTGCAGAGCTATCCTGATCGACAATCATCGCTGAACATGAGATATCGGGAACCGGGTTGCAGCGCCCGCGTTTCTTAAGCGTTGAGCGCCCGCATCAAAAGGGAGATCGAGAATGGCAAGCGCGTCCTATACCCACCGCAAGATCCGCGACCGGCTGAGTGCGGCGGTCTGCATCATCTTCGCGCTCTATATGGGCTATCTCGCCCATCAGGACGGCGTGGCGCTCGCGCCCTCGATCTTCTACGGGCTGATCGCCTTCGTGCTGCTCGCCATCGTGCTGATGGTACTGCGCAGCTTCATCTATGCGCTGATCATCGCGGCGCTGCTGGTCTGGCTCGCCGCCTATATGGGCTTCGACTGGGCCGACCGGCTGATCGCCTATGTCGACCAGTTGCTGACCTTCGGCTACCAGGAATCGCTGAAGCTGTTCATGGAAGCGAAGGAGCCAATCGCGACGTGATGGACGCAGGTTTACGTCATCGCTGTATTTTTGAAAGGGGTCATGCTCGGACTTGATCCGAGCATCCAGGCGGCTTAGCCGCTGAATTTCAACGGTCCATTGCGCGACCTTACCGCGTTGCCTGGATCCTCGGGTCAAGCCCGAGGATGACGCCGAGTTTAAGGACAGGCTTTTCAATAACTGAAGCCAATGGCGGCGCGGCATGGCCGTGTAACCACCGATACGCAAAACGTTCAGGCCGCAAGCCCGTCCATCAGACTCTTCAGCGCCGCCTCGGCCTCCGCCGAACGCTCAGAGCGGTCGATGAAACCGCCGCCGAAGACGCGGGCTTCGTTCCCGGACGCATCGTAGAGCACGCAGGCCTGTCCGTTCGCAATCCCGGCCTCGCCTTCCAGCAGGTCGACATAGACGCCGTTGTCATCAACGCGTAGCACCACCGGCAGCGGCGGGCGCGTGGAGCGCACCTTGGCGAAACATTCGAAGCCGTCCGCCGCTTCCTCGGCAAGCGAACGGTCGCCCAGCCAGTTGACGTCGCGCAGGTAAATCCGCCGGGTTTCCAGCGCCTCGCGCGGGCCGACGACGACGCGGCGCGAGCGGGCGTCGAGGTGAACCACGTAAAGCGGCTCGCCGGTGGCCACGCCAAGCCCCTTGCGCTGGCCGATCGTGTAGCGGACGATGCCTTCATGGCGGCCGAGAATGCGGCCGTCGAGATGGACGATATCGCCGGAAAGCTCGGCATTCGGCTTGAGCTTGGCGATAACATCGGAATACTTGCCCTGCGGCACGAAACAGATGTCCTGGCTATCCGGCTTGTCGGCGACGATCAGGCCCATTTCTTCCGCCAGCTTCCGGGTCTCGGCCTTCGACAGGCCGCCAAGCGGAAAGCGCAGAAAGTCGATCTGCTCCTGCGTGGTCGCAAACAGGAAATAGCTCTGGTCGCGTTCGGCATCGACCGGGCGGTAGAGCGCCCGGCGCATCGGCTGGTTGCCGCTCGGGTTGGGCTTGGAGCGGATATAGTGCCCCGTTGCCAGCGCATCCGCGCCGAGCTCGCGCGCCGTCGTCAACAGGTCGGCGAACTTGACCGTCTGGTTGCAGGCAACGCAGGGGATCGGCGTTTCGCCGGCGATATAGGCCTCGGCGAACGGGTTGATCACCGTTTCGCGAAACCGCGCTTCGTAATCCAGCACGTAATGGGGAATGCCGAGGCGTTCGCTGACGCGGCGCGCATCATCGATATCCTGTCCCGCGCAGCAGGAGCCGGCGCGGTGCACGGCCGCGCCGTGATCGTAAAGCTGAAGCGTGATGCCGAGGACGTCATAGCCCTCGCGCTGCAAAAGCCCGGCCACGACCGAGCTGTCGACGCCGCCGGACATCGCCACGACAACGCGGGTGTCCTCCGGCTTCTTGTCAAAACCGAGTGTGTTCATGATCCGCCAGTCCAGTTCAAGGTTGGATGTGAATCCCATATTTGCCGCTGATATAGAGGCCTTGCGCCAAAGACGCAAGAATGCCGCCCCTCAGGCCGCAATCATTGGCGCGATATAGCCGCCATGCACCCAGCCGCGAATGCTTCCCTCCTCGCCATCGGCCCGTTCGGGCGCGACGAAGGCCCAGTCGCCCTCGCGTTTCAGCACCCGAAGCCGGGTGCCGCAGAGCAGCATGCCGGGCGGCACGATCTTCTCAAACGAAACACCGGGCCCGCCGCGCAGGTTCAGCCGGCCGGCCGTCACCACATAGGCTTCCTCACGGTCGGCGGCCTCGCCCATCAGGCCCTGAAACCGGGCCATCGGAAAGGCCGGCCCCGGATCGGTCTTCCACCCGCGCGTATCGATCTCTTCATGGCTGACGATCGCGGCAATCGGATAGGCGGCAAGCAACGCCTGGACGATCTCCAGCCCGGTCTCCAGCTGGGCTTCCGGATAGAGCGGCCAGGCGAAATTTCCCGAGCCGACGCGGGCGTGCGGGGCGAGCATATAGCCGCCGGTCTTTTTCAGGGCGCGGTCGTTCATCCGCCTGCCATAGGCATCTATGTAGTCGCCGAGGCCATTCGGCTTCATCCAGCCGGCATTGACGAATTCGATGCCGACCGAATGGCTGTTGAGGCCCTGCAACTCGCCATAGCGCGAGGGCCCCGCATGCCAGACCGTGCGGTTGAACGGCGCTATCTGCCAGGCCGTGCCGTCGCGATCGATGACAATGTGCGCGCTGGAGCCGCGATTGCTCGTGCCGCCCGCCTCGCCCATCAGCCAGTCGCGGCTGGCCTTGCCATTCCAGCCGGTGGTGTAGTGCAACACGATGACGACCGGCGGCTTTTCGCGCGCGGCGCCGATATTGGAGGATTGCCTGTACCAGATGCCCGGAATTTTATGGTTCTCGATGCGCATGACGCCTGCCTTTCGATACGGTTCGCGATGACCAGAATCGTAAGGGCGGCGGTGAAGGCGGGAGTTTGTGGGGAAAAGCGGGCACCAAAAAACGCGGCCCGTGAGAGCCGCGCTTGTAAATCCGGGAGGATTGCTTCGATCAGGCTGCCGTCTTGGCAGCGATCTTGGCCACGTGCTCACCCTGGTAGCGGGCGGCGGCGAGTTCGGTTTCGGACGGCATGCGGGAGCCGTCGCCATCGGTGATGGTGGAGGCGCCGTAGGGCGAGCCGCCCTTTACTTCCTCAACGCCCATCTGGCCGGCGAAGGCGTAGGGCAGACCGACGACGACCATGCCGTGGTGCAGCAGGGTCGGGATGAAGCCGAGAATGGTGGATTCCTGACCGCCATGCTGGGTGGCCGACGAGGTGAACACCGATCCGACCTTGCCAACCAGCTTGCCCTCGGCCCACAGCGCGCCGGTCTGGTCGACGAAGTTGCGCATCTGCGAGGCCATGGTGCCGTAGCGGGTGCCGCAGCCGAAGATGATGGCGTCGTAGTCTGCCAGTTCATTGGGCTCGGCGATCGGCGCTTCCTGATCCAGCTTGAAGCCGGAGTTCCTGGCGACCTCTTCCGGCACCAGTTCGGGCACGCGCTTCAGGGTTACCTCGGCACCGCCGGCTTTCGCGCCTTCGACAACGGCCTTGGCCATGGCTTCGATGTGGCCATAGGCGGAATAGTAGAGGACGAGAACTTTTGCCATTTGATTGCTCCGGTTTCACTGTTTGACGGGTTGCATCTTGATATGGCGCGGACAAGGCCGTTGTCGAGACAGCCGGTGATAGACGCACTGTTCACAGTCTGATGGCAGGGCGGAAAAATGCATGCTTGATCAAAGTCGCCGAAGGGTCCAGAAATCAGTTCCCCGGCATATCACGGACCAGATCGACATGACCCAGCAGCCCACCGCAGCCATGCTCGCCATCGGCGACGAACTTCTGTCCGGACGGACCAAGGACAAGAATATCGGCTATCTGGCGGACGCCATGACGCTGGCGGCCATCGAACTGAAGGAAGTCCGGATCGTCGCCGATGATCAAGAGGCTATCGTGGAGGCCGTCAATGCGCTGAGGACCCGCTACACCTATGTCTTCACCTCGGGCGGCATTGGCGGCACCCATGACGATATCACCGCCGATTCGGTCTCCGCCGCCTTCGGCCTTGCTTGCATCTACAATGACGAGGCCATGACGCGGCTTGCGGAAAACTATGCGCGGCGCGGCCTCGATTTCAACGAATCACGCCAGCGCATGGCCCGCATGCCGGAAGGCGCGACGCTGATCGACAATCCGGTTTCCACCGCGCCCGGTTTCATTATCGGCAATGTCCATGTCATGGCCGGCGTTCCGCAGGTGTTTCAGGCGATGCTCGCCAATGTCATTCCCACGCTCCAGGGCGGCGTCGCCATCATCTCGGAGGCGATCGACTGCCCCTTCGGCGAGGGCGATATCGGCACCGCGCTTGCCGCGATCCAGAAGGCGCACCCGGAAACCTCGATCGGCTCCTATCCGCGGTTTTCCGAAAAGGGCTTCAACACCCAGCTCGTGGTCCGCGCCCGCGAGCGCGCGCATGTCGATGCCGCCGCCGACGCGATACGGGCGATGATTGCCTCGCTTCAGCGATGATTTTGACTCCGGTCAATGCTTTGTCCTTCGCAATAAACGATACCAACGCTACAATGCGGCAAACCCGGCATTACTCGTGAGGAGGCCTATATGAGCTACAAGACCATTCTGGCGGTGATGGAATCTCCCGCGCAGCAGGGCGGATTTCTCGATTTCACCTTCGAGGTCGTGCGCAGCTTCGATGCGCATCTGATCGGCCTCCACGCCGAGGCCGTTACACCGACCCCGATCGTCGCGCCGATGGAAATTCCGGATCCGGTCTCGGTACAGTCGCTGCAGGAGCTGGCGGAGAAGCGCAGCGCGGAGATCGGCGAGATCTTCCGCACCCGCACCGAGCGGGAAGGCATTTCCTGCGACTGGCGCAACATCGTATCGGCATCGGGCTTCGCCGGCCCCTCCGTGGTCGACAGCGCGCGCGCGGCCGATCTGATCATCGCGCCGCAGCTTGCCTCCGACGCGCCCGGCGACATCCGCACCAATTTCGAGAACTTCCTGTTTGAAAGCGGCCGCCCGGTGCTGATGGTGCCGCATGTGGCCAAGGCCGCCAAGCCGTTTTCCAAGGTGATGGTCGCCTGGAACGGCTCGCGTGAGGCCGCGCGCTCCACTTTCGACGCCCTGCCCTTCCTGAAGAAGGCCGACGAGGTCGAAATCTTCTCGGTCAATCCGCGCGAGAGCGCCGATGAGGATAGCGGGCTTTCCGGCGCCGAGATCGCGGCCACGCTCGCCCGCCACGGCATCAATGTCGTCGCCACCACCGCCCATGCCGACAAGGCCAAGGCCGGCGAGATCATCGAGAACCGGCTTTCCGACAACTCCGTCGATCTGCTGGTGATGGGCGCCTATACCCATTCAAGACTCTGGGAGCTGCTTTTCGGCGGCGTCACCCGCACGCTTCTCGGCTCGATGACGGCGGCAACGCTGATGTCGCGGTAAGACAGCGCAGGCCTTGCAATAACGCCGCGAATGCGGCTATTAGCCCGCATTGTTTGTTGCGGAGCCTGCCATGTCCCTACCCGAAAAAGCCTTCCCCGTTTCGTGGGACCAGTTCCACCGAGACGCCCGCGCGCTCGCCTGGCGTCTCGCCGGCCTTGAACAGAGCTTCTCCGCAATCGTCTGCGTCACCCGCGGCGGTCTCGTTCCCTCCGCGATCATCTCGCGCGAACTGGAAATCCGCCTGATCGAAACGGTGTGCATCGCGAGCTACCATGATTACACCGATCAGGGCGAGACGCTGCTTTTGAAGGGCATTTCCGAAGACCTGAAGAAGAATGGCGGCGAAGGCGTCCTGATCATCGACGATCTGACCGACACCGGCAATACCGCCCGTGAAGTGCGCGAAATGCTGCCGAATGCGCATCTGGCTTGCGTCTATGCCAAGCCGCAAGGCGTGCCCATGGTCGACACCTTCGTCACCGAGGTCAGCCAGGACACCTGGATCTACTTCCCCTGGGACATGGGCTTCACCTATCAGGCGCCGATCAAGAAGAGCCCTTCGGACAAGTAAGCCGGCTGACAGACATCACCAAAAACAACAAACGCCTGACCAGCTTCCCTTCTGGTCAGGCGTTCGCTTCGCGCGGCCGGGGGGACTTACCGCTTGCGGAGACGGGGGGCTTCCTGGGGAGCCAGATAATGGGTCAGGAGCGGGCCGGAAACCCAGGCGATCAGCAGCATCGCGGGCAGCAGGAAAATCCTGGCATCGTAGAGCATCGGCACCGTCAGAATGATGCCAACAACCATTGCGCAGCATAGCGCGATAACGGCATAGGCAAGAACGCGTAAGGGCAGATTTTCCATTTCGAGTTCTCCATGTTCTGTTGCATGGTAAACGCGAAGTGAAGAAAACGGTTCCCTCTGCGCGGCGCTTTTCGCAATCGTTCACGGAGGAAGCGGCCGTTTCAGCCGCCGCGTTCCTTGCGCAGCTTGTCCCACCATTGCAGCCGCTTGTTGATCTCGCGTTCGAAGCCGCGATCGGGCGGACTGTAGAATTTCTGGCGGCCCATTTCGGTAGGAAAATAATCCTGTCCGGAGAAGGCATCGGGCTGGTCGTGATCGTAACGATAGCCATCGCCATAGCCTTCCGACTTCATCAGCTTTGTCGGCGCGTTCAGGATATGCTTGGGGGGCAGCAGCGAGCCGTTTTCCTTCGCCGCCCGCATCGCCGCCTTGAAGGCGGTGTAGACGCCGTTCGATTTCGGCGCGGTGGCGAGATAGACGCAGGCCTCCGCCAGCGCCAGTTCGCCTTCCGGCGAGCCGAGAAAATCATAGGCATCCTTGGCGGCATTGGCGACGACCAGCGCCTGCGGATCGGCAAGGCCGATATCCTCAGCTGCCATGCGCACCAGCCGGCGGCCGAGAAACAGCGGATCCTCACCGGCATCGAACATACGGGCGAGATAATAGAGCGCGGCATCGGGATCGGAGCCCCTCACCGCCTTGTGCAGCGCGGAGATCAGATTGTAATGGCCGTCCTGGCCCTTGTCATAGATCGGCGCGCGGCGCTGGACGATGTTCAGCAGGCTTTGCGGGTCAAGCATTTCGCCCTCGCGGGCGGCGCGCCAGACCTCCTCGGAAAGCGTCAGGATCGCCCGCCCGTCGCCATCGGCCATCATCAAGAGCGTCTGGCGGGCGGCGTCATCGAGCGGCAGCTTCTTGCCCTCCGCCTCCTCGGCGCGGGCGACGAGTTCGGCGAGGCTTTCGGCGTCATGCGGGCGGAAGGTCAGTACCCTCGCCCGCGACAGAAGAGCGGCGTTGAGCTCGAAGGACGGGTTTTCGGTGGTGGCGCCGACAAGAATGATCGTGCCGTCTTCCATAACGGGCAGGAAACTGTCCTGCTGGGCGCGGTTGAAGCGGTGGATCTCGTCCACGAACAACAGGGTCTGCCGCCCGTTCATGCGCCGGGCGCGGGCGGCCTCGAATACCTTCTTGAGATCGGCCACGCCGGAAAAGATCGCGGAAATCTGCTCGAAAGCGAGGCCCGCCTCGCCCGACAGCAGCCGGGCGACCGTGGTCTTGCCGGTGCCCGGCGGCCCCCAGAAGATCATCGAGCCGAGCGAGCCGGACGCGATCATCCGCGTCAGCACGCCGTCGGGGCCGGTCAGATGCGGCTGGCCGGTGACCTCGGCAAGGTGCTTTGGCCGCAGCCGGTCGGCCAGCGGCCGCTTGCGTTCGATATCATCCGGAACTTTTGGGGCAAACAGGTCGCTCATCTGAAGATCTGGTTTATCATCCTGCCGCCGCGATTGATGGAAAGGCGCCAAAGGCCGGGGCTGGCAGCGGCCTGATCTTCCAGCGTGGCTGTGCTGTCGATTTCTGTTCCGTTGACGGCGACGATCACATCACCCGGAGCAAAACCGATACGGGCGGCGGGCGACCCACCTGCAACGTCCGCGACGACGACACCATCAGATATGTCGGGCAGGCGCAACTCCTCGACCACGCGCGGCGAGATGTTTTCCACCGTCAGGCCGGAAAACGGGCTGTTGCCGTCGATCGTGCGGGTATCGCGCGGCGGGTCCTCCGGCGCGAGGCCGAGCGGCAACGCGATATGGCTGGTCTTGCCGTCGCGCTCAACCGTGAGGTCCGCCTTCTCGCCGATGCCGATCACGGTGAGGCGATAAAGCAGCGCGTCGGGATGCTCGACCGGCACGCCGTTGACTGCGGTGATGACGGATCCGGGCTGCAGACCGGCTTTTTCGGCGGGGCTTGCGTCCCGCACCGCCGAGATGATCGCCCCGCGCGCGGCCTTCAGGCCCAGCGCCTCGGCCATGTCGGAGGTGACCGGGCCGAAACTCGCGCCGACATAGGGGCGCTGGAACCGCTCATCCCCGCGATCGGCGGCGGCGAGGAACACCTTGACCATATTGGCCGGAATGGCGAAGCCGATGCCGTTCGACCCGCCGCCCTTGGAGAAGATCGCGGTGTTGATGCCGATCAGTTCACCCTGCATGTCGAGCAACGCGCCGCCCGAATTGCCGGGATTGATCGCCGCGTCGGTCTGCAGGAAGAAGCCGAATTCGCCATCGGTGATCGAATTGCGCGCAAGCCCGGAAATGATGCCGCTGGTGACCGTCTGGCCAACCGCGAACGGGTTGCCGATCGCCAGCGACAGGTCGCCGACCTCGACGGCATCGGAATCGCCGATCGGGATCGCCGGAAACGCCTCGTCCGACTTGATCTTCAGCACCGCCAGATCATAGCGATCGTCCTTCAGGAGAACGGTGCAGGGAAACTCGCGGCCGTCGGCAAGCGCGACCCGCACATCGTCAGCGCCGGCGATGACGTGGTTGTTGGTGATGATCGTGCCGTTCTTCTTCACGATCACGCCGGAGCCGAGCGAGACCTGCTTTTCCGAACGCCCCGGCATCTGCTGGCCGAAGAACTGGCCGAAAAACGGATCGGAGAAAAGCGGCGACATCCGCCGCGTCACCATGCGCTCCGCATAGACATTGACCACCGCCGGCGCGGTCTCCTTGACCAGCGGCGCGTAGGAATATTGCAGTTCGGCAGCACTGCCGGGAACCACTCTTTCGGCGGCGAGAGCGGGCTGCATGGTCAAAGCGATACCGGCGAAAAGAGCCGCGGCGGAAATGCGTGTGAAATGTGCCGTCATCTTGGTCCTGTCTTCCTCGGTTTTCCGTCAGCGCGACCCGACGATATCAGATCGGCGCCGGAAATGGGTGATACATGGGGCAATACGCCCGGACGTCCCTCGCAATCGATTTATGTGGCCAAAATGGGCGGAACAATGGGCGACGACATTAAAAAACGGACCGATTTTGCAATCGATCCGATTGATGACGCTTTCTTGCCCGCTTCAGGCGTAGCTGGGCAGCGGCTCCCCGCCGGCATCCTTGAGCACCAGCGCGAACATCTGCGCAACGATATCGGGATTGGCGGCGGCAATGTCATTCTGCTGATCGGGGTCGGCAATGATGTCGTAGAGCTTGGCTTCGCTGCCGTCGTTCTTCGAAATCATCGTATGTTGCCGGTCCGATACCCAGACATAGTCATTCATGCCGGAGGTGAAATGATCCCGCGGATCGGACGGCGTCTTTCCGTCGAGCGTCGGCATCAGGTCGATGCCTTCAAGCCTGGTTTCGGGCTCGATGCCGGCAAAGGACAGGATGGTCGGCGCGATGTCATGGGTCGATGCGAAGTAGTCCATCGCCTCGCCGGCGCGCTTGCCGTCCGGGTGGCGAATGAAAAAGGGCGTATCCGTCATCTCCGGCCACAGCGCGAAGGACGGCTTTCCGAGCGCGCCATGCTCGCCGAGCGCCATGCCGTGATCGCTGGTCATGATGACAAGCGTGTTTTCCAGAAGGCCGAGCCGCTCCGCCTGCCCCATGAAATAGCCGATCCATCGATCGACCATGGTGAGCTCGCCGGCATAAAGTGCGCGCATGCGTTTCAACTGCCGCTCCGTCAGGTAGTCGCTCTTGCCGTAACGCGGTGAAACCGGCTCGGGATCGGCGTAGTCGGGATCATAGAGATCGGCATAGTGACGCGGCGCGTCCCAGGGCTCATGCGGATCGAAGGAATCGATCGACAGGAAGAACGGCTGGTCGGGCGGCGTGCTTTCCAGGATGCGCGCGGCGGTGCGGAACACCTTTGCGCAAAGATAGTCCTCCTCGCGGGCGCGATCGGCATTGTTGGCGAGATACTGTCGCAGCTCATTGGCGAGCAGCAGGTTTTCACCCTTCGAGGTCAGTTCCGCGCCGCTCGCGTCCTGATACATGTAGCGGTCGATAAGCCGGTCATCGGCGAGCCAGGGTGGCATGTAGTCATCGCCTTCCTGCCCCCTGATCCACTGCAGAGACTTGAAACCGCGCGCGAAATTCATCGACGGCTTGAAGGTATGCGGGTTATCCGAAACCAGGATCGTGGTGTAGCCGCCGGCCGCCATCTGTTCGGCAAGCGTGGGCTGGTCATCGGGAATGTGCTGCCAGCCCCATACCCCCGATTCATTGCCGCTGCGCTTGACCCAGTTGCGGAACGGGAAGGTGCGCATGCCACTGTGGATCGAGCGGCGCGCCGGCACGGTCGGCATCGCCTCGGGCACGGCCCGGGTGAAGCGCAGGCTCGCGGCGGCCAGCCTGTCAAGGTTCGGGGTATGGATCCAGTCATTGCCATAGGCACCGATATGATCGCGACGCGTGGTATCGGTGACGATCAGGATCACATTCGGTTTTTCCGAGCGTTCGGCCGAGGCCGAAGGCAACACCTGAGATTTCTGTTCGACGGCCAGCGCACTGCCGACCACGCCAAGGCTGACACCGGCGGCCGTGCCGGTCAGAAGACTACGACGAGAAATGGAAAAAGCCATTTGAAGCACTCCCTTGCGATAGGCGAAGCCAGACGTACTCCTGGCCCGAATACTTAATCATCTGATCTATGAAGAGTTCCCCCGTTTTGCCGCCACACCCGCAAATACCTTGAAATGGTCATAATTTGTTCAGCGAAATCGATTATCTGCAGTTGAAACGCGAAGGAGATTGCAATGCAGATGTTTGACTTTCACAGCACGGTAAAGCGTTCCATCATGGCTGCCGTTTTTGCGACGGCCACCTGCCTCGGCAGCGCCCTGCTCGTCGCCACGCCGGCCTCCGCCGCGAGCTTCGATTGCAGCGCCGCCGGCCTGACGCCGAATGAAAGGACCATCTGCTCCAACCTCACGCTCAACGATGACGACGTGAAGATGGCGACGATGTACACCATGCTGAAGGGTCTGTTCGCCATGGGCGTTTCCGGCAATATGGGCGACGACCAGAAGGCATGGCTGAAGGAACGCGAAGCCTGCGGCACGGATGTATCCTGCATCGAAAAAGCCTATGACACCCGCATCGACCAGTTGCAGAAACTCTATGACGGTATCGACAAGCCGCTTTGAGGCAAGACTTGGTCAAACTGAAAAGCGCGGGACACGGGCCCGCGCTTCAGACTGCTGACAAACCCTAGCATGCGTGGTTGACGTCTTCACTGGCATTCCCCCACAGGGGTCATGCTCGGACTTGATCCGAGCATCCAGGCGATTTAAGCGATTGAATTTCAGCAGACTTATTGCAATCCCTTGCCGTGTTGCCTGGATCCTCGTGTCGAGCACGAGGATGACACCCAGTGTAAGGACGGGTTTGTCAACAAACCAAAGCGCGGGCCCGTGACCCGCGCTTTTTTCGTTTCTGCTGGCCGTTCAGCGCCAGACTATTCCGGCAGGATCCGCACCGCGCCCTTGTCGGCGCTGGCGGCGAAGGCGGCGTAGGCCTTGAGCGCGGTCGTCACCTGTCGGCGGCGGGGCGCTTCCGGCTTCCAGCCCTTCTCATCCTGCGCCGAGCGTCGGGCTTCAAGCTCCGACGGCGAGAGGCGCAAGCTGATCGTGCGGCCCGGGATATCGATATCGATCATGTCGCCATTGCGCACGAGGCCGATCGCGCCGCCCTGGGCGGCTTCCGGCGAGACGTGGCCGATGGAAAGGCCGGAAGTGCCGCCCGAAAAACGGCCATCGGTGATCAGCGCGCAATCCTTGCCGAGACCCTTCGACTTCAGATAGCTGGTCGGGTACAGCATTTCCTGCATGCCCGGCCCGCCCTTCGGACCTTCGTAGCGGATGACGACGACATCGCCGGCCTTGACCTCGTTGGAGAGGATGCCCTTCACCGCCGCGTCCTGGCTTTCGTAAACGACCGCCGGGCCGGAGAATTTCAGGATCGATTCATCGACGCCCGCCGTTTTCACGATGCAGCCGTCGAGCGCGACATTGCCCTTCAGCACGGCAAGCCCGCCATCCTTGGAGAACGGATGCTCGGCGTTGCGGATCGCGCCCTTGACGCGGTCGAGATCGAGCTCGGCCCAGCGGCGCTCCTGCGAGAACGCCTGCTGCGAGGGCACGCCGCCGGGGGCTGCCATGTAGAACTTCCGCACGCTTTCGGAATTGGTGCGCACGATATCCCACTGGTCGATGGCATCGCCCAGCGTCGCCGAATGCACGGTCGGGCTATCGCGCTTGATCAGGCCAGCGCGGTCCAGCTCGCCGAGGATCGCCATGATGCCGCCGGCGCGGTGGACATCTTCCATATGGACGTCGTTCTTGGCCGGCGCGACCTTGCACAGGCACGGCACCTGCCGTGACAGCCGGTCGATATCATCCATGGTGAAATCGAGTTCGGCCTCATAGGCGGCCGCCAGAATATGCAGCACGGTATTGGTCGAGCCGCCCATGGCGATATCGAGCGTCATGGCGTTCTCGAAGGCGGCCTTGGACGCGATGTTACGCGGCAGCGCGCGCTCGTCGTCCTGCTCGTAGTAGCGGCGCGCGAGATCGACGATCTGATGGCCGGCCTCGACGAACAGGCGGCGACGATCGGCATGGGTAGCGAGCGTCGAGCCATTGCCCGGCAGCGACAGGCCAAGCGCTTCCGTCAGACAGTTCATCGAGTTGGCTGTGAACATGCCCGAGCACGAGCCGCAGGTCGGGCAGGCCGAGCGCTCGATCGCCTGAACGTCACTGTCGGAATATTTATCATCGGCGGCGGCGACCATGGCGTCGACCAGATCGAGCGCCTGTTCCTTGCCGTTCAGCACCACCTTGCCGGCCTCCATCGGCCCGCCGGAAACGAAGACCGTCGGAATGTTGAGCCTGAGCGAGGCCATCAGCATGCCGGGGGTGATCTTGTCGCAGTTGGAGATGCAGACCATGGCATCGGCGCAATGGGCGTTGACCATGTATTCGACGCTGTCGGCGATGACCTCGCGCGACGGCAGCGAATAGAGCATGCCGTCATGGCCCATGGCGATGCCGTCATCGACGGCGATCGTGTTGAATTCCTTGGCGACGCCGCCGGCGCTTTCGATCTCGCGGGCGACGAGCTGGCCGAGATCCTTCAGGTGGACGTGGCCGGGCACGAACTGGGTGAAAGAATTGACGACGGCGATGATCGGCTTGCCGAAATCACCATCCTTCATGCCGGTTGCGCGCCAGAGACCGCGCGCGCCGGCCATGTTTCGACCATGGGTCGTCGTTCTTGAACGATAGGCAGGCATGGGGCTTCCTTTCTTAAATCCGGCGTTCAGCACACATGACCCTCGGGTCCTCCTCAATGTGCTCCTGCGCCTTGCGCAGGCATCGCCGCTTGTGGTGGTGGTACCCCATATCACGCGGGCTGTCACTATCGGTTGGCGGCAAAACGGTACTCTCCGGTACGGTTAGTCAAAAAAAGAGCTTGGAGGCCCTAAGCAAACGCTTACGCGCGGCCGCTTCAGCCATAAGCAGATGGACGTCGAGGTTTTCAGGCAGCAGATCGGGGTCGTTGCGCCTCCCCTCCGGAGCGCCTTTGCACAAGAGGAAATTACCATGATCCGTTCCATGTTTCTCGCGGTTGCCGTCATTGCCGCCCCCGTCGCCGCCTTCGCCATGCCCGCCGTCGGCGATGTTGTCGGCACCAACCCGGCAGACGCCGCCGCAGCCCTTGAGAAGGCTGGCTGCACCCTCAAGGGCTTCGAGGCCGAGGGGGGCATGATCGAGGCGAAGTGCTATGATCAAGACAATGTGATGCACGAAGTCTATATCAACCCGAAGACTGGTGCGATCGCCAGAATTTCCGGGAAAGACTGAAAATGTCGACCGGTAGACAAACAGGGACCGGGGCAGCGATTGCCCCGCCCGACCCATGGGACCCGGTGGTGCGCCTCAGTCACTGGCTGATCGCCGCCGCCGTCATCATCAACGGCCTGATATCGGAACGGGGCGGCGCAATCCATATCTGGATCGGCTGGATTGCAATGGCAGTGCTGGTCATTCGTCTGGTCTGGGGGATGATCGGTCCGAAAGAAGCGCGGTTCACCGCTTTCCCTCCGGATCCGCGCGCGGCAACATCGCATCTTTTTTCGCTGTTGCGCGGCAAGCCCAAGGAGTATCCCTCGCACAACCCCGCGGGCGCGATCATGGTCTATGCGCTCTGGGCATGTCTCGTGGTGGTGATCGCGACGGGACTGATCATGACGGATGCGAAGACGCCGATTACGATTGCCAATGAACGCGCGGCGGTCGAACAGGGGAATTGGTCCGTGCTGGCGGGCGAAGACGAGGAAGCCTCCGAGTACTCGGACGAAATCGTGAAAGAGATCCATGAGACAGCAGCCAATCTCATGTTAATACTGGCGCTCGTTCATGTCGCCGGCGTTGCGGCCGAAAGCTACGCGCTCAGGAGAAATCTTGTGCGTCCGATGATCAAGGGTCCACCGCGTTGACGAAAACCCAGAAAGCAACACGGCAGGGGCGGTCGCAAACGATCGCCCTTGCAATCTTCATGATGCTGCAGAGCGTGGCAGCCCTGTTCTTCGTCGCCGACGCCGTTCGAGACCTTGCCGACGCGCCGGTGAACGCCGAGTCGATCATCGAGGCATTGACGGCCTTCGTTCTCGTGCTCGGCATCTTCATGGCCGGCTGGCAGTTGCGGCTGACGCTGGAGCGCATGGCGGCCCAGGGACGCGCGCTCGATATCGCCCGAGGCGATTTCGTTCGCATCATCGATACGCAGTTCGATATCTGGGGACTGACCGCGGCGGAGCGGGAGGTGGGCATGCTGGCGCTGAAGGGCATCGACATGGCGGAGATCGCGCGCCTTCGGGGCTCGGCCCATGGCACGGTGCGCGCCCAGATGACCCGCATCTATGCCAAGGCCGGCGTTTCCGGCCGGGCGCAGTTTGCGGCATGGTTCGTCGAGGAGCTTCTGGGCGACGGCATCTCTCCGAAAGACGCAGGAGAGAAAGAGCCGTCGACCTGACGGGCAGCCGTGTGATTTGCCAGGCATGCCGCCCCTGCCCTCACGCCCGCTACACAAAAAAGTGGTCGGGAAGTTTCTTGTGAAAGGTGAAACTATCGGCGATCTTCCGACGTAATGGTTCATGACGAACATTACGGGAGACATTTCGATGTCCGCTTACAAGCCGCCCCATATCCCCTCCTCTGAGATCACGCCGGAGCATCTCTACCTGAAGCGGCGCACGCTTCTGGCGGGCCTTGCTGCGGGCGCCACCTTTGCCGCAGCCCCTGGCGCGTTTGCAGCCGGCGACGACCTTTCCCAGGGCGAGGCGCTGAAGACGGTGAACGGGCCGTTCCCCGCCCCCGCCGATCGCAAGGTGACGAGCTACGAGGACATCACCCACTACAACAATTTCTACGAGTTCGGGACCGGCAAGGAAGACCCCTATCGCAACTCCGGCGACTTCCAGCCCTATCCCTGGACCTTCGAAATCGATGGCATGGTGCAGAAGCCGCAGAGGGTCGACATCGATACCCTTCTGACGAAGTTTCCGCTTGAAGACCGCACCTATCGCATGCGCTGCGTGGAGGCCTGGTCGATGGTGATCCCGTGGGTCGGCATCCCACTGAAATCGATCCTCGACATGGCGGAGCCCACCGGCTCGGCGAAATATGTCGCCTTCCAGACCGTGGTGCGACCGGAACAGATGCCGGGCCAGCGCGGTTTCGGCCAGCCCATGCCCTGGCCCTATGTCGAAGGGCTCAGGCTCGACGAGGCCAACCACCCGCTGACCATCATCGCCGTCGGGCTTTACGGCAAGACGCTCCTGAACCAGTCCGGCGCGCCGATGCGCCTTGTGGTGCCGTGGAAATACGGCTTCAAGGGCATCAAGTCGATCGTGAAGATGACGCTCACCGACAAGCAGCCGCCCAATAGCTGGAACCTGCTGCAGCCGAGCGAGTATGGCTTCTACGCCAATGTGAACCCCGACGTGCCGCATCCGCGCTGGAGCCAGGCCTCCGAACGCGTGATCGGCGAAGGCGGCGGCTTTTTCGGTGGCGAGCGGATTCCGACGCTGAAGTTCAACGGCTATGGCGACGAGGTGGCGAGCCTCTATAGCGGCATGGACCTCAAAGCCAATTATTGAGCAGCGGAAAAATGACCGACATCGCAGCCAGAAAACGCCCGGCCGCCAAAACCCACTGGTGGCGTCCGGCTTCGGTCTGGGCGCTCTACGCGCTCGGGCTTGCGCCGGCCGTCTGGTATTTCTATCTCGGCGCCACCAACCAGCTTGGCGTCGACCCGGTCAAGACCTTCGAGCATGTGCTGGGCATCTGGGCGCTGCGTTTCATCCTGGCAACGCTCTGCATCACGCCGCTCCGCGATCTCGCGGAAATCAATCTCCTGCGTTATCGCCGGGCGCTGGGCCTGCTCGGCTTCTATTACGTCTGCTTCCATTTCCTAGTCTATCTCGTGCTCGACCAGCGCATGGATATTTCCATGGTGATCGAGGATATCATCAAGCGACCTTTCATCACCTTCGGCATGATGGCGCTCGTCATGCTAGTCCCGCTCGCCGTCACCTCCAACGACTGGTCGATACGTACGCTGAAGAAGGGCTGGATCCTGATCCACTCCTTCATCTACGAGATCACGGCCCTTGCCACGCTCCACTTCGCGATGTCGCGCAAGGTCATCGGCCCCGAGATCATGCTCTACATCGCGATCGCCGTACTGCTGCTCGGCTACCGCTTCGCGCGCCCCATGATCATGGAACGCAAGCGCGCGCGGAAGAAGGCGGCGCGGATGCAGAAGGGCGCGAAATAGCGCCGGAACGAAGCCGCCATAATAAGGCTTGAACCAAGCCACATTATTGCCCCTCCCTCGCGCCAGCATGCACGGCATCAACAAAGTGCGAGGGGACATGACCGATTTCGCGGCGGAGAAAAGCGCGTGGGCGCCTGACCGGTGGCTGACCGATATAACGCCGGATCCGGCGCTGAAGGGCTTCCGGCGCTTCGGCGTGGAGTTCCTGTTCTTCGGCCTCAAGGAGGCCCGCGCCTGCCTGTTTGCGGGCCTGTTCCTGGTGGCGATCTTCGCCATGCCACGCGCCGGTCTTGCCGGCATTCCGCGCTACGATCTGCTTCTGATCATCGCGCTTGCCATCCAGTTCGCGATGATCCGGTTCGGACTTGAGACGTGGGACGAGTTCAAGGCGATCTGCCTGTTTCATGTGGTCGGCTTCGTGCTTGAGGCGTTCAAGACGTCCGGGGCGATTCAGTCATGGGCCTATCCGGACTTTGCCTATACCAAGCTTCTCGGCGTGCCGCTGTTTGCCGGCTTCATGTATGCCGCCGTCGGCAGTTATATAATCCAGGCTTGGCGCATCCTCGATGTCCGCATCATCCACCACCCGCCCTACTGGATGGCGACGCTGGTGGCGTTGGTGATCTACCTCAACTTCTTCACCCACCACTATATCGGCGACTATCGCTGGTATGTCGCGGCCCTCGCTATCGGCCTCTATGCCCGGACAACCGTGATCTTCCGCCCCTATGACCGTGACCGCAAGATGCCGATGCTGCTCGCCTTCGTGCTGATCGGCTTCTTCATCTGGCTTGCCGAGAACATCTCGACCTTCTTCTCGGTCTGGCAATATCCGGATCAGCTCGGCGCGTGGTCGACGGTGCATATCGGCAAATGGAGCTCCTGGACGCTGGTCATCATCATGACCTTCACCATTGTCGCCTTTCTGAAGCATATCCGGGCGACGATCGATGTGCCGAAGTAAATGCGGCTCGGTCCCATCAGCACTTGAATCATGATACTATTATGGATTCGAGGAACTGCCGCCTAGCGGCTGACTATGCCAGCAAGGCTATCAGTTCTCCGGAAAATCAACCCCTTTCGGCAGTGAAATCCAAATAACGGTCTGCGCCTCTGGAGAATGGCGCGAGAGATGCCCCTTGCCGTGCGTGTCCGCAACCAGAACAAAACTGCCTGCCGCGACGTGGCGAACGTCTCCATCGCTCGTCTCATACTCCACTGAGCCATCAAGTCTTACCGTAAGCACCGGTTCCGGGACCGTGTGCCAGGCAACCTCGCGCATGCCTGCCGGGATGTGGGTAAGGCGAACGCGTGAGGCGGGATAGCTGGCAGTAACGTCGAATGCCACCGCATCGGGATGCACGGACCGTTTGGTCGTTGGCAATTCGACCTCATCGAAATGGGATTCACCATCCGTGGTGGCATAAATGCGCAGACACTTCATCGCAACAATCTCCGTCGTCGTGAATGAACTGGAGGCAAAACGTTCATATCACGTGGATAGAGGCGAAACCACCGATCTTATGATCGCTGCGCAGGGAGGTAACGCCCGGACAATCCAAACAGAAAAAAGCCGGGCGCTTTCGCACCCGGCCTTTCAACTCATCTCAACTGAAAGCGCTGCTTACGCGGCTTCCATTTCCGACTCGGCTTCGGCGGCGACGCGGGCCTTGTCTTCGGCGCCCTTGGCGTCGACGTCGCGGTCAACGAATTCGATGACGGCGATCGGGGCGTTGTCGCCATGGCGGAAGCCGGCCTTCATGATGCGGGTGTAGCCGCCATTGCGGTCGACGTAGCGCGATGCCAGAACGTCGAACAGCTTCTTGACGGCGTCGACATCCTTGATCTGCGAGATCGCCTGACGGCGGGCATGCAGATCGCCACGCTTGCCGAGCGTGATCAGCTTCTCGACGATCGGACGGATTTCCTTGGCCTTGGGCAGCGTCGTGACAATCTGCTCATGGACGATGAGCGAGACGGCCATGTTGGCAAACATCGCCTTGCGATGGCTTGCCGTTCTGTTCAGCTTGCGGCCTGCACTTTTATGGCGCATTGCTATTCTCCTTCACTTGCAGGCATCCACCTGCAGTATGACGTGTTAGTACTGATCCTCGTACCGCTTGGCGAGGTCGTCGATGTTTTCCGGCGGCCAGGCCGGCACTTCCATGCCCAGATGCAGACCCATGGAGGCCAGCACTTCCTTGATCTCGTTCAGCGACTTGCGGCCGAAATTCGGCGTGCGCAACATTTCCGCTTCGGTCTTCTGAATGAGATCGCCGATGTAAACGATGTTGTCGTTCTTCAGGCAGTTGGCCGAACGGACCGAAAGCTCGAGTTCGTCGACCTTCTTGAGAAGGGCCGGGTTGAAGGCGAGTTCGGTGACGTCGTCTTCTTCCGTATCCTTCTGCGGCTCTTCGAAGTTCACGAAGACCGAGAGCTGATCCTGCAGGATGCGGGCGGCGAATGCGACCGAATCCTCGCCGGTGACAGAACCATCGGTTTCGATGGTCATCAGCAGTTTGTCATAGTCGAGAACCTGGCCCTCACGGGTGTTCTCAACCTTGTAGGAGACCTTGCGGATCGGCGAATACAGGCTGTCGACCGGGATCAGGCCGATCGGCGCGTCTTCGGCGCGGTTGCGCTCGGCTGGCACATAGCCCTTGCCGTTGTTGACGGTGAATTCCATGCGGATTTCAGCGCCTTCATCGAGCGTGCAGAGCACGAGATCGGGGTTCAGGATCTCGATATCGCCAACCGTCTGAATGTCGCCGGCGGTGACAACGCCCGGGCCCTGCTTGCGCACGACCATGCGTTTCGCCTCGTCGCCTTCCATGCGGATGGCGATTTCCTTGATGTTCAGCACGATGTCGGTGACATCTTCGCGAACGCCGGGGATCGACGAGAATTCATGCAGAACGCCATCGATCTGAACCGCCGTCACGGCAGCGCCGCGCAGCGAGGACAGAAGGATGCGGCGCAGCGCATTGCCGAGCGTCAGGCCGAAGCCGCGTTCCAGCGGCTCGGCGACGAGCGTCGCTTTCTTCGGGCCGCTCGAGGTGAATTCCACCTTCGACGGCTTGATCAGTTCCTGCCAGTTTTTCTGTATCATGATTTCTACCTTTCGTTCGCCGCACTATCCAATCGTGACGGCCGACCTTCGTAGAACCGGGGCCTCTTGCGAGACCACCGGAGCAAATTGACAGATGATTAGACGCGACGCTTCTTGCGCGGGCGGCAGCCATTGTGCGGGATCGGCGTCACATCGCGGATCGAGGTGATGACGAAACCGGCAGCCTGGAGCGCGCGCAGAGCCGACTCGCGACCCGAACCCGGACCGCAAACTTCGACTTCCAGCGACTTCATGCCGTGTTCCTGAGCCTTCTTGGCGCAGTCTTCGGCAGCGATCTGGGCAGCGAACGGCGTCGACTTGCGCGAGCCCTTGAAGCCCTTGGCGCCAGCGGACGACCAGGCAATCGCATTGCCCTGAGCGTCGGTGATGGTGATCATCGTGTTGTTGAACGAGGAGTTCACGTGGGCAACGCCCGACGAAATATTCTTACGTTCGCGACGGCGAACGCGGGTGGCTTCCTTGGCCATGGTATTCCTTTCGTTGATCTCGACACCGCCGTAACGCCAGCGGCTCCACCGGGAAAGTCTCGCCTTAAACGAAAACCCTCCTGATCCTTCTCATCGCGGCGGCATTCCCGCTCACCGCATACCGCCCCTTTTGCGGCCCGGTCATCTACGCAGAAAGCCGGCGCAAACCCGCCGGCTCCTTCCGGAACGAAATGCCCCGTAAAACTTACTTCTTCTTGCCTGCAATCGCCTTTGCCGGGCCCTTGCGGGTGCGGGCATTGGTGTGCGTGCGCTGGCCGCGAACTGGCAGGCCGCGACGATGGCGCAGACCGCGGTAGCAGCCGAGGTCCATCAGGCGCTTGATGTTCATGGAATTCTCGCGACGCAGGTCGCCTTCAACCATGTAGTCGCGGTCGATCGCTTCGCGGATCTGAAGGACTTCGGCGTCCGTCAGCTCATGCACGCGGCGTTCAGCCGGGATGGAGGCCTTTTCGCAGATTTCCTGCGCGAATTTCGGTCCGATCCCGTGAATATACTGCAGCGCGATTACAACGCGCTTGGCAGTCGGGATGTTGACGCCAGCAATACGAGCCACGCCGATTCTCCTTAACATCTTCTATTGGCAGCTTGATCTTGCGAGAAACTGCCGGTTTCCCTGGCGGATAACCCGCCTGTCATTGCTCGGCCGCAACTGATATCCGTGACAAGACCCGTCCTGATCGAATTCAAAAGGACTTTGACAGCCTTGCCCCATGTCGCGAGTTGGAGCGCTCATAGCGGAAACGGCAGCCCTTTGCAACCGATTCCTTTATTTTTATGGGCCTTGCGGGCCTCACAGCCCGGTAAGAACCTTCTCGATACTGGCGGTCACATCGTCCATGCTCGCCATGCCGTCCACTGACGAAAGCTTGCCCTTGGCATAGTAGTAGCCGATCAGCGGGGCGGTTTCCTTGTAATAGGCCTTCAGGCGCTTCTCGACCGTCTCGCGATTGTCATCCGGACGACGCTTGAACTCGGTCGAGCCGCAAACATCGCAGACGCCTTCCACCTTGGGCTTGTGGAATTCATCGTGATAGCCCGCGCCGCATTTGGCGCAGCTATAGCGACCGGCGATCCGCTCGGCGAGCGTCTCGTCATTCACCTGGATCTCGATCACGGCGTCGAGCGCGATGCCCTTGGCCGCCATCATCTTCTCGGTAGCATCGGCCTGCACCAGGGTACGGGGAAAGCCGTCGAGAATGAAACCGTCCTTGCAATCGTCCTGATCGATTCGCTCGGACACGATGGCGATGACGATGTCGTCGGACACCAGCCCGCCGGCATCCATGACCGCCTTGGCCTTCTTGCCAACCTCGGTTTGTGCAGCCACGGCCGCGCGCAGCATGTCACCGGTGGAAAGCTGCGGAATGCCATGATTGGCAACAATGCGCTGCGCCTGCGTCCCCTTGCCGGCGCCCGGCGGTCCCAGAAGTATAAGTCTCATCGTCCCCTCTTTCCTCCCCGCAATTTCGATTTCTTGATCAGCCCCTCATACTGCTGGGCAATCAGGTGTCCCTGAATCTGCGACACGGTATCCAGCGTCACGCTGACGATAATCAGCAGCGAAGTGCCGCCAAGCGCCAGCGACACGCCGGTGCGGGCCACAAGGATCTCTGGCAGGATGCAGACGAACACCAGATAGATCGCACCGACCACGGTAATGCGAGTCAGAACATAGTCTATGTATTCAGCGGTGCGCTCGCCTGGGCGGATGCCCGGAATGAAGCCGCCATGGCGCTTCAGGTTATCCGCCGTCTCCTTCGGGTTGAAGACGATGGCGGTGTAGAAGAAGGCGAAGAACGCGATCAACAGACCGTAGACGATCATGTAGAGCGCCTGACCGTGACCGAGCGATGCGATGATCGCCGTTGCCCAGCTCGGCAGCTCCGAGGAGGTGAAGCCCGCAAGCGTCGCCGGCAGCAGAAGCAGCGAGGACGCGAAGATTGCCGGGATAACGCCCGAAGTGTTGAGCTTCAGCGGCAGGTGCGAGGTGTCGCCCTGGAACATGCGGTTGCCGACCTGGCGCTTCGGATACTGGATCAGAAGCCGGCGCTGGGCGCGCTCCACGAACACGATCAGCGCGAACACCGCGATGACAACGACGAGAATCAGGATGGTGACGAAAGCCGAGATCGAACCGACGCTCGACAGTTCCAGCATGTTGCCGACCGCGGCCGGAAGGCCCGCGACGATGCCCGAGAAGATGATCAGCGAGATGCCGTTACCGATACCGCGCGAGGTGATCTGCTCGCCGAGCCACATCAGGAACATGGTGCCGCCGACGAGCGTGACGACGGTCGAAAGGATGAAGAACCAGCCCGGATCGGTGACGAGGTTATTGCCGGACTGCAGGCCGATCGCAATGCCATAGGCCTGCGCCGTGGCCAGCACCACCGTGCCGTAACGGGTATACTGGTTGATGATCTTGCGGCCCTGCTCGCCTTCCTTCTTCAGCGCTTCCAGCGACGGCACGACGGCGGTCAGGAGCTGCACGATGATCGAGGCCGAGATGTAGGGCATGATGCCGAGCGCGAAAATCGCCATGCGCTGCACCGCGCCGCCCGAGAACATGTTGAACATGCCGAGAATACCCTCGGACTGGCCCTGGAAGGCCTGGGCGTAGGCATCGAGATTGATTCCGGGAAGCGGGATATGCGTACCCAGCCGGTACACGAGAAGCGCCAGAAGGGTGAACCAGATCCGCTTCTTCAGATCCGTTGCCTTGGCAAAGGTCGAGAAGTTCAGATTGGATGCGAGTTGTTCCGCTGCAGAAGCCATGCGTATCTCCGCGTCGCCGCACGGCCGCAGAGAAGCGCCCGGTGCGAGAAATTGCCCGATTCGTAACAGGCGACATCGCTCCATTTCGAACGTGGGCCGTCTTCACGATGAACCACCCGCAAGGCAAGATTGGCAAGCCAGCCGGGTGGCCGAGGCACATATGGAAGAAAAAACGCCCGGTGTGAAGCACTCCGGGCGTAGATTTTTTAAATAGAAGCTGAATTATTCGGCGTTTTTGTCGCCGGAAGCAACGGTGATCGAACCGCCGGCCTTTTCGATCTTCTCGATCGCGGCCTTGGAAGCGCCTGCGACTTCGAGCGTCAGCTTGGCCTTCAGTTCGCCGTCGGACAGAACGCGTACGCCATCCTTGACGCGGCGAATCACGCCGGCTTCCTTGAGCGCTTCAGCATTGACCGTCTTCTTGGCGTCGAGCTTCTTGGCATCGACGGCAGCCTGGAGGCGGCCGAGCGATACTTCAGCGAAGTCCTTCGAAAAGATGTTGACGAAGCCGCGCTTCGGCAGACGACGATAGATCGGCATCTGACCGCCTTCGAAGCCGTTGATGGCAACGCCCGAACGGGACTTCTGACCCTTGACGCCGCGGCCGCCGGTCTTGCCGGAGCCGGAACCGATGCCGCGGCCGAGACGCTTCTTCGAATGCGTCGCGCCTTCGCGATCCTTGATTTCATTCAGTTTCATGATGTTCTCCCGTCTCACTTCTCGTCGACGACGCGGACGAGATGGGGAATGCTGTTGATCATGCCGCGAACGGAAGGCGTATCTTCCAGAGTGCGCACACGATGCATCTTGTTGAGGCCGAGGCCGATCAGCGTCTGGCGCTGTACGGCGGGACGGCGGATCGGGCTGCCGATCTGCTCAACGGTGACAGTCTTCTTCTTGGTGCTTGCTTTGGCCATGGTTGCCTCCCTTACTCGTCGACAACAGCGCCAGCGGCCTGGCGGCGAGCCTGAAGCGTGGCGTATTTCAGGCCGCGCTGGGCTGCGATGTCCTTCGGATGCATCTGGCTCTTCAGGGCATCAAACGTGGCGCGAACCATGTTGTACGGGTTGGACGAGCCGGTCGACTTGGCGACGACGTCGGCAACACCCAGGGTTTCGAAAACGGCACGCATCGGACCACCGGCGATGATCCCGGTACCGGCCTTGGCGGTGCGCAGCAATACCTTGCCGGCGCCGTGACGGCCCTTGATGTCGTGATGCAGCGTACGCCCGTCGCGCAGCGGCACGAAGATCATCTCGCGCTTGGCAGCTTCGGTCGCCTTGCGGATGGCTTCCGGCACTTCGCGCGCCTTGCCGTGGCCGAAGCCGACGCGACCCTTGCCGTCACCGACGACGACAAGCGCTGCAAAGCCCATGCGGCGACCGCCCTTGACGGTCTTGGCAACGCGATTGATGGCAACGAGCTTGTCAACGAATTCGCTGTCGCGCTCATCCCTGTTGTGGCGATCGTCGCGCGATCCCCTTCTGTCCTGTGCCATTGTCCTGTTCCTTTTTCTTTTCCGGGTGCAATCGGCATATGGAAAGGCCGCTAGCCTAAAGCGTGGCGGCCGGCGAACGGTCGGGAGACTTGGCTCTTAAAGAGCAGTATCTGCCCGCCGGATGTAAGGCGCGCTGCAACGCGCGCCTCAAAGCTTCATCAGAAGCTCAGGCCGCCTTCGCGGGCGCCGTCGGCCAGAGCCTTGACGCGACCGTGAAAGATGTAGGCGCCGCGATCGAACACGACTTCCTTGACGCCGGCCTTGGTGGCACGCTCGGCGACGAGCTTGCCAACGGCTTCGGCCGCGTCGCGGTCCGCGCCGGTCTTCAGCGAAGACTTGAGCGAAGCGTCGAGCGTCGAGGCGGCGGCCAGCGTACGGCCGGCGGCATCATCGATGATCTGGGCATAGATGTTCTTAGAAGAACGATGGACCGACAGACGCGGACGGCCGTTGGCGACCTTCTTGAGCTGTCGGCGCACGCGGCTGGCGCGGCGTGCAATGGTTTCTTTCCTGCTTGCCATAACGCGTGATCCTTACTTCTTCTTGCCTTCCTTGCGGACGATGCGCTCTTCCGCGTATTTCACGCCCTTGCCCTTGTAGGGTTCGGGACCGCGATACTCGCGAATGTTCGCAGCGACCTGGCCGACAACCTGCTTGTCGATGCCGGAAACGGTGATTTCCGTCGGCTTCGGGCAAGCAAGCGTGATGCCTTCCGGCGGCTGATAGACAACTTCGTGGGAGAAGCCGAGCGAGAGCTGCAGGTTCTTGCCCTGCATTGCTGCGCGGTAACCAACGCCGTTGATCTCGAGCTTGCGCTCGTAACCGTCGGTGACGCCCTTCATGATGTTTTCAACCATGGTCCGGGACATGCCCCACTTGGAGCGGGCTTCCTTGGACTGGTTGATCGGGGAAACGACGATCGCGCCGTGTTCCATCGAAACGCTGACTTCGTCATTGGCGACGAAGAACAGTTCGCCCTTCGGGCCCTTGGCTGTGATCTTCTGGCCGTCCACCGACGCAGTCACACCCTTGGGAACCTGAACGGGCTTTTTACCGATACGAGACATTTGTTTTACCTGTCTGTTTCGCTAGGAGGATCTACTCAAGCCTTAGAAGACCGAGCAGAGAACCTCGCCACCAACATTCTGTTCGCGCGCCTGGTGATCAGCCATCACACCCTTGGGGGTGGAGAGGATCGTGATACCCAGACCGTTTGCGACCTGCGGAATGGACTTGACCGAGACATAAACCCGGCGGCCCGGCTTGGAAACGCGGGCGATCTCGCGGATCACGGACGCGTTTTCGTAGTACTTCAGCTCGATTTCGATCTCGGACTTGCCGTTGTCGAAGTCGGTCTGGGTGTAGCCGCGGATGTAGCCTTCAGACTGCAGGACGTCGAGAACGCGCGCGCGCAGCTTGGAAGCCGGCGTGGTCACGGACGTCTTGCGGCGCGAGGCGCCGTTGCGGATACGGGTGAGCATATCGCCCAGGGGATCGGACATTGCCATGGGGACGCCTCCTTACCAGCTCGACTTGACGACGCCCGGCACTTTGCCGGTGTTGCCAAGGTCACGAAGTGCGATACGGGACATACCCAGCTTGCGGTAATACGCACGCGGACGACCCGATACTTCGCAACGGTTGCGGATGCGCGTCTTGGAGCCGTCGCGCGGCATGTCGGCAAGCTTCAGGGTCGCGCGGAAGCGCTCCTCGATCGGAAGCTTCTGGTCCTTGATGATCGCCTTCAGCGCGGCACGCTTTTCAGCATCCCGGGCAACCGTCTCGCGGCGGCGCTTGTTCTTTTCGACTGCGCTTGTCTTCGCCATGTCGTTGTTCCTTTTCTACGCTCGTCGTTACGGTTACTTGCGGAACGGGAAGTTGAACGCCGTCAAAAGCGCCCGTGCTTCGTCGTCCGTTGCAGCCGTCGTGCAAACGATAATATCCATGCCCCACATCTGATCGACCTTGTCGTATTCGATCTCGGGAAACACGATGTGCTCCTTGACGCCCATGGCGAAGTTGCCACGCCCGTCAAAGCTCTTCGGATTGAGGCCCCGGAAGTCGCGAACGCGCGGAAGCGCGATGTTGACGAGGCGGTCAACGAATTCATACATGCGGTTGCCGCGCAGCGTCACCTTGGCGCCGATCGGCATGCCTTCGCGGACCTTGAAGCCTGCGATGGAATTGCGGGCATGGGTAACGACCGCCTTCTGACCGGAAATCGCGGCCAGATCGGCAGCGGCATTGGCCGGCTTCTTCGAATCGCCAACCGCTTCGCCGACGCCCATGTTGATCACGACCTTGTCCAGACGCGGGATCATCATTTCGTTGGCGTAGGAGAACTGCTCCTGCAGCTGGGCGCGGATCTTTTCGCCGTAAACCTTCTTCAGGCGCGGCTCGTACTTAGCTTCAGCCATCGATCACTCCTCCCGAACGCTTTGCATAGCGGACCTTCTTCTCGCCTTCGACCTTGTAGCCGACGCGGGTCGGCTTGCCGTCCTTGGGATCGGCGATCGCGAGGTTCGACAGATGGATCGGCGCTTCCTTGGCGATGATGCCGGCTTCGGTGGTCTGCGTCTGGCGCTGGTGGCGACGCACGACATTGATGCCGGAAACGACGGCGCGGTCATCCTTCGGGGAAACCGCGACCACTTCACCGGTGCGACCCTTGTCCTTACCGGCGATGACGACGACCTTGTCGCCCTTCTTGATTCTCTGCATTGTCCGCGCTCCCTTACAGAACTTCAGGAGCCAGGGAGATGATCTTCATATGGCTCTTGCCACGCAGCTCGCGCGGAACCGGCCCGAAGATACGCGTACCAATCGGCTCTTTGTTGTTGTTGATCAAAACGGCGGCATTGCCGTCGAAGCGGATGACCGAGCCGTCAGCGCGGCGGATGTCCTTCGCCGTGCGCACGACGACGGCCTTCATCACATCGCCCTTCTTGACGCGTCCGCGCGGAACAGCCTCTTTCACGGATACGACGATGATATCGCCGACCGAGGCATATTTACGCTTGGAGCCGCCCAGAACCTTGATGCACATGACACGACGTGCGCCGGAATTATCCGCCACGTCGAGGTTTGTTTGCATCTGAATCATATCAGGTCGCCTTCTTGTTGTTACCGGCCCGGTTGGGAACACCCCCTAGACCAGCTTAATCGACACGTACGAAGCGCCCGCCTGCCCCAACCTCTGGAGCCTGCGGCCGCTCAAATTCCCTACCCGGCCCATCGCGCCGCCTTGAGGCGATGCGAGGTCAAGAGCCGGAGCGTCTTGGTGTAGCGTCTTTCAGGAACGCCATGTGGATCGAGGATCCGGCCCAAACCTGGGCAGCGCCCTTACGGAAAAGGCCGCCCGTTGCCGGACGCCCTTTGCACATCTGCCGTGCTACATACAGAAATTTCGCCAAAGCGCAAGGGCCGCAGCGAAATACTGCCGGTATTTACGGATCAGGCGTCGGCGGAAACGGTGGAAACCACCTTCCAGCGCTTGTCCTTGGAAACCGGAGCGCATTCTTCGATGAATACGGTATCCCCGGTCTTGTACTGGTTCTCGGCGTCGTGCGCCTTGTACTTCTTCGAGCGGCGTACGGTCTTCTGGAGAAGCGGGTGGGCGAAACGACGCTCAACCCGGACGACGACCGTTTTATCGTTCTTGTCGCTAACGACAACGCCTTGCAGGATGCGTTTAGGCATTTTCTTGTCGGTCCCTTACGTTCAGGCCTTGGAGGCCGAAGCCTTCTGGCTTGCGATTGTCTTTACACGCGCGATGTCGCGGCGAACCTGCTTGATGCGGCCCGTCTGCTCCAGCTGACCGGTCGCCTTCTGGAAGCGCAGGTTGAACTGCTCCTTCTTCAGCTCGGCGAGCTTGTCCTTGAGCTGGTCTTCGGACATGGCGTGTACGTCAGAGGTTTTCATCAGTACCACTCCTTATTCGGCAATGCGCTGGATGAAGCGCGTCTTGACCGAAAGCTTGGCAGCGCCGAGGCGCAGGGCTTCGCGGGCAATGTCTTCGCTCACGCCGTCGATTTCGAACATGATCCGGCCGGGCTTGACCTTGGCTGCCCAATAGTCGACGCCGCCCTTACCTTTACCCATACGCACTTCGGTCGGCTTCGAGGTGACCGGAACGTCGGGGAAAATACGGATCCATACACGGCCGGCACGCTTCATGTGACGGGTGATCGCGCGGCGGGCCGCCTCGATCTCGCGTGCGTTGACGCGGTTGGGTTCCTGCGCCTTCAGCCCATATTCACCGAAAGCCAGGTCGCTGCCGCCCTTGGCAACGCCATGGATGCGGCCCTTGAACTGCTTGCGGTACTTTGTACGCTTTGGCTGCAACATTTTCTTTTATCTCCGAACTTCGCCGAACGCCTGAAATCAGGCGTTCTCACGGCGGCGATTGTTGCCGCTGTTACCCTTGTTGTCGCCTTCGGTCGCGCGACGCTCGGAGGCCATCGGATCGTGCTCAAGGATTTCGCCCTTGAAGATCCAGACCTTGATGCCGCAGATGCCGTATGCGGTTTCAGCTTCGGCCGTGCCGTAGTCGATGTCGGCGCGCAGCGTGTGAAGCGGAACGCGGCCTTCGCGATACCATTCGGTACGGGCGATTTCCGCGCCGCCGAGACGGCCGCCGCAAACGATACGGATGCCTTCGGCGCCCATGCGCATGGCGGTCTGAACCGAACGCTTCATGGCGCGGCGGAACGCGATACGGCGCTCGAGCTGCTGAGCGATCGACTGTGCAACCAGCGTGGCGTCGGTTTCCGGCTTGCGCACTTCAACGATGTTGAGGTGCATTTCCGAATCCGTCATCGTGCCGAGCTTGCGGCGCAGCTTTTCGATGTCAGCGCCCTTCTTGCCGATGATCAGGCCCGGACGAGCCGAGTGAATCGTCACACGGCACTTCTTGTGCGGACGCTCGATCACGACCTTGGAAACGCCGGCCTGCTTCAGTTCCTTCTGAATATAGTTGCGGATCTTCAGGTCTTCGTGAAGAAGCTTGCCATATTCATGGTTGTCTGCGAACCAGCGGCTGTCCCAGGTGCGGTTGATACCGAGGCGGAAGCCGATCGGATTGATTTTCTGACCCATTATGCGGCCTCCTCTTCGACTTCGCGAACGACGATCGTCAGGTGCGAGAACGGCTTCAGGATGCGCGATGCGCGGCCCCGGCCACGAACCATGAAGCGTTTGGCGACAATCGACTTGCCGACATAGGCTTCTGCGACGATGAGCTGGTCAGGGTCGAGATCGTGGTTGTTTTCTGCATTCGCGATCGCCGATTCCAGCGTCTTGCGGACCGTATCCGAAACCCGCTTCTGCGAGAATTCGAGTTCGGCCAGCGCCCGGTCAACCTTCTTGCCGCGGATCATGGCGGCGACGAGGTTGAGCTTCTGCGGGCTGACGCGGATGGTGCGCGTAACGGCCTGCGCCTCATTTTCCTTAAGCCGGCGCGCGGCTTTTGCCTTGCCCATTGTTACTTCCTCTTCGCCTTCTTGTCGGCGCCGTGACCATAATAGGTACGGGTCGGCGCGAATTCGCCGAACTTGTGGCCGACCATGTCTTCCGATACCGAGACCGGAATGTGTTTCGAACCATTGTAGACGCCGAAGGTGAGACCGACGAACTGCGGCATGATCGTGGAGCGACGGCTCCAGATCTTGATCACTTCGTGGCGGCCGCCTTCACGAACCTTCTCAGCCTTCTTGAGAAGATAGCCGTCAACAAACGGTCCCTTCCATACTGAACGAGCCATTTCAGACTACCTCTCTTATTTCTTCTTCTGGTGGCGCGAACGCATGATGAACTTGTCGGTCGACTTGTTCTTGCGCGTACGCTTGCCCTTGGTGGGCTTGCCCCAGGGCGAGACCGGGTGACGGCCACCCGACGTGCGGCCTTCACCACCACCGTGCGGGTGGTCGATCGGGTTCATGACGACGCCGCGAACATGCGGACGCTTGCCCCGCCAGCGCGAACGACCGGCCTTGCCGTCATTCGTGTTGGAATGGTCGGGGTTCGATACAGCGCCGATCGTTGCAAGGCAAGAGCCCGGCACCAGACGCTGTTCGCCGGAGTTGAGGCGAAGGATCGCCATGCCTTGGTCGCGACCGACGAGCTGAACATAGGTGCCTGCCGAACGGGCGATCTGACCGCCCTTGCCCGGCTTCATCTCGACGTTGTGAACGATCGAGCCGACCGGAATGTTCTGCAGCGGCATCGCATTGCCCGGCTTCACGTCAATCGCGCTATCGGCAGCCTGCACCTTGTCGCCGACAGCCAGACGCTGCGGAGCAAGGATATAGGCCAGTTCGCCGTCGGCGTAGTTGATGAGCGCGATGAAGGCCGACCGGTTGGGGTCGTACTCAAGACGCTCGACCGTGCCCTCGACGCCGAACTTGCGGCGCTTGAAGTCGATCATGCGATAGGTGCGCTTGTGGCCACCGCCCTGGAAGCGCGCCGTCACGCGGCCATAATTGTTACGGCCACCCTTCGAAGACAGGCCCTGCGTCAAAGCCTTGACGGGCTTGCCCTTGTAAAGCTCCGAACGCTCGACGATCACCAGCTGGCGCTGGCTCGGCGTTGTCGGATTGAATGTTTTCAATGCCATTTTCTCATTCCCTATTGGGTCTTTACCCTAACGGGTCTGTTTCAAACGCCGGTCGTCACGTCCACGGACTGGCCTTCAGCCAGGGTGACGATCGCCTTCTTGACGTCCTTCTGCTTGCCGGAGAAATTCCGGAAGCGCTTGATCTTGCCCTTGCGTACAAGCGTGTTGACCGCCTTGACCTTGACGCCGAAGAGTTCTTCGACGGCGGCCTTGATCTCGGGCTTGCTTGCAGTCTTGGCAACGTTGAACACGACCTGGTTGTTGTCGGAAACAAGGGTCGATTTTTCAGTGATGACCGGCGAAACGATCACGTCGTAATGGCGGATATCGCTCATTTGAACCGCTCCTCCAGAGCTTCGACCGCAGACTTCGACAGCACGAGCTTGCCGCGGCGCAGGATGTCATACACATTGATGCCCTGGACCGGCAGAACATCGATATTCGGAATGTTGCGGGCCGCCAGCTTGAAGTTGCCGTCGACCTCGGAACCGCCGATGATCAGCGCGTTGTCGAGACCGAGACCGGTGAACTGCGCGAGCAGCGCCTTGGTCTTGGCTTCCTTGGCGACCAGGTCATCGATGATGATCAGGTCTTCGGACTTCGCCTTGGTCGACAGCGCATGCTTCAGGGCAAGCGCGCGAACCTTCTTCGGCAGATCGTGCGAGTGATCGCGAACGACCGGACCATGGGCAACACCACCGCCGCGGAACTGCGGCGCACGCTTGGCGTGGTGGCGGGCGTTACCCGTGCCCTTCTGCTTGTACATCTTGGCGCCGGTCAGCGACACTTCGGAGCGTCCCTTGACCTTGTGCGTACCCTGACGCTTGGCAGCGAGCTGGTAGCGCACCATGCGGGCGAGAATGTCTTCGCGCGGTTCCAGGCCGAAGATCTCGTCCTTCAGGCTGACTTTACCGGCGTCCTTGCCCTCAAGTGTTTTAACTGTGAGATCCATTATTCGGCTCCATTGGTTTCAGCCGCACGCAGGCCGGCAGGCCGCGGCGCATTTTCAGGAACACCGGACTTCACGGCATCGCGAACCGTAATCCAGGCGCCCTTCGAACCGGGAACGGCGCCCTTGACGAGGATCAGGCCGCGCTCTTCATCGGTGCGGACAACCTCGAGGTTCTGCGTGGTGACGCGGGTCTGGCCCATGTGACCGGCCATCTTCTTGCCCTTCCAGACCTTGCCCGGGTCCTGGTTGGAACCGGTCGAGCCGTGCGAGCGGTGCGAGATCGACACGCCGTGCGTGGCGCGAAGACCGCCGAAGTTGTGGCGCTTCATGGCACCGGCAAAACCCTTACCGATGGTGGTGCCGGTGACGTCGACGAGCTGGCCCGAAACGAAGTGGCTGGCCGTCAGTTCGGCGCCAACATCGAGCAGGTTTTCTTCCGACACGCGGAATTCGACGAGCTTGGCCTTGGGCTCAACAGAGCCGGCGGCGAAGTGACCGCGCAGGGCCTTCGAGGTGTTCTTGACCTTCGAGCGGCCGGCGCCGAGCTGAACGGCGGTGTAGCCGTTCTTTTCCTTGGTGCGCGTGGAAACGACCTGGCAGCCTTCCATTCGCAAAACTGTTACAGGGATATGCTCTCCTGCGTCTGTGAAGACGCGGGTCATTCCCACCTTCTGTGCTATCACACCTGAACGCATCGGTTCGTTCCTTTTAGAGTTCCGGCCTTCGGCAAAGCCTCCGGCGTGTCTCTTTTTGGGACATCATGCGCGCTTCCATAAAGCGCCCAGCGATTGGTCCCGTTTAGTTATCCCTAACCCTGAAAATCAGAGCTTGATTTCAACGTCCACGCCGGCAGCCAGATCGAGCTTCATCAGCGCGTCAACGGTCTGCGGGGTCGGGTCGACAATGTCGAGCAGGCGCTTGTGGGTGCGCATTTCAAACTGCTCGCGGCTCTTCTTGTCGATATGCGGGCCACGGTTGACCGTGAACTTCTCGATCCGCGTCGGAAGCGGAACCGGACCGCGAACATTGGCGCCCGTGCGCTTTGCCGTCGAAACGATCTCACGCGTGGAGGCATCAAGGATCCGGTGATCAAACGCCTTCAGGCGGATGCGGATATTCTGGCCGTTCATGCGACTCGTCCTTGTCTTGTTCTTATCTCCGCCATCTCTCTTCGATCAGGCGCGTTGCTAACTTGCAGCCCGGGCTTGCCGGCTTTTCAAACATCTGCAGGGGCGGCTGACCCGCCCCTGGCATATTTGCGTCAAGCCCTCAGGGCCAGCCGCTTACTTGATGATCGAGGCGACGATGCCGGCACCAACCGTGCGGCCGCCTTCGCGGATAGCGAAGCGCAGCTTTTCTTCCATCGCGATCGGAACGATCAGCTCGACGTCAACCGTGACGTTGTCGCCCGGCATAACCATTTCCGTGCCTTCCGGCAGTGTGACAACACCGGTCACGTCCGTGGTGCGGAAGTAGAACTGCGGACGATAGTTGGTGAAGAACGGCGTATGACGGCCGCCTTCGTCCTTCGTCAGGATGTAGGCTTCTGCCTTGAACACGGTGTGCGGGGTAACCGAACCGGGCTTGCACAGAATCTGGCCGCGCTCGACCTGATCGCGCTGAACGCCGCGGATAAGCGCGCCGATGTTGTCGCCGGCCTGGCCCTGGTCGAGCAGCTTGCGGAACATTTCAACGCCGGTAACCGTGGTCTTCTGCGTGTCCTTGATGCCGACGATCTCGACTTCCTCGCCAACCTTGATGATGCCGCGCTCGACGCGACCGGTCACAACCGTGCCGCGGCCGGAGATCGAGAACACGTCTTCGATCGGCATCAGGAAGGGCT